>NZ_LT629758.1:5923750-6250000 GCF_900104725.1 Actinoplanes derwentensis
ATGCGCAACTACCTGTTGCTGCTCGGCTGGGCGCCGTCCGGGGACCGCGAGATCGTCCCGTGGTCGGTGATCGAGGAGGAGTTCCACCTCGAAGAGGTCAACCACGCCCCCGCCTTCTTCGACGTGAAGAAGCTGCGGGCGTTCAACGGGGAGTACATCCGGGCCCTCTCGGTCAGCGAGTTCACCCAGGTCTGCGCGCCGTGGCTGACCGGCACCGAGACCATCCCGGCGCCGTCGTGGGACCCGGAGAAGTTCGACACCGAGGTCTTCGCCACCATCGCCCCGCTGGCTCAGACCCGGATCGCGGTGCTCGCCGAGATCGTGGAGAACGTCGACTTCCTCTTCCTCGACGAGCCGGTGCGAGATGAGACGTCGTGGGCGAAAGCGATGAAGGAGGGCGCGGCGGACATCCTGGACGGCGCGGCGGCCGCCTTCGGCGCGCTCCCGGACTGGACCGCGGAGTCTTTGAAGGCCGCACTCGAGGCGGTCGGCGAGGCGCGAGGTCTCAAATTGGGTAAGACCCAGGCGCCGGTACGGGTGGCGGTGACCGGTCGGACGATCGGGCTCCCGCTTTTCGAGTCTATCGAACTGCTCGGCCGGGACCGTACGCTGGCTAGGATCTCCGCAGCTCGCGCCCGCCTCTGAGTAGCTTTGCCGCTGTCGACGGCCCGCTGTTCATAGCCGGTCGTCGACGGCGGCGATGCGCTCCGTCACCAGGGTGACCACCGGTCCGCCGTTTGCGGGGGGTCGGTACTATTCGGCCGCTGATTCACGGCCGGTTCCGTCTTCACGGCCTTCTCTCACATGGTTCCCATTCACCCCGCCTCACATTGCGGGCGGGCCTGTGTCGGGGAAGTCTGGAGGCATGGGCGGTTTGCGCGGTTCCACCACCGGGCAGAGCAGCGACTTGTGTGGGTCCATCCACGGGCGGGGAGGTCGGATGGTGCGGGGGACGTTCCACAGGCTGGTGTCGGCGACTGCGGCTGCGGCCGTGGCTCTGGCGTTGTCGTTCGGGGCGGCTCCGGCCGCTCATGCAGCGCCGAAGGCGGCACCGAAGCCGACCGCGGTCTCGATTGCCGGCGCGGACGTCGCCGAGGCGATCGTGGTCCGGCAGGAGGATCGGCCGAAGCTTTTCCAGATGTTGATGAGTGAGGTCAACTGGCTGGCTACGGCGTCATCGTCGACCTCGTCGTCGACGTCGGCTCCGAAAGCGGCGAAGCTCGGCCCGAAGTACACGGTGACGCTCCTGGTGAAGGACGCACCGAATCAGGTCTACCACCTCTACCCGCTGGCCGCCGGTGGCCCGCGGGCACATCGCCCGGCCAAACAGCCGGGCGGCAAGAAGCCGGAGGGCTGGTTCTACGGCCGGCTCTCGATGCCGGAGGCGCTGCGACTCAGCGGCGCACCGGTGGACGGCAAGCCTGACGTCGTGAGCAACGGCATCGGCGGCGGCGTCGGGACCGATCTGGCCGCGGACGACGCCAACGCGATGACCGAGGTCACCCAGGCGTTCGGTGAGTTCCGGCAGTTGTTCCTGCTCAACGGAGCGATCCTGCTGGTCATCCTGACCGGGCTGGCCGGGATGGCGTTCCTCATCCGCCGGCGGGTCTGACACTCTCCGGCTGTTCGGCGTTCCGCGAGGGCGCCGCCGTGTTCTCGACCAGGCGGACCAGATCCTCCAGGTCGGCATCGAACTCGGCGGCGCCCTCAAGCGTTTCCGGGTTCGATCCGGGCAGGCCGCCGGTGACCTCACCGGTCGTGTAACCGAGCAGGAACGCGCAGATCAGCCGGGCAGTCCGGATCACTTCGGAGCCGGGCACCCCGGCGTCGGCGAGGATGCCCTGCAGTGCCCCGGCCAGCCAAGCCGCCGCCGGGCCGGCCGCCGAGCGGTTCAGCAGCAGCGGGAAGGCACTGGGGTGGGCGCGGGCCAGCGAGCGGACCGCCCGGCCGACCGCGCACAGGCGGTGCTGCCAGTCGATGTCCGCCGGATCGCCGCCCACGGCGACGCCCAGTTCCAGGTGCAGGAGGTCGACGAGGCCGTCGAGCAGTGCGTCCTTACCTCCGACGTACGGGTAGAGCGCCATCGAGGTGAGCCCGACCCGTTCCGCGACGGCCCGCATCGACATCGCCGCGAGCCCACGCTCGTCCACCAGAGCCAGCGCCTGATCGAGGATCTGCCGTCGTTTGTCATCCACCGACCCAACCAGACCAGTGCGACGGCCGTACGGGGGCGAAACGCGCCCGTAGCCACCCCGTACTCACCCGATCGGGGAGATGCCCGGCGCCGGCCCCACGTCTCGCCGCCGCCCGGCAGTGCGGGCCGGCCGACTCAGCACCAGCGACCCGGCGGACGGCCTCGGCCGGCGGCGCGGCGGCGCGGGCGGACCGCGCCGTGCAGGTGGGCGCCAGCCCAGCCCCGCAGGTCGGTACGGCAACCGACCCGTCCCATGCCGGTCTCGGCCACCGGCTCCTCGTCGGCCGGCGACACTGCCGGGTCGTCGACGGCGGGATCCCTGTCGGTACGCGCGAACGCGTCGTCCCGTTCCATCATCTCGCCTCCTCGATCCGTGCCCTCGGCACCGGCTTCCGGCACCGCTTCCTCATCGGCACCGCGTCGCCCGGTGTGAGGTCCTGTCTCGCGTCGCGCCACAGGACCCGTCCCCCGCCCGGACCGCCGTCCGACACCTTGCCAGGTCACCGACAGAAATCACGGGAGAGGCGCACCGCTACAGCGGGCAAATGTCATAAAAACCCCTAAATCGCTCGGCGTCCGGTGCTTTCTCTCCTGTCATCCGGATGCCGGACGGCCGCACCGGCGTGCAACCCTGAGCCCGTGGCAGACACCGACACCGGTCCGGCAGCGGCCGCCCGTCCGGACACCCCGGCCAAACCGCTGCTCCCGGGCACGCTACGCCGGATCGAGCGGCACGCTGGCGCCCTGGCCAGCTCGGCGGTGGCGCGGATGGACGAGACACTGCCGTGGTTCCGGGCACTCCCGGCCGATCAGCGGTCCTGGGTGATGCTCGTCGCACAAGCCGGCGTCCGGTCCCTGGTCGAGTGGCTCCGCTCCGGCGGCACGGTCGCGGCCAGCACCGAGATCTCCGACGAGGTGTTCGCCGCCGCGCCCCGGGCGCTGACCCGGGTCATCACGCTGACCCACACCGTGCAGCTGATCAAAGCGACGATCGACGTCGCCGAGGCCGAGGTACCCGGGTTCGCCGAAGACGGCGAGCACGAGGCGCTGATCCAGGCGATCCTGCGGTTCTCCCGGGAGATCGCCTTCTCGGCCGCCCGGGTCTACGCGCGGGCCGCCGAGTCCCGCGGCGCCTGGGACGCCCGCCTGCAGGCGCTGCTCGTGGACGCCCTGCTGCGCGGCGACTCCTCCGACGTGCTGGCCAGCCGGGCCGCCGCCCTGGGCTGGGCGGACGCACCCCCGGTCGCGGTCGTGGTGGGCCGTTCCCCCGGTGGCGACATCAGCGCGGTGCTGCACGCGGTCTACCGGGCCGCCCGCCGCTCCCGGCTCGAGGTGATCGGCGGGGTGCACGGTGACCGGCTGGTGGTGGTGATCGGCGGGGCCACCGACCCGGTCGCCGCCGCGACCGCGCTCGGCTCCGCGTTCGGCGAGGGCCCGGTCGTGGTCGGGCCCGCGGTCCCCTCACTGGACCAGGCCACCGAGTCGGCGCGCGCCGCCCTGGCCGGGTTCCGGGCGGCGCAGGCCTGGCCCGGGGCGCCGTCCCCGGTGGCCGCCGACGATCTGCTGCCCGAGCGGGTGCTCTCCGGTGACATGGACGCCCGGCGCCGGCTCCGGCACGACGTCTTCGGTGCGCTGACCCGGGCCGGGAGTGGACTGCTGGAGACCCTGGACGCCTTCTTCGCCTCGGGGGGCGTGCTGGAGAGCGCGGCCCGGGAGCTCTACGTCCATCCGAACACGGTCCGTTACCGTCTGCGCCGGGTCGCCGAGGTCACCGCGCTCTCCCCGCTGGACGGCCGGGACGCCTTCGCGCTGCGAATCGCCCTGACTGTGGGGCGCCTCGACCCGGCTACGTGAGCGGGATCTCTCACCATCCGCCACACCACCAGCCAGCATAAATGGTGCGTAAGTTACCCAAGTCCACACCTGTTTTGTAGGAAACCTACAACCCTGGTCGTAGGGTTTCGTCGTGCCCGGCTACCGCACAATGCCGTCTGATCCGGAAGAGTCGAGTCCGTGCTCGCCGTACTCTCGCCCGGCCAGGGCTCCCAGAAGCCCGGCTTCCTGACTCCCTGGCTCGACCTCCCCGGTACCGAGGCCCGCCTCACCGAGTGGTCCGCCCTCGCCGGCGTCGACCTGTTGCATCTCGGCACCCGTGCCGACGCCGAGGAGATCAAGGACACCGCCCGGACCCAGCCGCTGCTGGTCGCCGCCGCTCTGCTCGCGGCCGAACAGCTTCCGCTGGACGGTGTCGGCGTGATCGCCGGCCACAGTGTCGGCGAACTGGGCGCGGCCGCCGTCGCCAGAGTGTTCTCGGCCGAGTCCGCGATCACGCTCTCCGGGGTCCGCGGCCGGGAGATGGCCGCCGCCTGCGCCCTGGAGCCGACCGGGATGAGCGCCGTCCTCGGCGGCGACCCGGACGAGGTGGTCGCCACCATCGAGAAGCACGGGCTGGTCCCGGCCAACCGCAACGGCGCCGGACAGATCGTCGCCGCCGGTGCCCTTCCCGCACTGGCCGACTTCGCCGCCGCGCCCCCGGCCAAGGCCCGGGTCATCGCGCTGAAGGTGGCCGGCGCGTTCCACACGCCGTTCATGGCCCCCGCCGAGACCGCCCTCGCCGCCGTGGCGGCCGGGGTGACCGTGCAGGATCCGGCCCGCACCCTGCTGTCGAACCTGGACGGCACCGCCGTCAGC
Source organism: Actinoplanes derwentensis (assembly GCF_900104725.1). Classification (NCBI taxonomy): domain Bacteria; kingdom Bacillati; phylum Actinomycetota; class Actinomycetes; order Micromonosporales; family Micromonosporaceae; genus Actinoplanes; species Actinoplanes derwentensis. Next base: position 5,928,636 of record NZ_LT629758.1, read on the forward strand.
TCCGGCACCGAGATGCTGAGCCGCCTGATCCGCCAGGTCACCGCCCCGGTCCGGTGGGACCTCTGCATGTCCACCCTCAAGGACCTGGGTGTCACCGGCATCATCGAACTACCCCCGGCGGGCACCCTCGCGGGCCTGATCAAGCGGGAGCTCAAGGGCGACGGGGCACCCGAGATCGTCACCCTGAACACGCCCGACGACCTGCCCGCCGCCCGCGATCTGATCGCCCGCATCCAAGGAGAGACACGATGACCGCGGGATCCCGCATCGTCGCGATGGGCCACTATCAGCCCTCGCGTGTGGTCACCAACGACGACCTCGCCAACACCCTGGACACCAACGACGCGTGGATCCGGGACCGGGTCGGTATCGCCGAGCGTCGGATCGCGGGCAGCGAGTCGGTCGCCGACATGGCCGTCTTCGCCGCCGAGAAGGCACTCGCCACCTCCGGTATCGCCGCCGCCGACATCGACATGGTCGTCGTCGCGACGTGCTCGGCCGAAGACCGCTGCCCCAACGTGGCCACCGCGGTCGCGGCCCGGCTCGGTATCAAGGCCCCGGCCGCGTTCGACCTGAACACCGCCTGCTCCGGCTTCTCCTACGCGCTCGCCACCGTCGATCACGCGATCAAGGCCGGTGCCTCCCGCAACGCCCTGGTGATCGGCGCGGAGAAGCTCTCCGACGTGGTCGACTGGTCCGACCGCACCACCGCCGTGCTCTTCGCCGACGGCGCGGGCGCTGCGGTGGTCAGCGCGGTCGCCGAGGGTGAGGAGGCGCAGATCGGCCCGGTGCTGTGGGGTTCCGCGCCGGACAAGGGCGACGCCCTGACCATCGCGGGCTGGCGGCCGTACATCAAGCAGACCGGCCAGGTGGTGTTCCGCTGGGCCACCACCGAGCTTGCGCCGTTCGCGGCCGAGGTCTGCCGGCGGGCCGGCATCGAGCCGTCCGAGCTGGCCGCCTTCGTCCCGCACCAGGCCAACACCCGGATCATCGACGGCATCGTGAAGCGGCTCGGCCTGAGCCCGGACGCGATCGTCGCCAAGGACCTCGTCGAGTCGGGCAACACGTCCGCCGCGAGTGTCCCCCTGGCCCTGTCCAAGCTGATCGAGCGCCGCGAGGTGCCCTCCGGGGCGCCGGTGCTGCTCTTCGGCTTCGGCGGTGGCCTCACCTACGCCGGCCAGGTCATCCGCTGCCCCTGAGCAGCGGCTCTTTCTGGCTGACGACAATCCGCACCATAGAGAAGAGAGATTTTCACAATGGCAACTCGCGCAGAGATCACCTCCGGCCTCGGTGAAATCCTCGAGGAGGTCGCCGGGGTGAACCCGGACGACGTCGCCGAGGAGAAGTCCTTCACCGACGACCTGGACGTCGACTCGCTGTCCATGGTCGAGGTCGTGGTGGCCGCCGAGGAGAAGTTCGGCGTCAAGATCCCGGACAACGAGGTCCAGAACCTCAAGACCGTCGGCGACGCCGTCAACTACATCGAGGCGAACCACTGACATGAGCTACGTAGACGTCGTCGTCACCGGGCTCGGCGCGACGACCCCGCTCGGCGGGGACGTCGCGTCCACCTGGGACGCCATGCTCGCCGGCCGCTCCGGGGTGAGTCCTCTCACCCAGGAGTGGGCCGGTGAACTGCCGGTCCGGATCGCCGCCCAGCTCAAGGTGGATCCGTCCGAACTGATCGACCGGGTCAAGCTGCGCCGGATGGACCGGGCCGAGGCGATGGGCGTGATCGCGTCCCGCGAGGCCTGGGCCGACTCCGGACTGGCCGAATCCGGGTTCGACCCGGAGCGGCTGGCCGTCAGCTACGGCACCGGCATCGGCGGGGTGCTCACCACCCTCGGCCAGAACGCCATCCTGGAGAAGTCGGGACCGCGGCGGGTCAGCCCGCACACCGTGCCGATGCTGATGCCGAACGGCCCGGCGGCGTACATCGGCCTGGAACTCGGGGCCAAGGCTGGCGTCCGCGCCATGGCGAGCGCCTGTGCCACCGGCGCCGAAGCCGTCGCGCTGGCTTTCGACCTGATCCGGCTCGGCCGGGCCGACGTGGTCGTGGCCGGCAGCACCGAAGCGGTCGTGCACCCGCTGCCGATCGCCGGTTTCGCCTCGATGCGGGCCATGTCGACCCGCAACGACGACCCGCAGCGGGCGTCTCGCCCGTGGGACAAGAACCGGGACGGCTTCGTCCTCGGTGAGGGAGCCGGCACGCTCGTCCTGGAGCGGGCCGACCACGCCGCTGCCCGTGGCGCCCGGGTCTACGCGCGGATCGCCGGTGCGGGCATCACCTCCGACGGGTTCGACATCGTCCAGCCCGACCCGGAGTGCCGTGGCGGAATCCGCGCCATGCGGATGGCGATCCAGGACGCCGGCCTGACCGGCGCCGACATCCAGCACGTGAACGCGCACGCCACCTCGACCCCGGTCGGCGACATGGGCGAGATCAAGGGCATCCGGGAGGCCATCGGTGGTCACCCGATCCTGACCTCGACCAAGTCGATGTCCGGTCACCTGCTCGGTGCGGCCGGCGCGCTCGAGTCGATCGCCACCATCCTGGCCATCCGGGACAGTGTCATCCCTCCGACGATCAACCTCGACGATCCCGACGAGCGTCTCGACCTCGAGGTAGCGGCCCACAAGGCGCGTCCCGCCGAGCTTCAGGCGGCGATGAACAACTCGTTCGGCTTCGGCGGCCACAACGTGGCGCTGATCTTCACCAGGCCCTGATCCCCAGGTCTCCCCGGTCACGGTGCGCTTCGCACCCGAACTCGGCACGCAAGAAGCCACCCGGCCTTGCGTGCCGAGTCACGGTCCGAACCGCACCTCAAGTCGGCACGCAGAAGACCATTCGGCCTTGCGTCGGGGTGCGGGGTCGCCCGGCTCGATGAGAGCCGGGCTTTTGCTGTTCTGGCGGTGAGCAGCGCATTCGGCCCGGCGGTCGCGGGGCGGCCCGGTGTCCCGCGGACCTCGCGGGGTAGGCACGCGACTGTGCCTACCCGTACCGGAAAGGCTATTTGGCGCAAGCACTCCGGGGCAGGTTGCCGACCGCGATGGGTGACCGGCCGGACGCCTTCGCCTTGCCCGCGATGACGGCGGCGAGTGCGGTGAGTGAGAGTTTGCTGGAGGAGTACGTCGCGAGCAGGGTGGGTGTCTGCGCCTGGGCCAGCAGGCCCGGCGAGTCCATCATGACCGTGACGGCGGCCGCGTCGTCGAGGTCGACACGCTCGTCACCGTAACCGACCAACCGGACGACGGAGCCGCCGGACGTCTGGACTTGGACTCCCTCGGCCTGCAGCGCCTTGATCAGGTTGACCCGGGCCACCTCGCGGCTGGCCGGGGCGGTGACCGAGACCGGGCCGGTGACCAGTGCGCCGGTGCACGCGCCGCGGAGCACGGTCACCGCGGCGGCGTTGAGGGCGGTCACAGCCTGTGCGTGGGTCTGGGAGCCGACCACGGAGAGTTCCGGTTGCGGGGTCAACGCTGTGGTGAACTTCAGCGTCAGGATGCGGGTGACGGCCTCGGTGAGGCGTTCCCGCTTCAGCGAGCCGTCCTTCAGTCCGGCAAGGATGCCGTCGCGGGCGGCGGCGATGTCCGGCGGCATCAGGAGCATGTCGTTGCCGGCGTTGAGGGCCCGGACCGCGGCTTCCCCGGCGGGCCACTTCCTGGCCGGCGCCATGTTCATCGCGTCGGTGACGGCCACGCCGGTGAACTTGAGCTGACCGCGCAGCACGTCGGTCATGATCTTGTGGGAGAAGGTGGCGGCCACCCCCTTGTCGACCGACTGCAGGTTCAGGTGACCGGACATCACCAGGCCTGCGCCGGCCTTCACGCCGGCCTGGAACGGCGGCAGATCCTGGGTCTCCCACGTCTTGCGGTTCTGGCCGATCACCGGCAGTTCGTCGTGGCTGTCCGCGGTGGTGTGGCCGTGGCCCGGGAAGTGCTTGATCGCGGCGGCCACCCCGGCCGCCTGCAGACCGCGGACGGAAGCGGCGACCTGGTCGGCGTTGACCTTCGGGTCGCTGCCGAAGGAGCGGGAGCCGATCACTCCGCCGCCGCGCGTGTTGAGGGTGTCGGCAACCGGGGCGAAGTCGACGGTGACGCCCATCGCGGCGAGTTCCTCACCGGCGGCGCGCCAGGCCGCCTCGGTGAGCGCGGGCTGGCGGGCGGCGCCGAAGGCCATCGCGGCCGGCAGCATGGTGACGCCCTCGGTGACCCGGGTGACGACGCCGTACTCCTGGTCCATGCCGATCATCAGCGGGGCGGAGGCCGGCAGGTTCCGGGACGCCTCGTGCAGGCCGGCGGTGAGGGCGCGGACCTGCTTCGGGTTCTCCACGTTGGTGGTGGGGTTGGTCTTGCTGGTCGGGTCGTCGACGGTGAAGCCGACCAGAATCATGCCGCCTAGCTTGTACTTGGTGATCATCTCGGCCGGGGTGTTCACCCCGGCGAGCCCCTGGTTGGCCTTCGCGTTGTCGGTGTCGATCTCGGTCGCGGAGCTGCCGTACGCGTACGGCATCAGCACCTGTCCGGCCAGGTCCTCGTCGCTGAGCCGGGCCACGATCTCCGCCGCGCGGGCGGCCGGATCGGCGGTGGTCGACGGGGGCGGGGCACTGCCCGAGGCGTTTCCGGAATCCGGCACCGGAGCGGCGGCGCTCGGCGCGGTCGTCACCGGCGCCGGTTCGTCGCCACAACCCCCGAGGAGCAGAACCAGGGGTACGGCCAGCGCGCGCGACAGGTTTCTCACGATCGCCATCGAACCAGTTCACGGCAAACGTCGCTACTTGGACCCCGTCGTGTCCCGGACATGATTCAGGGCGATTTGCCCGGTCCGGACGAGCGGCCCCACGGAACGGCCGTCAGCCGATCCTGGTGAACACCGCCAGCCGACTCCGGTGAGCACGGTCAGCCGACCCTGGTGAGCAGGGTCACCGGTGCGCCGTCACCCGCGTAGCGGAACGGCTCCAGCTCGACGTCCCAAGCGGTGCCGAGCGCCTTCTCCAGCGCGTGCGACAGCGCCTCGGGCGCCCGGGCCGAGGACATGATGGCGCGCAGCCGGTCCTCGCCGATCTGGATGTCGCCCGACGCGCCCATGACCCCGTGGAACAGCCCGCGACCGGGAACGTGCATGAACCGCTCCCCGTCGACACCCGGACTGGGCTCCTCGGTAACCTCGAACCTGATCATGGGCCACTGTCGCAGGGCAGCAGCCAACTCGGCGCCAGTTCCGGCCCGGCCGGTCCAGCTGCACTCAGCTCGGCGCATGCTCGGATCGACCGGTTGCACGGTCCATTGCAGTTTGACCGGCGCGGTAAGGACGCGCGCGATCGCCCATTCGACGTGCTGGCACACGGCGAGTGGGGTCGAGTGGACGTATACGACGCCACACGTTGGCACGGTGACCTCCCGGAGACCGAGGTGCGTCTTCCCCTACGACCTCGACCGCGGTTGATCGTGTCCCATGATGCCGCGTGGTGCGGACGGTGCGCCAGGGAATCCGCAACATCGACTATGGGAGCAGCCGTAGTGGCATACCCTGCCCAACGCCGTTACCTGCTCTGACGGTATGGTTGACCGGCCGTCGTGTAGAGTTGCCACGGCCTTTTTATCTACTCTTCTCAGCTTTCTCCAAGGAGTACCGCCGTGGCGAGCAACACTTCAAAGACCGCCCGCGCATCAGTCCGCGCCGGCCAGGGCACCGGTGGAGCCCTCAGCGTGCTCGGTGAGTACAAGTACCTCATCCCGCTCGCCAACGGCCGCTTCGCGTACGTGCGCAACCTGACCAACGGCAAGACCGCGCACCTCAGGACCGACTCCGACGCCTTCGTCGAGGAGATCCGGATCCTGTCCGCGGCCGGTCACGGTTCGAAGATCCGCACCGAGCTGAACAGCCTGCACAGCACCAACCCGGAGCACGGGTGGGACACCACCGAGAAGCGCCTCGTGGACGCTGGCGTCTTCGAGGGCTGATCCACGCTTGTAAAAGGCACCGCCCCGGCTGATCGAGCCGGGGCGGTGCCTTTTTGCATGATCAGTGGATCAGGGCAGGAACTCGACCCAGCCGCTGTCCAGGTCGTAGACGGCGCCGACCACGTCCACCCGGCCGGCCGCGATCTCCTCGGCCAGGCCCGGCACGTTCCGCAGCCGCTCGACGGTCCGGCTCACGTTGATCCGGATCGCCTTCTCAGTCGCGTCCTCACCCTCGAGACCCGCCTCGCGTACCGCCGGGGCCAGTTCGTCGACCAGATAGCCGACGTAGCCCACGTCGCCGCCGACGGTGGCACCGGCCCGCAGCGCCTCGACCGTCGCGGTCACCGCCCCGCAGCGCTTGTGGCCGACCACCAGGACCAGGGAGACGCTCAGCTCGGCCACCGCGAAGTTGATCGAACCGATCAGGGAGCGGTCGAGCACGTGCGCGCCGGAACGGGCCACCGCGATCGCGCCGAACGACTGGTCGAAGATCGCCTCCAGGGGAACCCGGGAGTCGATACAGCCGAACACCAGCGAGTGGGGCTTCTGCTGATTAGCGGTGGCGGCCGCCTGGGTGACGTCGTGCCCGTACCGAGGGCTGCCGTGGACAAAACGTTTGTTACCCGCGATGAGTTCGCTCAAGGCGGCTGCGGGGGTGCTGACCTGTGCGTCGCGAGTGGCCGTCATGGTGGACATTTTCGCTGCCCGAGGCGTCCGGCGAAGTCACTGCGAGCTAACTCACTGTCCTGGCCGACATCCGGGGAGGATCGGTACGCCCGGAGCGGAAGTTCCGCCGAAACATGCTGGAAATATCAGCTCGTACGAGTGATGCTTATTACCCGCGGGTACTGCGGGGACCGTGAACCGCGCGGAGGTACCCATGATCACGCTCGCTGACGGCATCCGTCTGAACGTCTCCGTCTCCGGCCCCCAGGACGCCGCGGTCACCGTCGTGCTGTCGCACGGCTGGTGCCAGGACCGGCGGACCTGGCGGCATCAGATCGAGGCACTCAGCGGGATCGGGCGCAAGGCGCCACGCGTGATCGCGTACGACACCCGCGGCCACGGCCGGTCGAGCGCCACCGACCCGTCCTCGGCCACTCTCGCGCAGCTGGGTGACGACATGGCCGAGGTGATCCGCCACTACGCCCCCACCGGCCCGGTCGTGCTGGCCGGCCACTCGATGGGCGGCATGACGGTGATGGAGTACGCCCACCGCCACCGCGCCGAGTTCACCTCCCGGGTGGCCGGGCTGCTGCTGGTGTCGACCACCGCCGAGGGCCACGCCCACACCCGGTACGGCCTGCCCCCACAGCTGGCGACGGTGCTGCGCCTCGGCGAGACCCTGGGCGCCGGCCTGCTCGCCCGCTCCGGCGCCTGGCACCCGCACCGGGTGATCATGCCCGCGCTGCGGCCGGCCCTGCGCTGGCTGCTCTTCGGCGACGAGTGCGGCGAGGAGGCCATGCTCCTGACCATGCGAGCCCTGGGCCGGGCCCCGCTGAGTTCGATCGGCGGGTTCCGCGGTTCGATCGGCACCCAGCGGCGCCTGGACACCCTGGCCGAACTCGGGGACATGCCGGCCGCGGTGCTGGTCGGCGGACGAGATCGGCTGACCCCGCCGGCGTGCGCCGAGTCGATCGCGCGGGCGCTGCCGTGTGCCGAGATGACCGTGGTGCCCGGCGCCGGGCACATGCTGCCGCTGGAACAGCCGGAGGCGGTGTCCGCGGCGCTGCTGACCGTGGTCCGCCGGGTGGCGCGGCAGGCGAAGCGGGCCCGGCGACCGATCACGGACACCACCCGCTGCCAGAGGGCCGCGTAGTCGTTTCGTTTTCCGGGGAAATGCACACCTCGCGGTGATTCGAGGACGACCGTGAGACGTTCACGCGTCCGGGCGCGTTCGACGCGGGCGTGCGGGCAGGAGTAGGTTCGATTGCCCCCTTCGCGCGAGCGCGTTTGCGCGACTGGTGGTGCGCCACGAGAGGGAGAGCAACGGACTTGAGCGACACCACTGTCCTGCAGCAGGAGATCGCGGTCGAGCAGCAGCACGTGGACCGGGTGTATACCCGTCTCGCCGAGCTGCGCAAGAACGCGTCGCGTGCCGAGAAGGAGGGCTATCAGCTCGCCGGAGTCGGCACTTTCGGCGCGCTGGTGGAACGGGATGCGATGGTCTTCCACGCGGCCCGCCGCCGGCACGCCCTGGACACCGAATACGAGGGCCTGGTCTTCGGCCGCCTCGACCAGCTGGACGGGGCCACCCACTACGTCGGCCGGATGGGTATCCGCGACGACGGCTCCAAGCCGCTGGTCGTGGACTGGCGGGCACCGGCGGCCGCGGCGTTCTACCGGGCCACCCCCGCCGAGCCGCTCGGCGTGATCCGCCGCCGGATGATCCAGTCGAGCCGGGAGAAGGTCACCGGCATCGAGGACGACCTGCTCGATCCGGAGGCGGCCCCGGAGGGCATGCGCGTCGTCGGCGACGGCGCCCTGCTGGCGAGTCTGGCCAAGGCGACCGGTCGCGGCATGCGCGACATCGTCTCCACCATCCAGCGCGAGCAGGACGACGCGATCCGGTCCCCCGCCGGAGGTGTGACCATCGTCACCGGCGGCCCCGGGACCGGCAAGACCGCGGTGGCCCTGCACCGGGCGGCCTACCTGCTGTACTCGGACCGGTCCCGGTTCGCCGGCGGCGGCATCCTGGTGATCGGCCCGTCCGGCGTGTTCGTCGAGTACATCGCGACCGTCCTCCCGTCACTCGGCGAGGACACCGCGACCCTGCGCTCGCTCGGCTCGATGGTGCCCGCCTGGGACTCGTCCCGGGTCGACACCGGCGAGGTCGCCTCGATCAAGGGCTCGCTGCGGATGCGCCGGGTCCTGGAGCGCGCCTCGCACGACACCGTGCCGGGCGCGCCCACCGAACTGAAGCTGCTCTACCGGGGCACCCTGCTGCGGCTGACCGCACAGGACCTGGAGCAGATCCGGCGGCGGGTGCTGCAGCGCGGGGCCCGGCGCAACGAGGTCCGCGGGCACGGCTTCGACCGGGTCTTCGACGTGCTGTGGGCGCAGGCCCGGGAGGCGAAACTCAGCGGGCTGCCGGAGAAGAAGGAGTTCGAGTCCGAGCTGGCCGACCGCAACGACTTCCGGGAGTTCCTGAAGGCCTGGTGGCCCCGGTTCACCCCGATGCGGGTGCTGCGCTGGCTGGCCGATCCGAGGCGGCTCCGGGCGTACGCGAACGGGGTCCTGTCCCGCGATGAGATCACCGCGCTGCAGGGCTCGTTCGACGCCCTGGAGACCGAGGGGCCGACGATCGCCGACGTGGCGCTGCTGGACGAGCTGGACGAGCTGATGGGCCGGCCCCGCAAGCCGCAGAAGAGGTCGAAGAACCCGTTCCACGTGCGGGACGGGGTCCAGGAGGTCAGCACGTTCGCCGACCGGCAGGCGGCGGCCCGCACCCAGGGGCTGCAGCGCGAGGACGACTACCGGGAGTACGCCCACATCGTCGTCGACGAGTCGCAGGACGTGTCGCCGATGCAGTGGCGGATGGTCGGCCGGCGGGGCGCCTACGCCTCCTGGACGATCGTCGGCGATCCGGCGCAGACCGCCTGGTCCGGTGACCCGGAGGAGCTGGACCGGGCCCGGGAGCGGGCGCTGGGCACCCGCAAGCGCAACAGTTACGCGCTCACCACGAACTACCGGAACTCGTCGGAGATCTTCGAGGTGGCGGCGCGGGTGATCCGCACGATCATGCCGGATCTGCCGCTGCCGTCCGCGGTGCGCAGCACCGGTGTGGCCCCGGCCGACGTGGTGGCCACGGTGGCCGGCCTGCCGGAGACGGTCCGGGAGCTGACCGAGAAGCAGCTCGCCGAGGTCGACGGGACGATCGGCGTGATCATGCCGGTGCCCCGGCAGGCCGAGGTGGCCGGCTGGGTGGCCGGGCTGCCGGAGCGGGTCCAGGTGGTGACCGCACTGGAGGCCAAGGGCATGGAGTACGACGCGGTGGTCCTGGTCGAGCCGGCGCAGATCGCGACCGACCCGGCCGGGGTCCGCACCCTGTACGTCGCCCTGTCCCGGGCGACGCAGCGGCTCACCACGGTGGGTACGAAACCCGGCTGGCTGCCGAAGGACTAGGGGATCGGCACGGAGACCGCGTCGTACGTGGTCTCCGGTGTCGGTGTGGTGGTGAAGCGGGCGTTCGGCAGGTAGAAGCGCTTGCCGTACTCGGCGATCGTGGTCGGCACGTCGAACGCCGGGTCGGTGGTCACGCCGGTCAGCGTGCCGGCCGTCCCGGACCGGTTCAGCTCGATCTCGGCGATCTGGTTGAGCCGGTTCTGCACCACGTACAGGGTCCGGCCCCGGAGCCAGAGCCCGTCGCCGTTGGTGAGCAGGGTGTCGCCCAGGTCGACCCGGGTGGTGACGCCGGACGGGGTGACCCGGAAGAGGAAGCCGGTCCCGGACTGGACGATCAGCAGGCCCCGGCCGTCCGGCGTGGCGCTGACGCCGTTGGCGTTGATCACTCCGGCCTGGAGCTGGATGTCGCCGGTGAGCGGCACCTCCACCGCCGCGGCGGGCAGTCCGAGCGGCACCTTGAACAGGGTCAGACTGCGTGAGTCGGTGAACCACGCGGCCCCGCGGGTGATGACCACGTCGTTGATGAAGGTGTCCGGCCCGGCCGGCCGGAATCGGTAGGACTTCACCACGGCCCCGGTGCGCAGGTCGATCACCCGGGCGTCACCGCCGGCACCACCGGCCACGAAGAGACGGCCACGGTGGATCTTGAGGCCCAGCGAGGCGGTGCCGGGGCCTTCGGTGAGGACGGCGCCCGCACCGGTGCGCAGATCCGCGCGATAGATGTCGCCGTCGGCACGGGACCCGAAGTAGGCGAACGGCTTGTCACCGATCGCGATGCCCTCCGGCTGGAAACCGCTCGGCAGGGTGATTGTGGCCGGCCGCGCGCCGGCCGGCGCCGCGACGGCGGGTGCGGCGGTTACGGTCACCGCCAGGACGGTGAGACAGACAGCGTTCGCAAGGGTACGGGATAGCACTAAACTTCCTTTCCATTGCATAACGGGACGCCAGAATCTCCCACCGTACCCAGTCACCGATGGCAATGTCCGCATAGTCCGGCGGCGGCCCGGCGGGCGAGGAGAAGGTGGACCACATGGGAGCCGGCCACGACCACGGGACACGATCCTTCCTCGACGGCGGCGGCGCCGGGGGTCGGCGGCTCTGGTGGGCGGCCGGCCTGCTGACCCTGTTCATGCTGGTAGAGGCGGTCACCGCGGTCGCCACCGGGTCGCTCGCGCTGCTCTCCGACGCGGGTCACATGTTCACCGACGTGCTGGCGATCGGGATGACCCTGGCGGCGATCACTGCCGCGCACCGGGCCGGCACCGACTCCGGCCGCACCTACGGGCTGTACCGGCTCGAGGTGCTGGCGGCGCTGGCCAACGCGGCCCTGCTCACCGGGGTCGCCGGGTTCGTGCTGGTGCAGGCGGTGCGGCGGTTCACCGATCCGCCGCACGTGCCGGCCGGGTGGATGCTGCTGGTCGCGGTCGGCGGCCTGATGGTGAACCTGATCGCGTTCGCGCTGCTGCGGTCCGGGGCGAAGGAGAACATCGGGGTGCGCGGGGCGTACCTGGAGGTGCTCGGGGACATGCTCGGATCGGCCGGGGTCATCCTGGCGGCGCTGATCATCTGGGGCACCGGGTGGGCGTATGCGGACCCGATCGTCGCCGTCCTGGTCGCCCTGATGATCCTGCCGCGGACGTTCGCGCTGGGCCGCTCGGCGGTCCGCATCCTGGTCCAGGCCGCGCCGGAGCACGTGGACGTGGCCGAGGTGCGGGAGCGGCTGGCCGCTGTGCCCGGTGTCGCCGATGTGCACGATCTGCACGTCTGGACGCTCACCGAGGGGATGGACGTGGCTTCCGCGCATCTGAGCCTGGATCCGCGCGCCGAGCTGGGCACGGTCCTGTCGGTGGCCCGGGAGGCCCTGCACGAGGACTTCCACATCGATCACGCCACGCTTCAGCTGGAGCCGGCCGGCGCGGGGCGGCAGTGCACTCCTACTAGCTGGTGAGGCTGTAAACGTCATCTGTACTTTTTGCGATCAGCCACGCCGGATGCGAGAAAAGATAACAATGCGAACATGAGTGACGGGCGTGTCATGGTCTTTGCTCCGGCCCCACAGCTGACGGTGACCATCGAGCAACACCACGACGAACCGGAGCTGCACGTGCATCCGGGCGGTCAGGGCATCTGGCAGACGCGGATGATCACGGTGCTGGGTGCGAAGGTGACGCTCTGCACGGCAGCCGGTGGCGAGGTGGGACGGGTGCTGAGCCCGCTTCTCAGCGAACTGCCGGGCGTGACCCTGCGCCTGGTGAACCGGGAGCACGGCAGCGGCTGGTACGTACACGACCGGCGGGGCGGCAGCCGGCAGGAGATCGCCGAGCGGCCCGGCACGCCGCTGTCCCGGCACGAACTGGACGAGTTGTACAACCTGACCCTCGCCGAGGGGTTACGGGCCGGTATTGCGATCCTGAGCGGCCCGGCGCATCCTTCGGTCATCAAACCCGAGGTGTACGGACGGCTCGCCGCCGATCTGCGGGCGAACGGCTGTCAGGTCATCGCCGACCTGTGCAGCAATCATCTCGCCGCGGTCATGGAGTCCGGCATCTCGGTGCTGAAGATCAGCCACGAGGAGCTGATCGCCGACGGGAAGGCTACGGACGGCAGCACCGGATCGCTGATCAAGGCACTGGTCCAGCTGCACGAGAACGGTGCCGAGACGGTGCTGGTCTCCCGGGCCGACATGGGGGCGCTGGCGTTGTTCGACAACGAGATCTACTCGGTGGCGCTGCCCCGGCTCACTCCGGCCGAGCATCGCGGGGCCGGCGACTCGATGACGGCCGGGGTCGCCGCCACCCTGGCCAACGGCGGTGCGATGGACGAGGCGGTACGGACCGGCGCGGCGGCCGGTGCGCTGAACGTCACCCGGCACGGGCTGGGCACCGGCCATGTGGACGCGGTCCGGGTCCTGACCGAACGGGTCCGGTTGACCCCGATTGGAAAGGCATGATGACCCCCACCACAACGGGCGATCACCCCCGAATGCGCATCCTCATCACGAACGACGACGGTATCGAGTCCCCCGGCATCCGCTGGCTGGCCCGGACGGTGGCCCACGCGGGGTACGACGTGGTGGTGGCCGCGCCACTGAGCGAGTCGAGCGGCGCCAGCGCCTCGATGACCGCCGTCGTCAAGGACGGCAAGATCGTCTCCGAGCCGCGGGAACTGGCCGGCTGCCGCAACATCCCGACCTTCGGGGTGGCCGCCTCGCCCGCCTACATCGTGCTGCTGGCCCTGCGGGACGCCTTCGGCCCGGCTCCCGACCTGATCGTCTCCGGCATCAACCGGGGCGCCAACGCCGGGGCGGCAGTGGTGCACTCCGGGACCGTCGGCGCCTGCCTGACCGGCGCCCATGCCGGCCTGCACGGGCTCGCCGTCTCGCTGGACGTGCTCACCCCGGCCTCGGCCAGCGCCTCCAGCGGGGGCGCCGCCATCGCGGCCCTGGACGCCCTGGACGACGAGCAGCACCACTGGGTCAGCGGCGCCGACCTGGCGGTCCGCCTGATCCCGGCGCTGCTGCACACCCCACCCGGCACCGTTTTCAACCTGAACGTCCCGGATCTGCACGTCGACGGGATCCGCGGGCTGCGACAGGCGCATCTGGCCCGGTTCGGCCAGGTGCAGATGAGCATCGCCGAAGCGGGTGACGGATATGTCCGGACCGCGGTGCAGGCCGCCGAGGAGACCCTCGAGGAGGGCAGCGACCTGGCCGCCCTCGCCGAGAACTTCGCGGTGGTCACCCCGATCCGGGCGCCCCACGAGGACACCGAGGTCCGGATCAACGTGGGCGCGATCCGGGTGCAGAGCCCGGCGATCTAGCGCCGTCAGGCGGTGACCGACTCCTCGAACGGCTGCGGATTGCCGAAGAGGCCGAGCAGTCCGGTGACCCAGAGCTGACGGTGCGCGAACCGGCTCGGCCGGGTGACGACCAGCTTGACGTCACTGACCCCGGCGAGCTGGAAGGCCGCCACGAGGGCACTGATGCCGACCGAGTCGATGAAGGTCACCGACTGCATGTTGAGCTCGATACGGGTGGGACAGCCGGAGGTCAGTTGAGCTTGCACTGCTTCCCGGATCTCGTACGCGTTCTCGACATCGATCTCGCCTCGCGGTGAGACCTCCACCGCGCCGTCGGCGAGCGTCGACGTCGTTATCGACAGCGTCACGCCACTTCCCTCCACCCACCCGGCAGATCCGGGCTGTTTCCTCTTGACTACGCGAGCGGCAGGCCGCCTGCCCCCTGTCGGAGCTGACGGGAACCGCCCCCGGAAGGTTCGGTGAAACTGACCGAAAGGTTAGGTCCCGAACCTGTCAGCCACCTGAGTGGCCTGTGTGAACCTGGTCAACAGTACTGCGGCGCGTCAAATCGTTTTCGAAACGTGATGGCGTCCACAGCGGACGTTTGCGGGGACCGTGGCGGGGAACTCTACTCGGGAAGACCGCGATGCTGGGAGGTTGCCGAAGATGTTCGCACGGAGGAACCGGACCGAGAAGACCGCCGACGAAGCCTGGGAGCACCTGTCCCACGCCTGGACGGCCGCCGGGGACAGTGCCGGCCGGGCCGGTGAGCGGGTGACATCGGTCACCGACGAGGCGCTGGCTCGCGCCGGAGCGGCCGCCGACGCCCTGGCCGGCCGAAGCCCGGCCCGCCCCTGGGGACTGATCGCCGTCGTCGCGCTGGCCGGAGTCGCCGCGGGCTGGGCGATCGCCAGTGCGGCCCGGGCCGCACTGGAACGCCAGGCCGAGGAAGAGGAGGCTGAACTGGCCGAGACAGCGGTGGTGGTCACTCCCACCTACGATGACCACTGATAATCAGTGGTCAGCTCACGCATCCTCGCCGATCTCCCACCGGAGGCTCGGGCTCTGTACAGTTGAGCGGCCGCCGAACTCCGACAGATAAGGTCCCCGCTGGTGCTCAGTGCAGGAAGCCTCCTGGACAACCGCTACCGGTTGGACGACCGCGTCGCCACCGGCGGCATGGGTGACGTCTGGCGAGGTACCGACGTGGTGCTCGGCCGGACCGTAGCCGTCAAAGTGCTGCGCACGGCGATGCTGGAGGACCCGGAGTTCGCCGCCCGCTTCTACGGCGAGGCACGGATGATGGCCGCCTTCCGGCATCCCGGCGTGGTCGAGGTCTACGACTACGCCAGCGACGGCGACTACGAGGGCCCGGAGAAGGTCGCCTATCTGGTGATGGCCTTCGTCGAGGGCGAGCCGCTCTCCGCGCGGGTCAAAGAGGGCCCGATCAGTGTCACCGACACCATGTCGATCGTGGCCCAGGCCGCCGACGCGCTGCACGCCGCCCACGAGAACGGGATCGTGCACCGCGACGTCAAACCCGGCAACCTGATCGTCAAGCCGACCGGCGCGGTGATCCTGGTCGACTTCGGGGTGGCCCGCTCCACCGCGATGACCAGCGTCACCGGTCTCAACGCGATCGTCGGCACCGCGCTCTACATGGCCCCCGAGCAGGTCGCCAAGGGCAACCTGACGCCGGCCACCGACATCTACGCGCTGGGTGCGGTGGCCTACCACTGCATCGCCGGCCGTCCGCCGTTCGACGGTGACAACGCCCTCCAGGTCGCGCTGCGGCACCTGGAGGACGAGCCGGACCCGCTGCCCGATCACGTGCCCTACGAGGTGCGTGACCTGATCGCGCGGGCGATGGCGAAACAGCCCGCCGACCGGTTCCAGAGTGCCGAGGAGTTCGCCCAGGCCGCGTTCGCGGTGGCCGGGCCGATCGACTGGAAACGGCTGACCGGCACCTCCCTGGTCGCCCCGGTGAGCCCGGCGACCCGGGGTGGCACGACCCAGTTCCAGAACCCGGGTGCCTACCAGAACCCCGGCAACCCCGGTAACTACGTCAGCGGGCAGTACCCGGCGGCCAACTACCCGAGCGGCCAGTTCCCGGCCGGCGCGACCCGGCCGATCAGCCCGGCTCCGCCCCGGCCGCTGCCGATGCAGCGCAGCGTCCCCGCCCCACCGGTCTCCCGCCAGTCCGGGAGCCAGCGGGTCCTGATGTTCGCGATCCTGGGACTCTTCCTGGTCGCGGGCGGTCTCGGTGTCGCCTTCGCGTTCACCCCGGACAACACCGAGCAGTCGAAGCCGCCGACCGCCACGGTCCCGGCGGAGGTGCCCGGCCCGGTGGTCTCCGACCTGCCCACCGACGAGGTCTCGCCGTCGGCTGAGGAGGAGGAGCCCGAGCCGGAACCGAGCAAGAGCCGGGTCCAGTCCAAGTCCCCCTCGCCGAGCCCGAAACCCAGCAAGACGTCGCCCTCACCGAGCCCGGCGGCGTCCTCGCCGAGCCCGCCGCCGCCGTCGCCGTCCGAGAGCCCGACGCCGGACCCCACCAGCCCGTCCCCGACGCCGCCGATCATCCCGCCGATCGAGGGCGGCGACGGCTGATCCCCAGCTGTTGTCCCCAGGCGCTGAACCACAGCGGCTGATCCTCAACTGGGCCGGTTCACGGCCGATGGTCCCGGCGGTACGGCGAGCACAGCCGTACCGCGTACGGGAAGAGGGTTGCCGCATGACAGTCCAGACTCCGCCGGAGCCAGGGCACTACCCGACCACCCCGCCCTGGGCGAACCCGGCGGCCCCCGAGCAGCCCCCGGTGCCGCCGCACGAGGCCCCGGTCTACTCCCCGGCGTACAAGCACGGCCAGTTGCTGGTCCGCTTCCCCGGCGAGGTGCACGCGGCCGGGCGGCCCGACGCGCCGTCGTGGCGGCCGGTGATGGTCTGGACCTTCTTCCTCAGCGCGCTGGGCGTGATCTCGGCGCTGCGACGGTCGGCGACGGCCAAGCGGTACGGGCGACGGCGCCGGCCGTACTGGATCGCCTTCGTCGCGTCCCTGCTGGGCGGCGCGGCGTTCTGGACGCTGCTGACGGTCAACGTCGCGATCCCGTACTACGAGTACTACCAGGAGGACCAGATCACGACGGTGGTGCAGGACACCCTGATCGGCGACCGGCGCATCATCAAGCACGTCGGCGCGGTGACGAGTGTCGCCTGCCGGCCGGAGAACGAGCGGAACTCCGACGGGGTGCGCACCTACCTGTGCACCTTCCAGCTCGCCACCGGCAAGAGCAGCGGGATGTACGTGGAGGCCGACGACAAGGGCAACTGGCTGGAAAAGGAGTGAGGCGGGCCGGTGATCCGGCCCGCCCGCACCACCGTCACGTCAGAAGGTGACCGGCGCGCCGTCGCGGACGAGCCGCCAGTTCGGCACGTAGAAGTCGGCCGGGTCGATGGCGCCCTTCGCCTGCGCCCAGTCGATGAGCAGCTGGCGGATCTCCTGCTGGGCGTTGTAGACCTGGGTCTTCACGATGCCGGGGAAGCTGCCGCCGCCGGAGCGCCGGTAGTTGTTCACCGCGACCACGAACTGCGCACCGGCCGCCACGTCCACGCCGCCGATCTGCAGGCGGGTGATCCGGCTGCCGACCGGCTTACTGATGTCGATGTCGTAGTCGACGCCGGAGAACACGTCGTAGTTGTAGTCCGGCACCGACGCGTCGGCGATCGTCTCCGGGTCGACCGGGGCGCCCATCGCGTGGGTGAGGAAGTACTTCGCCGAGTACTCCAGATACGCCTTCACCTCGGCACCGGTCAGCACGACCGCTTCCAGGGTGTTGTCGTAGATGTAGAGCCCCGCCACGTCCTTGATCTTCACGTCGCCCTGCGGGAAGACCGCGGTCCGGCTGAACGGCGCCGCGATCGACAGCACCGGCAGCGACGCGTAGGCGGTCCCGGCCAGTGCCGCCGTGACGGTGTCGGTCTGCACCTTGTTGATGTAGTCCAGGATCGGGGTGTCCTCGTACCGGCTGGTCGCGGCGGACAGTTCCTCGGTCGAGGCGGCGACGACCTGGTTGACGTACGTCACGGTCTTCTCGTGCTGCTTCTTCACCACCGCCAGGACCTTCGGGTCGGCCTCGACCGTGTTGGTGTTCAGCGACGCGGCGGCCTTGGTGGTGATCTTCCACTGGCCTTTGACCCGGGTCAGGGTGAAGTCCATCTTCGTCAGGCGCTGGCCCCACTTCGACGGCTCGGAGAGCAGCACCTGCTCACCGGTCGTCAGGTTGGTGACGAACCGCTCCGGCACCTCGCGGTGCGCGTGCCCGAAGAGGATCGCGTCGATGCCGGGGACCTGCTCGGCGATCAGCGCGGTCGGGTTCTCGTTCGGCAGCTCGGTGCCGTAGCTGGAGGTGCCGCTGTCACCACCGTGCGCGGAGATCAGCACCACGTCGGCGCCGCGGGCCCGCATGATCGGCACCCACTTGGCCGCCGTGGCGATCATGTCGGTGAACGTGATCTTGCCTTCGACGTTGGCCTTGTCCCAGATGGCCGAGCCCGGGTTGGTGAGACCCAGGATCCCGACGCGCAGGGTCGGCGCGTGCCGGCCGAGGGAGACCTTCTTGATGACGTACGGGGTGAACGCCGGCTTGCCGGTCTTGACACTGATCGCGTTCGCAGCCAGCGCCGGGAAGCCGAGCTGACGGATCCACAGGTTCAGCAGTGGCAGACCGTAGTTGAACTCGTGGTTGCCGAGCGTGATGGCGTCGTAGTGCAGCACGTTCATGGCACGCGCCATCGGGTGCTTCTCACCGGTGCTGGTGATCGGCTCCTGTTTAGCGTAGTACGTGGCGAGCGGGGTGCCCTGGATCGTGTCGCCGGCGTCCAGCACCAGGACCGGGCCGGTCGCCTCGGCACGCAACTTGTTCACCAGCGCGGCCAGCTTGGCCACGCCGACGTCGTTGTGGGCGCTGTCGTCGTACTCGGCGTCCTTGTAGTAGTCCCAGTTGTAGACGTTGCCGTGGGTGTCCGAAGTGCCCAGGACAGTCAGCCGGTAGCTGGTCTCCGGCTGCGGCTTCGGCTTACCGGCCTGCGCCGACTCGGAGATCACCAGGGGCGCGGCAACGCCGGCCGCGGTGGCGGCCAGGACACTACGTCGCGATACGGGGGCCATAGTCGGGCCTTTCGACGTCAAAAAAGGGGGATTATCGAAACCAGCACCCTAACCACCGGGAACACGATCGGTCGATCGACGGCGGGTTGCCGGGAGATCAAATCTGGTCTAGTGCCTCGATACCCAGCAGAAACATTCCGGTGTGGAGAGTCCGCGCGGTCAGGTCGGCCAGCCCCAGCCGGCTGGCCCGCACCTGGTCATCGGCCTTCAGCACCGGGCACCGCTCGTAGAACGCCGAGAACGCCGCGGCCAGCCCGTGCAGATATCCGGCGAGCCGATGCGGTTCGGCCAGGGCGGCGGCGGACCGGACGACCGGCTCGAACCCGAGCAGGGCCAGCGCGAGATCCCGTTCGGCGGGTTCACCGATCATCACCACGCCCGGTCCCTCCGCGGTCTTCCGGAAGATCGAGCAGACCCGGGCGTACGCCATCTGAAGGTAGGGGCCGGTGTTGCCGGTGATGGCGAGCATCCGATCCCAGTCGAAGACGTAGTCGCCCCGCCGGTCGCCGGAGAGGTCTGCGTACTTGATCGCGCCGATCCCCAGGGCCGGGGCGCTCGCCCGGGACACCGCCTCGTCCAGCAGCCCGGCCAGTTTGATCGAGTCACCGGCCCGGGACTTCAGCATCTTTCCGTCGGCGCCCAGGATCGACCCGAACCCGATGTGCTCGGCGTGCACCGTGTCCGGCAGCCAGCCCGCCTGCCGGGCCACCGCGAACACCATCTGGAAATGGATCCGCTGCGGAGTGCCGACCACGTAGAGCATCCGGTCCGCACCGATGGTGCCCACCCGGTGCCGAACGGCGGCCAGATCGGTCGCGGCGTACCCGAAACCGCCGTCCGCCTTCCGCACGATCAGTGGCAGCGGGGCGCCGTCCCGTCCGGTGAAACCCGCCGGGAACACACAGAGGGCGCCGTCACTCTCAGTCAGCAGGCCCTGCTCGATCAGGTCGTCGACGACCCCGGCGAGATCGTCCTGGTACGTGCTCTCACCAGCGAAGTCGTCCGGCCCGAGGGTGACGCCGAGCCGCTGGTAGACGTCCAGGAAGTACCGCTCGGACTGCCCGACCAGCGTCCGCCACAACTCCCGGGAGAGCGGGTCGCCGGACTGCAGCGCCACCACCCGCAGCCGGGCCCGGGTCCGGAAGTCGTCGTCACCGTCGAACTTGGCCCGCGCCGACTGATAAAAAGCGGTCAGGTCACCGATCGAATGGCTGCCGTCGCTCGTCTCGGCGTCGAGCAGATGCTCGATCAGCATGCCGAACGGAGTGCCCCAGTCACCGAGATGATTGACCCGGACCACGTCGTGACCCAGCCATTCGTACGTCCGGGCCAGTGCGTCCCCGATGATCGTCGACCGCAGATGGCCGACGTGCATCTCCTTGGCCACGTTCGGCCCGGAGTAGTCGACCACGATCCGCTCCGGCCGGGTCACCGGCGCGACACCCAGCCTCTCGCCGGCCCTGTTCAGCGCCCCGGTGATCAACTCGTCGGTGAGCGTCAGGTTGAGAAACCCCGGGCCGGAGACGGCGACGTCGGCGATCCCGGCCAGGCCGGCCTTCGCGGCCACCTCGGCGGCGATCTCCCGCGGCGGCCGGCCCAGCTCCCGGGCCAGGGCGAGCGGGGCACCGGACTGGAAATCGGCGTGCGGGGAGGCCCGGACCGCCGGATCGACCGGGTGACCGGCGACCGCTTCGAGGGCGGGGGCGAGCCGGTCGTGCAGGAGTGCTTCGAGATTCATGGTCGTGACCTCATCGGTGAGAGACGATGACGGGTCGGACCGGGGGTCACTTCAACCAGCTCCGGCGGGTGTCGACCCGCCGGATGGGAAGCATGACTTCAGCGGCGGCCTGTCGGACGCCGGCGTCGCACGCTGAAGCTGAACACCCGACGACTATAACTCTCCTGGGAGGATCAGATCCATGACCGGGTGGGACGAGGACGGCGACGGAATCCTGCGGTTGCCGTCCGGGCGGCTGGTCCGCGGCCGGGGCCTGCGCCGCGAGATGCCGACCGGGCACGCGCCGCAGTTCGGGGTCTACCTGCTCGGCAAGCCCCCACCGGAGTTCGGCTGGGCCAGCCGGTGGGTGCGGTGGCCCGACTTCTGGTTGCCGCGCGACCGCCCGTACACGGCAATGGTCTTGAAAGAGGCCTTGACCCGCTCCGGCAGTGAGCGTGTCGAACTGGCGTGTTTCGGCGGCGTCGGCCGAACCGGAACCGCCCTGGCCTGCCTGGCGATCCTGGACGGCGTCCCCCCACCCGAGGCGGTGACCTTCATCCGCCGCAACTACCACCACCAGGCAGTCGAGACCCCTTGGCAGAAACGCTTCGTCGCACGATTCCAAAAACTCTGAACTTGTACGGGAAAGTTGTACGAGTAAGATGAGGGCATGGTCGCGGTCAGCATCAGTCAGGCTCGGGAAAACCTCTTCCCCCTCGTCCGCCAGGTGAACGAAGATCACACCGTCGTCGAGATAGTGGCTCGCAACGGTGGCAATGCCGTGCTCATGTCCGCGGAGGACTACGAGTCGCTCCAGGAGACCCTGCACCTGTTCTCCACCCGCGCCAACGCCGCCCACCTCCTGCGAGGGCTCGCCGAGGCCCGCACCGGGTCGGCGGAGATGATCGATCCCGACGAGCTGGCCGCCCGCTTCCACGTCGAGTCCGGGGAATGAAGCTGTCGGTCGCCTCCAGCGCCATGGAGGACCTGGAGTTCTGGGCGACCAGCAACCCCAAGGTCCTGGCTCGCACGATCCGGCTGATCGCGGAGATCACGCGCAACCCGCGCAGTGGAACCGGCAAGCCGGAACGCCTCAAACACGTCTCCGGGGAGGTCTGGTCCCGGCGGATCACCGAGAAGGATCGCCTCGTCTACGACATCCGTGGCGACGTCATCACGGTGGTGGCGTGCCGGTTCCACTACGACGATCATTAGTTTCGGTCAGTTGTTTGAGGAGTTCGGCCAGTCGCTTCGACTCCTTGTGGGTCTGCCAGGCCAGCCAGAGGGTGAGGCCGCCCAAGCCGGTTCCGGTGGCGCCGGCCAGCTGGTCGGCTAAGGTCGGGCCGAGGAAACTGACCGCGAACACCGGGACCGCGATGCTGCCGAGCACCGCGAGCACGCCGATCCGCAGGTGCTTGCCCGCGAGTTGGCGTTCCATCTCCGCCGGACTGGGCTGTCGCGGTGGCGGTTCGGACTCGCGGGCGGCGTAGACGCGCTTGAGGACCTGGTCGGCGACGTACTGGATCACCAGGATCGCGACGGTGACGCCGAGTGAGACATGCCAGCCCTGCAGGCCCGGTGAGGTCATTTCAGCACCTCCTGGATGTCCTGGACGAAGCGCTGGGTCAACGGGTCACCCCGGCGCAGGTAGGCGTACGTGTGCTCCTTGAACCGCTGGGCGAACTCGGCGTAGCGGGGGTGCATCGGGCGGGGCCGGGCGTCCTCGACGGCGTTGCGGACCATCGCCAGGTGCGGCGCGGACAGCTTCAGATCCTCGTCGATGTAGGCGTCCAGGCCGGTGGGCGCGAACCCGTAGGTGGCGAGCAGTTTCTGCGCCGAGGTGTCGGTGAGGAAATTGATCACCTTCTCGGCCGCCACCCGGTGCGGGGTGTCGGTGTCGATCGCCAGGTTCTGGCCGCCGAGGATGCCGGTCGGCAGGCGGCTGAGCCGGATCTCCGCAGTACCGGGTTCGGTGCGTTCGTCCCGGTCGACACTCGGGTACCAGACCGGCCAGTTCCGCATGTAGCGCAGGTTCTCCTGCTTGAACGCCCGGATGGTGTCCTCTTCGTTGGTCCGGGACTGGATCCGGCCGGACCGCAGGGCCTCGGCGAGCGGCTTCAGCGCGCCCTGCCACTGGGTGAGGCTGGTGGAGAGGACACCCTCCTGGTCCAGGATCAGCGGGTCCTGGGCGAGGGCGTGTTCCAGGACGTTTATCACGAACGCCTCGTCGGTCTGTGGGCCGACGGTGTCGAGCTGGCCGATGAAGCCGTTCAGTTTCAGGACGTCACGCAGTTCCGGTTCCGGGTCGGCGACCCGTTTGTCGGTGATCCGGCGGAACAGCATCCCGACGTCACTGTTGAACGGGACCGCCCAGAGCCGGCCGGACTCGTCGTCGGTGCGGCACGCCCGGCGGACCGGGGCGAGCAGGGAGATGTCGTTCTGCGGTTCGATCGGCGTGATCCGGCCGGCTTCGGCGAACCGCTGGATGTGGATGATGTCCAGGTTGTAGATGTCCGCGGGGCTCTCGGTGAACTTCTCGTACTGGTCCTGAGTGGTGCTGTTGATCACCTTGAGGGCGATCGTGATATCCGGGTTCAGCCGATTCCAGAGGTTGATCAGCAGGCTCCGGCCACCGCCGGTCGGTTCGGCACCGGTGGCGAGGGTCAACGTGACCGGGTCGCTACGGGTGTACAGATAGCCGGCAGCGGAGGAGAGCAGTCCGGTGCTCAGGACACCGACCGTGAACGATCGTCGTGAGTAGACCTCCGCCATGTGATTTACGTTACTCCAGTAGCGGATCCGCTGCCCGTCGACCTGGATCCGCACATGGACCGGTACGTTCGCCACGATCAGTGGCGAGGTGTAGTCGTAGAGCAGCGGACGATTGCCGGGCTCCCCCACGTACTTGCGGAACCTGGTCGTGGTGTTGAGGTTCGCCCCCTGCCCCACGTAGTAGGTCTTCAGGTAGTCGTATTCGGCGAAGGCCCCGTTCCGGGTCGTCGCGAAGATGTCCTCGGGTGAGCGGACTTCACGCGCGTTCCAGAACGTGTTCAGGTCGGTGACCTTGTCATTCGGGCCGCCCGCCGCGATCGGGGTCGCGGTGAACTCGATCTCGTACGGGCCAGCGATCTCCTGCACCCCGGCCGACTTGATCACCGCGCCGTCACTGAAAGTGGTCCCGTCGGCGGTCTTCACGAACACCTCGGCGCGGCCGTCGCTGTCCAGGTCGTAGACGGTGACGTTGTCGTCGTTGCGGTACCCGGCCACGTCGCCGTAGCCGCTGATCTCGGCGAGCGGCGGATCGTTGGCGGCGTTGCCGGCGGCCCGGGTGTACGAGTTGACACCCAGGTCCACCCGCCACAGGTTCTTTCCGGCGAGGGTGTACGCCTCCAGGTAGTTGGGCTGGTCGAGGGCGTACGACAGCCGGGAGACGACGATCTCGTAGCGCCGTGCCGGCCGGGCACCGCGACCAGACCGCGGTCCAGCGACTCGACGATTCTCGCCGGCTGAACCGACTTTGAAGTCGAGCGTCCCGGGAATGTCAGAAGTGTGCCATGGTCTTCGCGCCCAGGCGGGCGATGGCAGAACTCTGACACCGACGGCTGACGGAGATCCGCTCACTTACAGGGGATTCACGCTCCGGCCGATGCGGCGGCTACAGAGTTGGAACAGTCAAGAAATGTCAGAGCAATGACGCACGGCCAATCTGCTCTCACACGCATGAACCGCCGTGATCGGAGTTCTCATATATGTCCATCTCCAGCAAGCGCATGCGCACGCTTGTGTCCACGGGCGCCCTCGGGACGGCTCTGGCCCTCGTGCTCGCCGGTTGTGGCGCCAAGGCCGGCGACGAGACGGCCGGCAGCGCGGCTTCCGCCGCACCCAGCTGTGTCGACACCTCCGGCAGCACCGTGAAGCTCGGTTTCCTCAACTCCCTCACCGGCGGCATGGCGATCTCTGAGAAGACCGTCTCCAATGTGCTGCACATGGCCGCCGACGAGATCAACGCCGGTGGTGGCATCCTCGGCAAGAAGATCGAGTACGTCCAGGAGGACGGCGCCACCGACTGGCCGACCTTCGCGGAGAAGACCGAGAAGCTGCTCACCCAGGACTGCGTGGCCGCGATCTTCGGCGGCTGGACCTCGTCCTCCCGCAAGGCCGTCAAGCCGGTCGTCGAGAAGAACAACGGCCTCTTCTTCTACCCGGTGCAGTACGAGGGCCTCGAGTCGTCGCCGAACATCTACTACACCGGTGCGACCACCAACCAGCAGATCATCCCGGCGATGGACTTCCTCGCCGCCCAGGGCGTGAAGAAGCTGTTCCTGGCCGGCAGCGACTACGTCTTCCCGCGCACCGCGAACGCGATCATCAAGCTGTACGCGGCCAAACTCGGCATCGAGATCGTCGGTGAGGAGTACGTGCCGCTGGACAAGGACGACTGGACCAGCCAAGTGGCGAAGATCGTGGCGGCCAAGCCCGACTTCATCTTCAACACCATCAACGGCTCGTCGAACGTCGGCTTCGTCAAGGCGTACTACGACGCCGGCCTCACCGCCGCGACCACGCCGATCATCTCGGTGTCGATCGCCGAGGAGGAGGCCCCGGCGATGGGCCACGAGGTCGCCGGTCAGTACGCGTCCTGGAACTACTTCCAGTCGCTCAAGACCGACACCAACCCGAAGTTCATCGAGAGCTGGAAGGCGTACCCCAACAGCAGCGGGGTCACCTCCGACCCGATGGAGGCCGCGTACATCTCGATGTATCTCTACAAGGCTCTCGTCGAGGCGGCCGGCTCGTTCGACGTCGACGCGGTGAACGCCGCGGCGAAGGCGAAACCCATCACGTTCGACGCACCGGAGGGCAAGGTCACGCTCGACGGCGACAACCACCACATCTCCAAGCCGGGTCACATCGGCAAGATCAACTCCAGCAACCAGTTCGACATCGTCTGGGCCTCCGACAAGTTCATCGAGCCCGACCCGTACCTCGAGGCCTACGACTGGTTCCCGGCCGACATCCGCAAGCAGCTGGTGGACGCGGCGGGCTGATCACCCGCGGGGTCGCGTGCCGCCCACGGCATGCGACCCCTCCCCTCCATCGAGACGCTAGGAAGAGAGTGCACGTGGACGCACTGATCGCACCGCTGCTGAACGGCAGCGCACAGGGGGCGCTGCTCCTGCTGGCCGCGCTGGGCCTCTCGCTCACCTTCGGCCAGATGGGCGTGATCAACATGGCCCACGGCGAGTTCCTCATGCTCGGCGCCTTCGCCGCCTACCTCGTCCAGCAGGTCATCACCGCCAGCGACCTGTCGATCCCGGTCGCGCTGCCGGTCGCGTTCGTCGCCGCCGGCCTGTTCGGCCTCCTGCTGGAGGTCACCATCATCCAGTGGATGTACCGCAGGCCCCTGGACACCCTGCTCGTCACGGTCGGTGTCAGCCTGATCCTGCAGCAGGCGGCACTGCAGATCTTCCCGTCCCAGGGCGTCCCGGTGGAGAAGCCCGGCTGGCTCGACGGGCAGCTGACCGTCCTCGGTTACGCCTGGCCACTCCGGCAGCTGTTCACCATCGTGCTCGCGTCCGCCTGCGTCGCCGCGCTGGCGGCCTGGCTCAAGTACACCTCGTTCGGCCGCCGTATCCGGGCCACCGTGCACAACCGGGACCTCGCCGAGACCTCGGGAATCTCCACCCGCACCATCGACCGCCTGACCTTCTTCACCGGGTCGGGTCTGGCCGGGGTCGCCGGTGTGGCCGCGTCGCTGATCGGCGGCACGAACTCCCAGATGGGCGCGCAGTACATCATCCCGGCCTTCCTCGTCGTCGCCGCCGGTGGCATCGGCCAGCTCAAGGGCACCATCATCGCCGCATGGGCGGTGGGTGTCGCCCTCTCGTACTTCGCCTACTGGACGACCGGCAGCCTGGCGCAGGTATTCGCCTTCATCCTCGTGATCGTCTTCCTGCAGCTGCGCCCGCAGGGCATGTTCACGGTGCGAACCAGGAGTCTGGCATGACCAAGCTGAAGCAATGGACCTCGCTCGGCGGCATCGGGGTGTTCGCCGTCCTGCTCCTC
This sequence comes from Actinoplanes derwentensis, assembly GCF_900104725.1. Taxonomy (NCBI): domain Bacteria; kingdom Bacillati; phylum Actinomycetota; class Actinomycetes; order Micromonosporales; family Micromonosporaceae; genus Actinoplanes; species Actinoplanes derwentensis. The sequence continues at coordinate 5,955,470 of NZ_LT629758.1, forward strand.
GCGGTCGCTCCGCTCGTGCTCACCGATCACTGGCTCAACAACCTCGGCAAGTACTGCTGCTGGGCCATCGCCGCCGTCGGCATCGGCCTGGCCTGGGGCCGGGGCGGGATGCTCGTGATGGGACAGGGGGTGTTCTTCGCCCTCGGCGCCTACTCGATGGCCATGCATCTCACGCTGGAGTCCGCCGGTGACCGGATCCCGGGGTTCATGGTGCTCTACGATCCGCTCGCGCCGCTTCCGATGTTCTGGGAGCCGTTCCGCAGCGCGGGATTCACCCTGCTGGCGATCGTGCTGCTCCCGGTGGTCGTGGCCGGCATCCTCGGCTACGCGCTGTTCAAGCGCCGGGTGAAGGGCGCGTACTTCGCGATCCTGACGCAGGCACTCGCCGTCGCGCTGGCCACCCTGATCAGCTCCACGATCCGCGAGACCGGCGGTGACACCGGGCTCAGCGACTTCAAGTACTTCTTCGGCTACGTGCTGAACGACCCGGCGAACAAGCTCATGGTGTACCTCATCGCGGCCGCGCTTCTCATCGTGTGCCTGCTCGCGGTGCGGCAGCTCTACCGCAGCCGCTTCGGTGAGCTGCTCGTCGCCACCCGGGACGCCGAGGAGCGTGTGCGCTTCCTCGGTTACGACCCGGCCAACGTCAAGCTCGTCGCCTTCGTCATCTCGGCGCTGATGGCGAGCATCGGCGGAGCGATGTTCGTGCCCATCGTCGGCATCATCACTCCGGCCGAGATCGGCGCCGCCGCCTCGATCCTGATGATCGCGGGTGTCGCCTTCGGCGGCCGCGCCTCGCTCTTCGGCCCGGCGCTCGGCGCGATGGCGGTCGGATGGGGACAGTCGAGCCTCGGTTCGACCTGGCCCGAAGGCTGGACCTACATCCTCGGTCTGCTGTTCATCGTCGTGATCCTGTTCCTGCCGAACGGACTGTCGTCGCTGCCGGCCCGGTTCGCGGCGCGGGCGCGGCGAAGCCCCGATCAGCAACAGCCCGCCGCGGTGCTCCCCGCCCCGGAACTCGAAGAGGTGAAGTCATGACCGACGCTTCGCTCGTTGTCACCGACCTCCACGTCGAGTTCTCCGGCTTCGTCGCGGTCGGCGGCGTCTCCTTCGACGCACACCCCGGCGAGGTCCGGTTCCTCATCGGCCCGAACGGCGCCGGCAAGACGACCTGCATCGACGCCATCACGGGACTGGTCAAGGGCACCGGGTCGGCGAGGCTCGGCGAGAAAGAGCTGCTCGGCAAGCAGGTGCACAAGATCGTCCGCCTCGGGGTCGGCCGCACGTTCCAGACCGCGAGCGTCTTCGACGAGCTCACCGTGCTGCAGAACCTCGACATCGCCGGCGGACGCCACCGCTCGTCGGCCTCGCTGCTGCGGGCCCGGCACGGCATCGACGCGACGATCGAGCAGGCGCTGGAGGAGACCGGGCTCGCCGGTGAGCTCGCCACGCCGGCCGGCGTCCTGTCGCACGGCCAGAAGCAGTGGCTGGAGATCGCGATGCTGCTCGTGCAGGACGCGAAGGTACTGCTGCTCGACGAGCCCGTCGCCGGCATGAGCCAGGACGAGCGCACCGCGACCGGCGAGCTTCTCCAGCGCATCGCGGCGAAGCGGATCGTGGTCGTGGTCGAGCACGACATGGACTTCATGCGCCGCTACGCCACCCGCGTGACCGTGCTGCACCAGGGCAGGGTGCTCTCGCAGGGCGCGGTGGCCGAGGTGCAGGCCGATCCCAAGGTGCAGGAGGTCTACCTCGGCACCGCGGGCGCCGCTACCACGGCCGCCATGGCGGTCGTGCCCGACTCGGCGGCCGGGACACCGAGCCGGACGGAGGACTGACCATGCTGGAACTCACCGACATCGAGGCCGGCTACGGGCGCACGCGGGTGCTGCACGGCGTGACGGTGCCGTCCGGCAACGTGGTGGCCGTGCTCGGCCACAACGGCGCCGGCAAGTCGACCCTGCTGCGACTCGCGATCGGCCTCATCAAGCCGTCGAAGGGCCGGGTGGTGTTCGACGGCGAGGACATCACGTCGCTCGCCCCCAACAAGCGTGTTGCTCGCGGCATGGCCTACGTACCGCAGGGTCAGCAGTCGTTCGGCCAGCTCACGACGCTGGAGAACCTTCAGCTCGTCGCCGACGGCCGCCGGGGCGGCAGGGCCCTGATCGACGCGCAGATGGCGCGCTTCCCCGCACTGGAGCAGTTCGCCAGCCGGAAGGCGGGCCTGCTCTCCGGCGGGCAGCGCCAGCAGCTCGCGATCGCCCGCGCCCTGATCACCGAGCCGAAGCTGCTCATCCTCGACGAGCCGACCGAGGGCATCCAGCCCACGATCGTCGCCGAGATCGAGCAGACCATCATGCAGCTGGCCGGCGAGGGCATCAACGTGCTGCTGGTCGAACAGCACATCGGCTTCGCGCTGGAGGCCGCCGAACGCTACGTCGTGCTCGCCTCGGGCTTCGTCACACAGACTGGAGAGGGTGGCAAGGCGGCCACCTCCACCGTGCGAGCCGCCATGGCGATCTGAGGCGGCATGACTCACACCGGCAATGCTGCCGTAACACCGAACAGTGAATATGCCCTGTGTCGACCGACAATGCGCGCGCGGCAGCAGAGGACAGCCTGGAGGACTACGCGTTCCGCTATGTGCCGCGCACCTTCCGGCGCTGGAGCGCGGCCTCCGTCGGCGCGACCGCCCTCGGGTCCATCGCGTTCCTCGCCGACTTCTCGATCGGCGCGAGCATCGGCATCGACCACGGCACCACCAACGCTGTGCTCGGCATCCTGTTCGCGTCGGTCGTCATCGTCATCGTGGGCGTGCCGGTCGCCTACTACGCCGCCCGCTACAACCTCGACCTCGACCTCATCGCCCGTGGCTCGGGGTTCGGCTACTACGGCTCCATCATCACGACCGTGATCTTCGCGGGCTTCACCTGCATCTTCTTCGCCCTGGAGGGTGCCATCATGGCGCAGGGGCTGCAGATGGCGACGGGGATGCCGTTGTGGCTCGGCTATCTCGTCTCGACCGTCGTGGTGATCCCGATCGTCATCTACGGCATGCGCGCGCTGGAACGCCTGCAGTTCTGGACCACTCCCCTGTGGCTCGCCCTCGCCCTGCTGCCGCTGCTGTGGATCCTCGTCTCCGACCCCGAGGTGGTGCGCGCCTTCACGTCGTTCACCGGCGACTCCGACGGCACGATCAGCCTCGGTGCCGTGTTCTCGAGTGCGGCCGTGTGTTTCGCCCTCACTCCGCAGCTCGCCGAGCAGATCGACTATCTCCGGGCCATGCCGCCGCGCACGCCGTCGAACGCCCGCTCGTGGTGGACGTGGTTCGCGTTCGCCGGTCCGGGCTGGGTCGTCTTCAGCGGCACCAAGCAGGTGATCGGGGTGTTTCTCGCCGTCTACCTGCTCGTCCGGGTCGACCCCGGTCTCGGGCACCAGGCGACCGAACCGGTCAAGCAGTTCGTCGTGATGTACCAGACCCTCGTCCCCGACTGGCTGGCGATCGTTCTCGCCCTGGTGCTCGTCGTGGTCGCACAGGTGAAGATCAACGTGACGAACGCGTACTCGGGCTCGCTCGCGTGGTCGAACGTCTTCACCCGGATGGCCAAGCACTACCCGGGTCGCTCGATCTTCGTGCTGTTCAATCTCGTGATCGCGTACGTGCTCATGATGCTCGACGTCTTCACCCTCATCTCCTTCGTGTTGAGCCTCTACGCGAACGTCGTCATGGCGTGGCTGGTGACGATCGCCACCGATATCGCGATCAACAAGTGGGTGCTGCACATCTCGCCGCGTTTCCCCGAGTTCCGACGCGGCATGCTGCACGACTGGAACCCGGTCGGGCTCGTGTCGGTGGGGCTCGCCTCGGTGCTGTCACTGCTCGCGTTCGCCGGAGTGTTCGGCGCCTCCGTCAAGCCGTTCTCGGTGCTCATCGCAATCGGTGTCGCGGTGGTGGCCACGCCGGTCATGGCTCTCGCCACACGGGGGCGCTACTACCTGCGCCGCCACACCGACGGCATCGACTCCCCCCGGTTCGACGAGCACGGCAACCCCTCGGGCGAGCGGCTCCGCTGTCATGTCACCGGATACACCTTCGAACGGCCGGATATGCTGGCCTCGGCTGAGAGGGGACCGCACGGCGAGGTGCAGTACGTCTCGTCGCTGGCGCTCACGCTCGACGACTCCGATCGCTTCGTGCTCCCGCCGGAAGTCACCGGGCCCTCGCACTGGGCGGCCGCCCGAAAGAGGGGGACGTGATGGAGGAGCCGGTCGACACCGCGACCGCGATTCTCGCGAGCGCCGCGGTGCTGCTGCGTGAGCGCACGTTCGACGACATCTCCTATCGTGCCCTCGCCGATGAGGTCGGTATCTCGGAACGCACGATCTACCGGCAGTACCCCACGCGGGCGCACCTGCTCGCCGCGCTCTCGAACTGGCTGGAGCAGGCCTTCTTCCCGCTGCCGCCGTTCGTGACCGTGTCCGACTTCTGTGCCGCGGTGCACGAACGCTTCCGTGCTTTCGACGCGTTGCCCGCGTACGCGTACGTCGGCGCGCGGGCGTCCGCGATCTCGCCGACGATCGACATCGAGCCGGCTTACATCACGCGGGCGATCGAGGCGATGCTCGACGTGGCGGCGCCGACGCTCAACCGGCGGGACCGGCGGCGGGTCGCGGCGTCCCTGCGCTATTTCTCGTCGGCGATGTTCTGGGCTCGGCTGCGCACGGGCTTCGACCTGGACGCCGGCGAGATCTGCGACGCGTTCGACCGCGCGGTGGGCACCGTGCTCGCGAGGCTGCCCGAGGCGACGTGGGCGACGCCGTGACCGAGTCCCCGGCGCTGAGCGGCACGCAGACGGCGATCCTCGCCGCCTACACCGAACTGATCGAGGAACTCGGCAGCGACGACGTGTCGTACCGGGTCATCGCGCGCCGGGCCGGTATCGCCGAGCGCACGGTGTTCCGCAACTATCCCACGCGCGTGGATCTGCTGCTGGCGACCGCGGCCTGGATCGAGGCGACGCTGTTCGCCCGCGAACAGTCGCACTCGATCTTCGACATCCCGCTCGCGATCCGTGAGGCGATGCGGCGGTACGACGCACGGCCGGAGCTGGCGCACGTAGTCGCCGAGACGGCGATGCGCGGGGTGAGCGGCGCGGCACCGTCACCCGGCCGGGCGCAGCTCGAACGGCTGCTGGACGCCGAGGTGCCGTCCCTCGATCCGGCGCAGCGCCGGGCCGTCGTCGCAGCGCTGTCGCACCTCGACTCCGTCGGGGCCTGGGTGACGTTCCGCCGCGAGTTCGGGATGGACCGGCGTGACATCGCCGACGCCGCCGCGTGGGCGGCGGAGGCGGTACTCGACGACATCCGCGACCGCGTCGCCCCGGTCACCACGTGAAGCGGCCGCGTCACCCGGTCACCATGTGAAGCGACCGGGGTAGACCACGTCGGCCAGCACTTTCTGCCCCGCGGCGTTGGGGTGGAAGTAGTCGTACTGACTCAGCTCGTCCACATCGAAGCGCACCCGGTGAGCCGCACCGCCGTCCCACTTGCACTTGCTGCCGTACGCCTTGCAGGCCTGTCGTAGTTGGGTGTTGTAGTCGTCGATCCGGTCCCGGACCTTCTCACGCCGCTGGCGGTCGGGAGCCGCGGTGGAGGTCGGCGCGGCCAGCATGGACGGACAGATCCCGCCCTTGCTCCACACTTCGACCGCCTTGTCGTTCGACCTGCCGACCTGCCAGAGCCGGTACAGGTCGGGGATGCTGACCACCAGCACCCGCGCCTTGGGCAGGCCTTTCTTCAGCCGGGCCAGGCCCTCGTCGACCTCGTCGCGGAAGCGGGCCACCGGTGTCATGTCCTGGACCCGGCCGGAACACGCGTCGTTCGCACCGATCAGGACGGTCACGTAGTCGGGTTTCCGCTCGACCGCCAGGCGGGCCTGCCCGTCCAGCGCGTCGGCCTCGGCGCCCGGTTCGGCGACGTTGACGGCCTTGCCTCTGATCTTGGTGTTCTTGTCGAGGATCCGCTGGTAGTGGCTCTGGATGGCGGAGTTGCCGCCGGTGGACCAGGAGTTGCGGGTGCAGCCCAGATAGGCCAGGCAGCTGCCCAGTCCAGCGGTGATCGAATCGCCGAGGGCGACCATCGACGCCGGGTAACCGGTGGCCGGTTTGGCGCTCGTCTTGGTGGGCTGGGGTGCGGCGTTGCCGGCTCCGTCGCAGGCCAGAGCGAAGACGGCCAGGACGGCGAGAAGGGCGACATGCCAACGGCGCATCATCATCCGCCAATCACTTAAGGTTCCGAAGACATTACCATCTGTCACTTCTTGCACAGAGCCCGCTGGGCACGAGCACAGTTCCGGCCCAGCCTGCCTCCCTAGCTTGCTCTGCGGAACCCTTCGGCTAGAGGAGACAACGCATCATGATCTACGCCTCCACCAAACTCCACGAAAGCACCGGCGACTCCGGTGCCAAGGTCTTCGTCGACTCGTCCGGCAAACGACGGCGGCTGGTGGCGATCTCCGGGATCTGTGCCGCGGTGGGGGCGGTGATCTACATCAGCGTGGTGGTGGCCGGCCTGGTCCAGTCGCCGGAGATCGAGCTGACCACCCGGGGCACGGTGGCCACCAGTTCGTCGGGAGGCCCCAGCTGATGGCCGTCTACGACACCAAGAAGACCAGGCCCGCTCCGGTACGCCGGATCAAGGTCCCGCAGCCACGATGGATCGTCTTCGCCGTCCTGATATCCCTCTTCGCCAGCATCCTGCTGGTGAACGGTCTCGTTCAGGGCGAGTTCACCCAGGACGGGGCGATCGAGTCGACGTCGCAGACCTCGAACGTGCCGGACGAGGCCCTGACCGGCGGGCCGATCATCCAGACCGACGGCACCACCACGACCACGGTCAGCGCCGGCAGCAAACAGATCGTGCTGACCTTCGACGACGGGCCCGATCCGGAGTACACCCCGGAGATCCTCGCAGTGCTCGCCGAGTACGACGTACCGGCCACGTTCTTCATGATCGGCTCGGAGATCAGCAAATACCCCGACCTGGTCCAGCAGGTGGTGGCCGAGGGACATGAGATCGGCATCCACACCTTCACCCATCCCGAACTGTCCAGCAAGAACGACTGGCGGCGCACGGTCGAGATGCGGGAGACCCAGCTCGCGCTGGCCGGCGCGGCCGGGGTGACCAGCGTGATCTTCCGGCCGCCGTACTCGTCGACGGTCGCCGCCCTGGACGACACCAACTGGAGTGTCATCGCCGAGATGGGCGAGGCCGGTTACCTGACCGTGGTCAACGACCTGGACAGCCGTGACTGGGAGGCCGGTGTCACCAACGCCGACATCGTCGAGGCGGTCACCCCGGACGACGGTGAGGGTGCGATCCTGCTCTTCCACGACGGCGGCGGCGACCGGTCGGACACCGCGGAAGCCCTGGCCACCGTCATCCCGGCACTGCTGGCCGAGGGGTACACGTTCACCACGGTCGCGGCCTTGAGCGGCATGGAGACGGTCAACCCGGCGGCCACCACCGACGAGCGGCTGCTCGGGCTCAGCCTGGTCGGCGCGGTGCAGATCGCCAAGAACACCACGACCTGGTTCGCCCTGCTCCTGATCGGCTTCGGGGTGCTGACCGTGGCCCGGCTGCTGCTGATGCTGGTCCTCGGACGGCGGCACGCCCGGCGCAGCCGCCGCCCCGGCGTGTGGGGCGAGCCCTACACGCAGCCGGTGACCGTGGTGGTGCCCGCCTACAACGAGAAGGAGTGCATCGCCGACACGGTCCGATCGCTGGCCGCCAGCACCCATCCGGTCCGGATCATCGTGGTCGACGACGGTTCCACCGACGGCACCGCGGAGATCGCCGAGTCACTCGGGTTCGCCGACGTGACGGTGATCTGGCAACCGAACAGCGGGAAACCGGCAGCCCTGAACACCGGGATCGCGGCGGCCGACACCGACGTGGTGGTGATGATGGACGGTGACACGGTCTTCGAGCCGGACACCGTACGCCTGCTGGTCCAGCCGTTCGCCGACAGCCGCATCGGCGCGGTGGCCGGCAACGCCAAGGTCGCCAACCGCAAGGGTCTGATCGCCCTCTGGCAGCACATCGAGTACGTGGTCGGGTTCAGCATCGACCGGCGCGCCTACGACGTGATGCAGTGCATGGCGACCGTGCCGGGGGCGATCGGCGCCTTCCGCCGGGAGGCGTTGCGGCAGGTGGACGGGCTCAGCGACGACACTCTCGCCGAGGACACCGACCTGACCATCGCGATCATCCGGGCCGGCTGGCGGGTCGTCTACGAGGAGCAGGCGCGGGCCTGGACCGAGGCGCCGACCACCGTGCGGCAGTTGTGGAAACAACGCTACCGGTGGAGTTACGGCACCATGCAGGCGATGTGGAAGCACCGGCGGGCGCTGACCGACAAGGGTGCCAGCGGTAGGTTCGGCCGGCGCGGGCTGCTCAACCTGCTGCTCTTCCAGACACTCATGCCGCTGCTGTCACCACTGATCGACGTGTTCCTGGTCTACGGGCTGTTCTTCCTCGACCCGTTGCAGACAGCGCTGGCGTGGCTGGCGATGCTGGCGGTCCAGATGATCAGCACGGTTTACGCGTTCCGGTTGGACTCCGAGTCGTTGCGCCCGGTCTGGCTGGTGCCGTTGCAGCAGTTCGTCTATCGCCAGCTGATGTACCTCGTACTCATCCAATCGGTCCTGGCCGCCATCGGCGGCATCCGGCTCGGCTGGCAGAAGCTGAACCGGGCCGGTGGATTGAGTGCCCTGCTGGTCAGCGCACCTCGGCGAGGGGGCGCAGGTACGACGGATCGTTGAGGACGTGATCGATCTGGGTGGCGAACGCCTCCGCCCGGGTCGCCACGGTCGCCTGGCGTGCCTGGATCGCGTCGACGTTGCTCTGGTCGACGACGATCCCGGGCACGTACAGCCAGCCGGCCGGCAGGACCTTGCCGGTCTTGGCGTGGTCGGCCTGCAGACGGCCGGCGACGGCGCCCTTCACGTAGTGCTCGGGCGAGACCAGCAGCAGATCGCCGGCTTTCACCGCGGCCAGGGCCTTCGAGTCGATGTCGAAGGCGGCGGCGAGCCAGGTGGCCCCGGTGTTCCGGCGGATCTCGGCGAGGTTCCAGCCGTCCGCGTCGCCGGTGCCGATGAACGCCAGCGCCGAGGAGTTGACCTTCACCAGGGTGCTCCAGGCGTCCTGGTTCGCCTCGACCTCCTGCTTCGTGTCGAACGGGCCGAGCACGGAGACCCCGGGCAGCCGCTCGGTGAACTCGTCCCGGATGCCCTTGGCCCGGTGGTCGAGGACCGGCACACCCGGGCCGGACGTCCCCAGCACGATCTTGCCGCTGGCGTCCGCCGGGAGCTTCCCGATCACCTCCCGGGCGAGCAGCCGGCCCAGCTCGTAACTGTCGTTACCGATGAACAGGTCGACGTCGGCGGTGGCCAGCGGCTGGCTGTCCACCGCGATGATCGGCACACCGCCGGCGACGGCCTCGGCCATCGGCTCGGCGAGCAGGTCCGGGGAGAGCGTGAACACCGAGAGGCCGTCCGGGGTGGCCTTCAGCATGTCCCGGAACAGGGCGACCTGGCGCGGGCCGTCGACGATGTTCGGCCCGTCCACCTGAAAGCCGACCCCGCCGACCGTGTTCACTCCGGCGATGAACCCGAGGCCCATCTCCTTGGAGTAGTTGAGCTGCTTGTTCGCCACCACGAAGCCGACCTTGGGCTTCACCGGAGGGCCCTGCTGCTCCTCGGTGCACGCGAACGAGCCGAGCAGCAGGAGCACCGACAGAACCGACATGTACCTAGACCTCATGACGGATTCAGTATGTGTGATCTCCTTCATCCCGGCGGCCGTTCGACCGATCGGGACAATGGGCCGTGTCGTACGGCCGCGTATCTGACGTCCCGGGGAGGCGCCGGCGTGTTGGTGAAGGTGGTCCGCAGCAAGGCTGTGGCGCGGGCAGCGGTGATCGGGCTCGCGCTCGGCGTCTTCGCCCTGGCCGCGCTCGCCGCGATCAGCATCACCACCAACGCGTCGACCACCAGTCACATCCGGCACAACTCGCAGATCAGTGACCGCTGGTCCCAGATCGACCTGCACATCAGCGTCGAGGCCGAGGCACTCAACGACTACATGGTGGCCAAGAAGTTCGGCAAGGATCTGCTGGACAGTGCCATGCACTCGGCCGTCGCCGACCTGGCCTGGCAGGCCCGTCACGGCGACCCCGAGGACGTCGGCAACGTCGTCCTGGTGACCGACTCGTACAACGCGTTCACCCAGTCCCTGACCGAACTGCGGCGCACCGGCACCGACCGGGAGCGCACCCAGAGCCTGGCCGACCAGGCCACCCTCAGCGCGTCGTTCGTGCGCAAGTCGGCGAACGCCAACGTCACCCGGCACCGGCTGGCGATGGACCAGTACCTGGCCGAGGCCGACCAGTTCAACCAGAAACTCAGCCTCGCCGCGATCATGGTCTGTGGCGCCGACTTCCTGCTGCTCGTGCTCTGCGCCGGGGTCCTGCTCACCCACCAGCGCCGGATCGAGGGGCAGGCGGTGGAGAGCCGGTACCGGGCGCTGCACGACGAGTTGACCGGGCTGGCCAACCGGGCGCTGCTCGCCGACGAGATCGAGAAGACGCTGCGGGTGGCCGAACGCGACGGCGAGGCGGTCGGCCTGCTGCTGCTCGACCTCAACAAGTTCAAAGAGGTGAACGACACCCTCGGGCATCACGCCGGTGACCTGCTGCTCCAGGAGGTCGGCACCCGGCTCACCAGCGCGGTCCGCAACAGCGACACGGTGGCCCGGCTCGGCGGCGACGAGTTCGCCGTGCTGATGCCGCAGATCCTGTCCCCCGAACACTGTTCGGAGATCGCCCGCCGGCTGCTCGACTCCCTGGAGGGCCCGGCCGACCTGGACGGCGTCACCGTCGACATCAGCGGCAGCGTCGGCGCGGCCGTCTTTCCGCTGCACAGCGCGACCGGGACCGAACTGCTGCAGCACGCCGACATCGCGATGTACACGGCCAAACGCAACCGGCTCGGGATCGCCGTCTACGACCCGGAGGCGGACCGGCACAACTCTCGGGAACTGGGTCTGATCGGCGAACTGCGCCGGGCCATCGACGAGGACGAACTGGTGCTGTTCTACCAGCCGAAGGTGTCCACCCGGACCGGCCGGGTGGTCGGCACCGAGGCGCTGATCCGCTGGGAACACCCGTCCCGTGGCCTGCTCATGCCCGGCGACTTCATCCCGCAGGCCGAGGAGAACGAGATCATCGTCCCGCTCACCGACCGGGTGCTGGCGATGGCCCTGGAGCAGCACCGGCTCTGGCACGACGCCGGGACGGTCCTGTCGGTCGCGGTGAACGTGCCGACGGTCTGCCTGCTCGACGAGGCGTTCGCCGACCGGGTCGGTGCGGCCCTCGACGTGGCCGGCGTGACACCCGGACTGCTCACCCTGGAGATCACCGAGACTTCGATCATCAGCGATCCGGTACGCGCGTCAGCGGTCCTGACCCGGTTGCGCGAGATGGGGGTCCGGCTGTCGGTGGACGACTTCGGTACCGGGTACTCGTCGATGTCGTACCTGCAGAACATGCCGCTGCACGAGCTGAAGATCGACCGCAGTTTCGTCGCCACGGTCGCCGACTCGCGCGGTGGCGCCGCGATCGTCCGGGCCGTGCTCGAACTGGCCCGGGCCCTCGACCTGGAGGTGGTGGCCGAGGGAGTCGAGGACGAGGCCACTCTCGTGCTGCTCGGGAGCATGGAATGCGCCTACGCGCAGGGCTACCACATCAGTCGGCCGGTCCGGCCCGCCGACCTGATCACGTGGCTGGCGTCATGGCGTACCCAGAAGGATTTTCAGCCGGTCCTGTGATTCGCTACAACCGATCCCTGCCGATCGCCGTCGGGTGTTCAGAGACAGCGACAGGGAGCGGGGCCAATGCCGGACGGATCCGACAAAAAGTACCTGGAGTACGTGCACGGGCGCGCCACCGAACTACGCCGCACCGCCTACCTGCTCTGCGGCGACACCCACCAGGCCGACGACTTCGTGCAGGAGACCCTGACGAAGTTGTACGCCCGGTGGCCGCGGATCGGGCGGGTCGACAACGTCGACGCGTACGTGCACACCATGCTGGTCCGGGTCTTCCTCGACGACCGGCGGCGCGGCTGGTGGAAGGTCCGGTTGCTGACCGGCCAGGACGAACCGCCGCCCGTCACCGGTAACCCGGAGGACCGGCCGGCGGTCCGGGCCGCGCTGGCGAGACTGCCGGCCCGGCAGCAGGCGGTGCTGGTGCTGCGCTACCTGTGCGACAAGCCGGTCCGTGAGGTGGCCGAACTGCTGAAGTGTTCCGAGGGCACGGTGAAGAGCCAGACCTCGCACGGCCTCACCCGGCTGCGGACCCTGCTCGGCCCGGACCACCGCGAACCCGCGGTCGCCGTCTCCCGGGAGCGATCATGAGAGGTGAGGACGAGATGAACGATGACGGTGCGGTCCGGATGCTGCAGCCGTTGCGGGAGGAGCCGGCCGGCCCACCGCGGTTCGACGTGGCGCGGGCGATGGCGGAGGGTCGCCGGCGCCGGGGACTGCGGCGCTGGACCGGAGGGCTGGCGCTGATCGCGCTGACCTCGGTGACGGCCGGCGGCGGCACCCTCGCCATCGCCGCGATGCAGCCGGAGACCCCGGCCCGGAAACCGGCCACGGTCACCTCGGTGGCGCCGAGCACGCAGGCGGCGGCCGCCCCCGCGGCCGCGCCGCCGCCGAAGAGCTGCCAGGTGGCGCTGCTGCCGACCGGCGGGGTGCGCAAGTCCGTGGTCACCGCTGGTGACCCGAGTGGGCGCTATCAGGCCGGGCGGCTCTACGACGCGGCCGAGAATCTGATCGTCTGGAAGAACGGGAAGATCGACGCCAGGCTCCGGATTCCCGGGGCGGACGCCAGTATCGACGACCTCAACCAGTCCGGAGTGGGAGTCGGATCGTCCTACCTCGGCGAATCGCAGCAGGCGTTCGTCTACCGCGACGGCACGTACTCCGAACTGGACGGTTCGCAGACCTCGGCGCTGGCGATCAACGAGGCCGGCGTGATCGTCGGCGCCCTCGGCCCCTTCAACGGCGAGGTTCCGGTCCGGTGGACGTCGGCCTCCGCCAAGGTGGAACGGCTGCCACTCCCGTCCGGCTACCCGGTCGGCATCGCCAAGTTGATCGCCGATGACGGCACGGTGGTCGGCTCCGTCGGCCGCGGACGGCTCACGCTGACCGCCTACCTCTGGCTACCGGACGGGACCGGAAAACTGATGCCGTTACCCACGGTCGGTGGGAAGAAGGCGGACTACTTCGAACCGACCTCGATCGCCGGCGACTGGATCCTCGGCGCGGCGATCATCGAGACCGACGACTCCGAGGGGAGACCCAGCCGCGCCCTCACACCCATCAAGTTCCGGATCTCCGACGGTACCTACCACCCGGTGCCGGCCACCGACGGGATCGGATTCGGTCAGCTGGCCGACAACGGCTGGATCCTGGCACTCAACAACGAGTCGTACAAGCCGGTCATCCTGTCCGGTTCGAAGGTCGTGAAACTGCCCGAGTACCAGCGGTTCAAGGAATACCAGGTCACCAGCTTCAGCGCGGACGGGAAGACGGTCGGCGGCTACAGCACCGACATGGGCCCCGAGGAGGTCGACAACCGGCCGTTCCTCTGGACCTGTAAATAGAGCCGCGCGGGGCCCCCGGGGGCCCCGCGCGTAGCCGCGGAAGCGGGTCGACCGGAGAGTTCAGGCGGTGGCGGTGCGCAGAGCGAAGAAGATGCCGACGCAGTGCGCGGCGAAACCAGCGACGGTCAGGGCGTGGAACACCTCGTGGAAACCGAACCAGCGAGGGTCGGGATTCGGCCGCCTGAAGCCGTAGACCACCGCACCGAGAGTGTAGAGAGCGCCGCCGATCAGCAGGAACGTGACGACCGGCGCGCCGCCGGAACGCCAGAATCCGGGCAGGTAGAGCACGGCGACCCACCCCAGGGCCATGTAGACCGGCACATACAGCCATCGCGGAGCGCCGACCCACATGACCCGGAAGGCGACCCCGGCCAGCGCACCGCACCACACGATCCACAGCAGGGTCCGAGCTTGCCCCGGCGGCAACGCGAGCACGCAGAACGGCGTGTAGCTGCCCGCGATGATCAGGAAGATGTTGGCGTGGTCGAACCGCCGCAACACACCCTCAGCAAGCCCTACCCAGTCACCACGGTGATACAGCGCGCTGACACCGAACAGGAGCGCGGCCGACAGCGTGAACAGCACCAGAGCCAGCCGGGAACCGGCATCCGGGGACAGCACCGTCAACAGCGCCCCCACCGTCACCGCGAAGGGAAAAGCGCCGGTGTGCAGCCACCCCCGCAGCCGGGGCTTGACCTCGGCGCCGACCCGATCCTCCGGCCGATTCAGCCGGACCTCTTCTCCGCTCGTTTCGCCCGGCACGTGGGCCACGACTCGGGCGACGGCGTCGCTCAACGCCGGCTCCGCATCCGCGTCGAGGTCCCGGCGACATGGACGTTCACGGGCCGCTGATCCGGCACCACTGCGACCATGACGGTGCAACCGGATGTCGAATATCTGGTCATGAGGCCTACCCACTAGAGCGCAGTCACACACGCCAGGGTCCGAGGCGGCGGCCGATTACGGGCCGCATCGATGACAGTACGCGCAGATCGGCTCCACCGCTCGGCGCTTCGGTCGCTGCATGACGAGGGCCCCGGCGCTTCAAGCGCCGGGGCCCAGGGTTTACGGGTTGAATACACCATCTACCGACAGAATCGTCGGTTTGCCTTTTCCGCGCCAACCGCTGTCAGCGGATTGCGGCGCGAGGATCGCTTAAGCGTGACCGGAGACCACCTCACGTTCGATGGAGACTGCGGTGTCCACCCCAGAACCAGAAAACACGTCCCGACGGCGGGCGATCCAACGGTGTTCGGCCCTCCCTTTCCTCTGCTTCCATGACCTGCAGTGCTAGCCGGCGACGGAGCCCCACGCAAACTTCACGGCCCCGCACACGTGCGGCAGATCCCGCTGCACCAGACAGAGCCCCGAACCTGCATCAGCCCTGCCTGCAACCGCCCTGACCTGGAAAAACGTCAGGGTCTTGTGTTACACCTACCTCGATCACTTACGGTCTGCGCCTTCAACGATCTTCGTTCCGTACAAGAGAAACACTAACCAGACCTCGCAAGAATGTCTAGTCCTGTCAGCATAGATTTTCTCGGCGCCTGACTCGGGACTCAGCAGCCGAGCCGGCTGGGGGTGGGGTCGGCAGTCACTACCGATCTCGCCGTCGGGCGGGCGACGGCCGGTCGGGCAGGGGGCCGTGCCGGCGCCGATCAGCTGTCCCCGTTACCGCATCGGGACGGCGCGGGCGGAACGGTAGCCGTCACGGTGGGCCCAGGCGGCGAACAGGCTCCAGCGCGGGTCAGGAGTGCGAGGTGGCAGTGCTCGACAGCCTCGCCGGTGCGGTAGGCGGTGAGACAAGGCCCTCGATCGCCGTCGATCTCGAACCGCTGTGACCTGCCCGCATCGGGGTGATCTCAGGAGATCGCGACGTCGTCGAACCAGACCGTGCCGGTGTTGTCGCCGGACTTCAGGTGCAGCTGGACGCTGGTGGCACCGGCCGGGGCGACCGCCTCGACGACCAGCTTGGTCCAGCCGGAGTTGCCGGCCGGGAGCCGGTTCGACAGGTTCTGGCTGATCCACTTACCGTTGACGTCGAACCAGCTCAGCGCGATCTCGGTGGTGCCGGTGGCGTTGATCCCCCGGGCGAACGCCTCGGCCCGCCACCGGAAACCGGCCTGCACTGGAGTGATCGGCGAGATGATCAGGGACGGCAGACCGGCCGCGGTACGGGTGGTGCCACTGAACCGGGCCGACCGCGCGCCGGTGCGGGCCATCTCGGGAGCGATCACGGCCGTACCCGCCGTGCTGTTGCCCTGCCGCCAGGCCGACTCCGTCGGCGACAGCTCGAAACCCAGGTTGAGCAGGCTGTTCGGCACCGTGCCGGTGGTCCACACGGTACGGACCACGGTGGCCGCGAACTTCGGGGTGCCGTCGGCGCGGTACAAGCCGAACTTGTACTGGGCGGGCATCGCCGACACCGACGAGTTGGCGGGGATCGCCCCGTTCGCGAAGTCGTTGAGCGTCCACGGCGACACCGACCCGACCCCGGCCTCGGTCGCGGCCCGGAACACCCGGGCCAGGTAGGCGCCCTGTTCCCCTTCGCTGACGACGGCGCTGCTGACACCGGTCTCGCCGATCACCACCGGGTCCGGGGCGACCGCTGCCTGCGCCTTGCGGATCTCGGCGAGCGCCCGCTCCGACGAGCCGTAGAAGTGGTAGTCGTAGTAGTCCAGCGAGGTGCCGGCCAGCGACGACTTGAGCCGCTGCAGACCGGCTGCCCCGACGCTGCCGTCGACCGAGAGGGTCAGCGGCATGGTCGGCAGCGCGGTCCGCATCGCGGGGATCAGCTGCCGGACCCAGGTCACCGCGGCCGTGTCACCGGGCTGGATCTCGTTCTTCAGCTCGACGGCGATCACTCGCGGGTCGTTCGCGTACGGCGCCAGAATCGTCTTGGCCCAGGTGACACTGTTGGTGACCTCGCCGTAGGCGGACCACCAGTCGAAGAGCGTCACCTTCACGGTCAGGCCGTGCGAGTCGGCGATGCTGATGAACTTGCGCAGCTTCGCGGTGTTCTCGGCCTTCGGCGCCGGCCAGCCGAACGCCTGCGGGAAGACGATCACCCGGACGTTGTCGGCGCCCAGCCCGGCGACCTTCGCCAGGTCCGCGTCGACGCGGGCGGCGTCGAACCCGGTCCACATCGCCGACCAGCCGGCGTCCGACGGGTAGTAGTTCATCGACTTCGCGGTCTTCGCCTCGGCGAGCCGGCTCGCCAGCGTCGGGGAAACGTCCATGACCGCAGTCTTAGCCGAGGACGCCGACGAGGCCGGCGTTGCGGGCAGACCGAGAGTCACCAGGACGGCGGAGGCCACGAGACCGGTACGGACACGCAAGCTGTTCATCGGGGCCTTTCGGAGGTCGCCTGGCTGAGCGCCCCTCTCGATCGGCGGTGGCGTCGTCCACTACAGCTTCCGGCTGAATGCGGTGTGGTTGCAATCCGGGTAGGTCAGCTCGGCCTCCACCCCGTAGTGATCGGAAAGGTAGGAGGTGCCCCCGCCGGGTAGCCGTACCTCATCCTGAAAGACCAGGTCAGCGCGGCACTGCACGGCCGCCGGCCGGACCAGGACGTGATCGAAGGCGGGCGGCGACGGCCAGCCCGGCGTCGGCCGATAGGTCGGCCGGGTGTCACCGGCCAGAACGTCCCGCAGCCCGGTCGCCGCGAGGAGACCGGCGAGCCCCGCCGACTCCCGCGGCACGTTCAGGTCGCCCACCACCACGACCGGCGTGCCGATCCCCGCGATCCGTTCCGCCAGCACCGCGAACTCGGTCCGCTGAGCGGCCGAATACCGGTTCCCCGGCGACCAGTCGTCGTCCCGGTTCGCCGACAGATGCGTATTGACCACGGTGAACACCCGGTCGATGGTGACGATCTGCGCCCCTTTGCGCATCAGGTACTCCGGCCGGGCCGGTGCGGTCAACGGAAACCGCCGAAACTCACTCCCCGTGATGGGCAGCCGAGAGAGCACCACAAGCCCGCCCCGGAGTACGACGGACCCGCTGCACGCCCGATACCGGTAGCTGGGCGCCACTGTCTCCAGAAGCCGCACGTTCCGCCGGTACATCACCTCCTGCAGACACACGACGTCATAGTCGGACCGCTCCAGCCGCTCCCCCAGAGCCCGAAGCCGCTCCCGGACGTCCCCCTTGAAAAGCGCATTGAACGTCAACAACCGCATGCCCAGGATCATCTACCAGCCCATGGGACCCAGGCGACGTCGCGCGCCTCGTTCGCCTGACGGCTGGCGGAAAGCGCGGTCCGCTGGACGCCGGGGCAGGACGATTCGGGCATGGGGCATGCGGTGGTGGTCGGGGGCAGTGTCGGTGGGCTGTTGGCGGCTCGGGCTCTGAGTGATCGGTTCGAGCGGGTCACCGTGCTCGACCGGGATCGGTTCCCGGAGGTCGCTGCGGCTCGGCGTGGGGTTCCGCAGAGTCGGCAGGCTCATGTGCTGCTGGCCAAGGGTGCGGCTGCGCTCGGGGAGATGTTTCCGGGGTTCGCGGCGGAGATGGTGACCTCGGGGGTGCCGGTGGGGGACGCGCACGCCGACTGCCGGTGGTACCTCGACGGGTATGCGATGCGGCAAGCCCCGTCGTCGATGCAGTGCTACGGGGTGAGCCGGCCGCTGCTCGAACATCTGGTGCGGCGGCGGGTGCGGGCACTGCCCGATGTGGAGATCATCGACGGCGCCGAGGTCACCGGGCTGCTGCATGACGGGCCGGCACGCGGGAGCCGGGGGCGGGTGCTCGGGGTCCGGGTCCGGCAGGACGGGGCGGACCGGGAGATCGAGGCCGATCTGGTGGTGGACGCCGGTGGGCGGGGCACCCGGATGCCGGTCTGGCTGCGGGAACTCGGGTACGGGGAGGTGCCGTCGAGCACGGTCCGCACGGGGCTGGTCTACACGTCGCGGCATTACCGGTACGTGCCGGGCGGTGACGACTTCGCGGTGGTGATGGCGCCGTATCCGGGGATGCCGCGGGCCGCGGTCATCGTGCGGCAGGACGGTGACCGGGTGGTGCTGCTGCTGGCGGGCATGCTGGGTGCGGAGCCGCCGGTCGACGACGCGGGGGTGCGGGCGTACGCCGAGTCGATGCCGGGGCCGGAGATCCGGGACTTCCTGCGGACGGCCGAGCCGATCGACGAGCCGGTGCGGATGCGCTATCCGTCGAGCGTGCGCCATCACTACGAGCGGATGCCGCGACGGCCGGCCGGGTTCGTGGCGGTCGGTGACGCGCTGTGCAGTTTCAACCCGATCTATGGGCAGGGCATCACGGTCGCGGCGTTGGAGGCCCGGTTGCTGGCCGACGAGCCGGGACGCTACTTCGAGCGGGCGGCCCGGCTGCTCGCCAATCCGTGGTCCCTGGCGACCGGTAGTGACCTGCGGTTCCCCGAGGTCAAGGGGCAGCGCCGGATGGTCGACCGGCTGTTGCACGGTTACCTGGCCCGGTTCCGGGTGGCGGCGGCCCGGGACGCGGCTCTGGGTGCGGCGTTCCTGCGGGTCTCCAACATGCTCGCCGGCCCGGCGCATCTGCTGGCCCCGCACATCGCTCTGCGTGTTCTCCGTGGGGCGAGGCGGATCCCGGTGAGCCGCGGCGGAAACCCACCAGCCGAAGTGGATCTGAGCGGGTCCTCGCGGATCTGACATTTTCAAACAGGGATAGATCCCCGATTGACACGGATCACGAATGTTGCGAATGTGCGTCCACCACGTTTCGTGTGTGAACCTGTGATCACATCCTCCAGGAGGATCCGATGTCACTCTCGCTGAAAAGCGGAGCTCTGCTCGGCACCCTACTCTTGACTCTTGCGTCTGTGAACGTTCCCACATCGGCTTCAGCAGGGCCGAAGCCATCCACTGACACCTCGTGCGCCACCACCGGCTCGGTCGACTTCGGAGTGGACCTGGCCGGGTCCGGCTGGAAGTTCACCACCGGAGACGACCCCGCGTGGGCGGCACCGTCCTTCAGCGACACCGGCTGGCGGGACTGGACCGTTCCGGACAACTGGGGCGAACACCCCGATCTGTCGTCGTACGACGGCTTCGCCTGGTATCGGAAGACCTTCACGCTGCCGGTACGCCCGGCGGGAGTCACCGATTCCGCCGTCGTCGCGGCGCTCGGCAAGATCGACGACGCCGATCAGGCGTACCTCAACGGGCAGGAGATCGGGCGCACCGGCGGTTTCCCGCCGAACTTCGACTCCACCTGGGAGGTGCCGCGCGAGTACTACCCGGCGGACGGACTGCTCAACTGGGGTGGCACCAACGTCATCGCGGTCCGGGTCTACGACGGCACCGGTGGCGGTGGCTTCTATCAGGGGCCGGTCGGGTTGTATTCGAAGGCTCGGCTGCGCACCCTGGCGGGGATCAGCGGGACCGCTGTCACCCGTACCCAATTGGCTCATGTCTGTGCGGTCTTGAACCGGCAGCACAGCGCTGTCGCCAAGGGGGACGTGCGAGGCTACGCCGCGACCCTGGCCCCCGGCTACTTCCACCAGGGTTACACGGCTGAGCTACGGCTGGCCGAAGTCAAGACCTTGATCAAGAGCGGGAGCGTGGCTCTCACCGACTCGCAGGCCGAAGTGTTCAAGGACGCTCAGGGCCGCCTCGTAGTGGACACCCTCCGCACCTGGACCGGCCTGCCCACCACCCGCGAACTGCTCTACATCGACCCCCGCAAGCAGCTGGAACTCGGCGACCGATCCCGGTTCTTCCGCTCCGGCTACGCCTCGGCGGCGATGAACCGGCGGGCGCAGTTCAACGTCTACCTGCCGGAGAGCTACACCCGCACGACCGCGAAACGCTACCCGGTCGTCTACCTGCTGAACGGCTTCAACGGCAGCAACATCGAGTGGGAGGCACGGGACATCGACACCGTGCTCGACAAGCTGATCAGGGAGAACGGCCTGGCGGAGACGATCGTGGTCTTCCCGGACGGCGGCAGCGGCTGGTACGTCGACACCTCGGCCGGCAACTACCGCTCGATGATCGTCAACGAGATCGTGCCGCTGGTCGACAGGTCGTACCGGACCGTCGCCGACCGGGACCATCGCGGCATCAGCGGCGTGTCGATGGGCGGGCAGGGCGCGTTCACCCTCGGCCTGACGAACCCCACGGTGTTCAGTTCGATCGCCAGCCACATGGGCGCACTCAGCCTGGCACCGCTGGTCGGCACCCCGGCCGAGCAGGCCGCCAATGCTGGTCTGCGGCCGCTCACCCTGGTCGCGGGCATGTCGGCGGCCGACCTGAACCGGCACCGGTTCTACTTCGACGGCGGCGACTCCGACGAGTACCGGTTCGGTGCGGCGGCCCAGCAGATGAGCACCGCCCTCGCCGCGAAGGGTGTCCGGCACGACTACCAGCTCGGGGCCGGGCGGCATGACGACGCCTACTGGATGCCGAAGCTGGTCCGCTCGTTCCAGCTGCATTCCGAGCAGTTCAGGGCGCATCCGGTGAAGTAAGGATCCGCAAATCGTGGATCAGCTCGGAGAACGTCACCGGAGGCAGGTCGCCGAAGGTGACACCGCCGCCGCGGACCATTGTCAACTCCCGTACGGTCTGCGGCGGCGCCGAGTCCACGGTGTCCGAGGCGTGCCAGCCGGGGTCGGTCTGCAGCACCGCCCACGCGCCGCCGCCGAGCGGTTTCGCCATCTGGACGGCCGCGTCGTACCACCGGGTCCAGCCGTTGCGCTCCAGCCCGCGCAGCACCGGATAGCTGGTCTTCCGTCCGGCGAACGGGTCGAAGAACCCCGGCCCGAACCGGTGCACCGGTCGGTCCAGCTGCGCGAACGGCTGCAACAGTTCGTAGTCGGCGAACACTTGCCCCCAGACGCCGAGCGTGCCCGCGGGGAAGTTCAGCGGATGCAGGATCACGACGGCAGCCGTCGACGGCAGGGTCACCGGCTCGTCGTCGAGGTCGGCCAGGGTGCCGTCCTCGGCGACCCGGACCGTGCCGGTCAGGGTGTCACCGGCGAGGACACCCCAGATCAGGCGCTGGGCGAGATGGGTCATCCACGGATGGCCGGCGAACCGGTCCAGGAAGATCCCGGCCGGGATCCGGCGCTCGGTGCACATGGCCCGTTCCAGGCGTGCGACGTGCAGCGACGCCGACGCACGGGCCTCCTTGCGCAGTGCGGTGAGCCGCTTCTTGTCCGAGCCGCGGGGCAGGTCGGCGTGAACTTCTCCGGTCGCGTCGCGCAACACCGGCCGGAGCCGATGATCGAAGACGATGCGGAAGTCACCCTTGGCGGTCGGCAGGACGTCGCCGCCGTCCACCAGACCCAGCGCTGGTACGAGCCGGTCCGCCAGTTCGTCCGAGGTGAGACCGCCCAGGTCGGCGATCGCCTCGATGTGCTGCCGGGCCCGGCTCTTGAAGACCGGGAACCGGGACCGCTCGGCGAGCAGGCTCAACTCGATCAGGGCGGCGTCGGTGCCCCGGTGCCGCAACGTGTCGAGGGCGGTCTGGGCGCGGGCACTGGCGTTGCCGCCGGCCCACTGTTTGGCGTGCGCGGCGATCCGGCGGGCGCCCGCGTCGTCGCCGATCAGCCCGACGGCGTGCATGCACCAGGTGTCCGAGGCAGGTGTCCCGGCGGTGACCCAGCGGTCGAACAGCGCCGCCGCGAACAGTGCCCGGGACGCGGCGGTCCACCGGTCACGAGCGGCGAGCACTGCGGGGTGGACCTCGTCGGAGTCGCAACTCGCCAGGCGTACCAGCAAGTGGTTGATCTCCCCCGCGGTCGCCTCGCCGCCGCCCGGAGTGACAAGCGGGGGCAACGCATCGCCGGTCAGCCGGTGGCGCGATCCAGCCGATCATCGCGCCACCCTAACCAGGGTCAGCCGCCGTAGTAACGGGTCCTTCGGTTGTTGCGGTAGCCCGGGCGGCGACCGCCGGCTAGCTGCTTGGTGGCGAAGACCCCCACGGCCAGACCGCCGGCCAGCGCGGCCAGGATGAAGCCCATGTTCGCGCCGGACATCTCGCCGCTGCCGGTCTCCGAGGCGGACAGCACCTGCGCCGGGGCCTTGGTCGTCGCGGCGGCAGCGGGTGCGGCAGCGGCCGCGGCGGCGGCCAGGTCGGCGAAGTCGACGAGCCGGCTGCTCTCCAGCAGGGTCATGTGGGTCATGACGAACTGGTTCGCCTGCTGGGCGAGCTTGCGCACGGTGTCGTTCTGGGTGCTGGCCCGGATGTTCGCGATGGCCGGGAAGATCTTGCCGTGAGCGGCGCGGAGACGGTCGATGTAGATCTGGTCGAACTGCTCGCCCTGCGCCGACTCCATCTCGTCGAGCCAGCCTTGCTGGTCCTCGTTCGGCTCGTTCGGCAGGGTGATCTTCAATTTGGTGGCGGCGTTGCGGGCCAGCAGGTCCAGCTCGGTGTGCTGGTCGGCGATGCTGCGGCCGATCCGTTTGACCCGGTTGTTCTCGGACAGGTTCTGGGCCATCTCACCGGCCGGGATCTCCCACAGTCCGGCCAGCCGGACCTTGATGACGAAATCCTTGTCGGCGGCCGAGATCTTGCCCGCGCCCCGGTCGGACAGCAGATTCTCCGGAGGAACCGGGACATCCGCTGCCCAGGCCGACTTGCCCGGGACCAGTACGACCATGACCGCTGAGATCAAGGCGGCGCTGCTTAGACGGCGCCACAAGGACCTCGATCCGACAACAGCCACGTGAACCTCCAAGGAATCCCGTCGCCCCAGGGGAGCGCCGTCGGCACAGGTTGTACACAGGGATACGGAGCGCTCCCGGAAACGGATCACACAGTTGTCGACGGAATTGAATCGGCGATAGCCCAGTCCTGACTTATATAAGCCGCCGCGCTCAGCAGTTTCGGCAGGTGGTCGTCAAGCAGTGTCTCCACCGACGTCTCCGCCGCATGCACTGTTACATTGATGGCGGCCACTACCCGGCCTTCACCGTCACGGACTCCGGTGGCCACCGAACGCACGCCCGGCGCCAGATCCTGATCGGCCAGCGCCCACCCCTTGGCCCGGATCTCCCGCAGACCGGCCTCCAGCTCGGCTGGATCCGGCAGGTTACGCGCAGTGACGCCGGAGCGGGACGGCTCGGCCAGCACCCCGGCCACCTCGCCCGGCGGCAGGGCCGCCAGCAGGATCTTGCCCATCGAGGTCGCGGCGGCCGGGAAACGGGTGCCGATGGTCACCGAGAGCGTGACGATCTTGGGGACGGCCACCCGGGCCACGTAGACGATGTCGCTGCCGTCGAGCTGGGCCATCGACGTCGACTCGTTGGTCAGCGCGACCAGCTTCTCCATGTGCGGCCGGGCCAGGTCCCACATGTTCAGCGCGTTGACGTAGGCCATGCCCAGGTCGAGAACCCGTGGGGTGAGCGCGTAGCCCCGGCCGGCGCCGCGCACGTAACCGAGCGTCTCCAGGGTGATCAGGATCCGCCGCACCGTGGGCCGGGCCAGACCGGTCCGCCCGGCGATCTCGCTCAGCGTCATCGACGGTGTGCCCGGCTGGAAGGAACGCAGGACATCGAGGCCACGCGCGAGCGCCTCGATGAAGTCGGGCCCCGCGCCCCTTCCGGTGTCGGTCACCCGGCTAATGCTTCCATTGCGCGCTGCCCGCGTTCCACTCGGTGTACTGATACGGGTTGTCGAACAGTTCGGCCTCGGGGACATCCGGGTTCATCCCCCGCAACCAGGCTTCCTCCCCCATCGTCTCGCGCAGGTGATCGACGGTGGCCTGCACCTTCGCCCGCGCCGACACCAGATCGACATCGACCAGCTTGCCGTCCCTTTTGACCACCCGGCCGCCGACCAGCACCGTGTGCACGTCGCCGCGCTGGGCCTGGAAGGCCACGTGGCCGTACGGGTTGAGGATCGGGAACATCACCGGTGACGCGTCGTTCTTGAGCAGTACCACGTCCGCCTGCTTACCGACGGTGAGCGAGCCGATCTGGGAATCCATGCCGAGGCTGCGGGCCCCGCCGAGGGTGGCCCAGTCGACGACGTGCTCGGCGCGCAGGTGATGGTTGGTGATCGTCCGCTTCCCGGCGTGCGCCTCCAGGTGCTCGCGGGCCCGGTCGGCGCCGAGCGTGCTGCGCATAGCGGAGAAGAGGTCGCCGCTCCACCAGACGCTGGTGTCCATCGACAGCGACACCGGGACACCGTACTTGCGGAGCTGCCAGGTGGGCGGGTAGCCCTGGCCGGCGCTCTGCTCGCTCTCGGTGGAGATCGAGACCGAGCCGCCGGTGGCGGCGATCCGATGGTACGAGTCGGCACTGAGCGTGGCGGCGTGCACGTAGACGGTGCCCGGGGTCATGAAGCCGTTCTCGTACATCAACCGGATGCCCTCGTCATTGGTGGCACCCCACACCCCGGCATGCGTGGTGACCGGGGCACCGAGCTCACGGGCGGTCTCGAAGGCCGCCTTCTCGGGGAACGCCGGGTCACCGGTGACGTCGAAGGCGAGCTGGAACCCGGCCAGCCGCCCGCCGTCGATCCGCCGCCGGTGGAAGTCGCGGAACCCGGCGGAGGTGGACCACTCCCACGGGCCCTGCTGGATGTTGCCGTAGGCGAGGACGAACCGGCCGGGCACCGCTTCCAGGGCGTCCACCGCGGCGTCGGCGTGCTGCGGGGTCTGCAGGCCGTGTGACCAGTCGACGGTCGTGGTGACGCCGGAGTCGATGGCCTCGATCGCGGACAGCAGGTTGCCTGCGTAGACGTCCTCGGGGCGGAAGTGCTTGCCGGATTCCAGGTAGTACCAGACGAAGTACTGGCTGAGGGTCCAGTCGGCTCCGTAGCCGCGCATGGCGGTCTGCCACATGTGCCGGTGCGTGTCGATCATGCCGGGCATCACGATGCCGCCGGAGGCGTCGATCTCCTCGGCGCCGTCCGGGGCCGTCAGCCCATGGCCGATCGCGGCGATGTGGCCGTCGACCACCAGGACGTCGGCTCCGGGCAGCACCCGGTGCTCGTCGTCCATGGTGAGCACCAGGCCGTTTCGGAAGATCACACTCATCGTCACCTTCTTTCGGACGGCTGTCCGCTGTACGGGCAGCGCGATCTTCTTAGAGTGCTCCAGGTCACCTTGAGCGTCAAGGATGCGTTTCTTTCTTGTAACGCGGATGTTGACAGGCCAGCTCGGCGCGGGGACGCTGAATCGGCGGACACGTGTCCGCAGAACGGACGGTTGTGAGTGACTACGCATCCCACGGGACCGCTGGCGGGCCTGCTCGTCGCCGATTTCTCCCGGATCCTTGCCGGGCCGTACGCGACGATGCTCCTGGCCGACCTCGGCGCCCAGGTGATCAAGGTGGAGGGGCCGGGTGGTGACGACACCCGAACCTGGATGCCACCGGTCCGCGACGGCGTCTCGACCTACTACCTCGGCATCAACCGCAACAAGCGCTCGATCTCGCTGGACCTGAAGAACCCGGCGGATCTCGAAGTCGCACAGGAGCTGGCCCGGCGTGCCGACGTGCTGATCGAGAACTTCCGGCCCGGCGGCCTGGCCCGGTTCGGACTGGACTACGACGCCGTCGCGGCCGGCAATCCGAAAGTCGTCTACGCCGGTATCAGCGGCTTCGGCTCCGGCGAAGGCGCCGCACTACCCGGGTACGACCTGATGGTCCAGGCGATCTCCGGGCTGATGAGCCTCACCGGCGATCCGGACGGTTCGCCGTACCGGGCCGGGATCTCGGTCTTCGACGTGATGGCCGGAATGCACGCGAGCATCGGCATCCTCGCCGCTCTGAACCACCGCGCGACCACCGGCCGCGGCCAGCATGTGGAGGTCAACCTGCTCAGTTCGGCACTGTCCGGCCTGGTCAACCATTCCAGCGCCTACGTCGCCGGGGGCACCGTGCCGTTCCGGATGGGCAACGCACACCCCAGCCTCTTCCCGTACGAACCGCTGCCCACCGCCGACGGCGAGCTGATCGTCATCGCCGGCAACGACGGCCAGTTCCGCAAACTCTGCCAGGTCCTCGGCCTGCCGGAACTGCCCGAGGACCCACGGTTCGGCCGCAATCAGGACCGCACCGCCAACCGGGAGGAGCTGCGGCCGATCCTGCTCGAACGGCTGGCCACCCGCACCCGCGACGAGTGGTTCCGTGACCTGCTCGCCGCCGGGGTGCCGTGCGCACCGATCAACACCATCGACGAGGGTGTCGCGTTCGCCGGTGAACTGGGCCTGAACCCGGTGATCGACTCCGGCGGGATCCCGTCGGTTCGCAACCCGATCACATTCTCCGAGACCCCGGCCCGGTACGAACTCCCGCCGCCGGGACTGAACGAGCACGGCGAGGAGATCCGCGCATGGCTGAAGAGCTGAAATTCCCGACCGGCCTCGGTACGTCCGACGCCGACTCGATCTCGCTGCTCGGGCAGGATCTGGCCGCCGATCTGATGGGGAAGGTGGGGTTCGGCGAACTGGCGTTCTGGCTGGTCGCCAAGCGCCGCCCCAGCTCCGGTGAGGTGCGGGTCTTCGAGTCGGTGCTGGTGGCGCTCGCCGATCACGGGTTCACCCCGACCGCGATCGCGGCCCGGCTCACCTACCTGTCCGCGCCGAATTCGATCCAGGGCGCGCTGGCCGCCGGGTTGCTCGGCGGCGGGTCCCGGTTCCTGGGCGTGACCGAGGACTGTGGACGGTTTCTGGCGTCGGCTCTGGCAGCCGGCCGGACCGCGGAGGACATCGCCGGCTCCGGTGAACGGATCCCCGGCCTCGGCCATCCGGTGCACAAGGTGCGAGACCCCCGGACACCGGTGCTGATCGGAATCGCCAAGGAAGAAGGGCTCTACGGACCCCACCTCCGGCTGCTGGACGGAATCGCCGCCGTACACCCCAAGAAGTTGCCGTTGAACGGCGCCGGGGTCTGTGGAGCCGCACTGGCCGATCTCGGTCTCCCGGTGGAAATGCTGCGGGGTTTCGCCCTGCTGGCCCGCGCGGCCGGGCTGCTCGGGCAGATCGCCGAGGAACAGCAGCGGCCCATCGCCAATGACATCTACATGACTGTCGATCGCAACGCGGTATTCGAACCCTAAGGACGGACCATGGCCAGCATCGTCGCGGTCATCGCCTCGACACATCATCCCTTCTACTACCGGGCCAGCACCGCCACCGGCGCGGACCGGCCCCCGTTTGCCGACGAGTGGGTCCACAAGATCACCGCCTTCCGGGAGACCCTGACCAAGGCGAACCCGGACGTGCTGGTGATGGTCGGCTCGGACCACTTCCATCAGCTGTGGCTGGACAACATGCCACAGTTCCTGGTCGGCAAGGCGCCGTTCTACGACGCGAACTGGTACAACGAGGAACGCGAATTCGGCCTGCCGAAGATGCGCCTGAAAGGCCACGAGGACCTGTCCGCGCACATCCTGCGGGCCGGTCTGGACTCCGGATTCGACCTGGCGTTCAGCAACGAGCTGCGCATCGACCACAGCGTGACCTGCCCGATCATCACGTTGCGGCCGGAGGCGGACCTGCCGATCGTGCCGATCTACACCAATATCTTCGCACCACCACTGCCGCAGCCCTCCCGGTTCGTCAAACTCGGCGAGAGCATTCGTACGATCATCGAGCAGTGGCCGTCACACCTGCGCGTCGCCGTGATCGGAACCGGTCACCTGTCGCTGGAGCTGGGCGGACCACGACAGTTCGGGCCGCAGGGACCCGATCCTGAGTTCGACCAACGGGCCGTCCAGTGGATCGCCGACGGCGACCTGGACGGCTGCCTGCGTGAAGTGACTCTGGACAGCCTGCACGAGCCGGGCAACGCCACCCACGGCTTCATGGACTTCATGCTGATGATGGGGGTCGCCGGGGCCGGGGTGAAAGCCGACTACGTCGACACGCTCGACCTGTTCCACACCATGGAGGCCTACTTCACCTGGTACCCGCAGGGAGCCCCGGCATGAGCAAGTACCTGCTGAACAAGTTCCTCTTCACCGTGGACCGGGACCCCGCGCTGGTCGAACGCTATCGGAACGATCCCGCCGAACTGGTCACCTGGTGGGAGTCCACGATGGCCAACGACCTGCTCAACTGCCACAGCGGCGAGAACACCACCTGGCTGGCCCTCACCGCCGAGGAACGAGCCGCCCTGATCGCCCGGGACCAGGTGCGACTGTTCGAGTTCGGCGCGCACCCGTTCCTGACACTGACCCTTTTCATCGCGGTGT
Source organism: Actinoplanes derwentensis (assembly GCF_900104725.1). Taxonomy (NCBI): domain Bacteria; kingdom Bacillati; phylum Actinomycetota; class Actinomycetes; order Micromonosporales; family Micromonosporaceae; genus Actinoplanes; species Actinoplanes derwentensis. Next base: position 5,984,335 of record NZ_LT629758.1, read on the forward strand.
TCGAACGGGACAACACCGAACCCCTCGAATACCAGAAGGCGTACGGTGCGTCGCTCGCCCACATCACCCGGCCCTACCCCGACATCGCGACGTGAGCTCAAGTCGGGGTGTTGTCGCGTGTGGCGTTCGTGGCCTGCCCCGTACGGCGGACCGGGAGGTCGCGCCGCACCTGGTTTCCGCCCCGGTGCGGGCCGGGGCCGGTGAACCGGCAGACGGCGCGGCCGGCCGCCACCGGTCGCAGTGCCGGGGCCGCTTCGGCGGTGGAGGTGGCCAGCAACTCGGCGATGTCCACCACTGACAACAGGTCCAGCGCGGAGGCGGTCCGGCGCAGGTCGGCGGCCTGACCCCGGCAGGCCGCGCACTGGGCGAGATGCGCCTCGGCCACCTCGGTGTCGTCCGGACCGAGCCGGCCGAGCGCAAGAAATCCCAGCAGATCCTGCACGGGTGGATCCGTGCACGGTTCACTCGTCATGCCGGAACCCATCGGGGCCCCCGGCGCTCCCTGTACCGCATGGTGCCTGCCTTCGTGCGAAAGGATACGTCGCCACTTAAACGTTGCGGGACCGCATCGCGTTCGACGAACAAGTGAGGGTAATCCCCTTTCCAAACACTCGGACATGGTCAGCCGGCAAGCGGACCGAATCGGGCGTGAACGCAGCGAGACGGAGGCGTCAGGAGACCCGGATCTCGTACAGCGAGTAGCCGTAACCGTTGGAGCGGGCCGTGCCGACGACCTTCACGTACCGTCCCGGGACCTTTCCGGCCGAGATGAGCGTGTCACCCTCGACACCCGAGGTCGTGGTGTAGACCGTGGTCCAGGTGGTGCCGTCCACCGAGACCTCCACCCGGTACGTGGTCGCGTGCGAACGCTCCCAGGTCAGGTTCACGGTGCTGACGGCCCAGACGTCACCCAGATCCACCAGGAGCCACTGCGGGTCGGAGAACTCGCTGCTCCACCGGGTCGCCGCGTCACCGTCGACGGCCATCGACGCGGGCCAGCGCCCGTCCTCCTGGCTGGAGGCGCTCGCCGGGCGGCCCAGCGCCAGGTTCGCGCCGGCAGTGTTCGGCTTGCCGGTGACCACTGTCGTCTTCCCCGGCGTGGTGGTGGCGGCCGCGGCCGGGGTGCTGGGAGTGCGTTTCGGCGTGACCGACCGTGGGGCGGAGGCCGCCGACGGGACCGGCTGCCCGGCCGCCCGGGTGACACCGCTCGGCGCGACACTGAGCGGCGGCGGCGGAGGTACGGCGTCCGACGGAGGCCCGAGCGTGATCATCGTCCGGCCGGGCACCGGCTCCCGCTGCGGCTCGGCTACCTGGTCGGTGCTGCCGCGGTTGTTCGCGATCAGGGCGGTGCCGATCACGACCGCGCCGGTCAGCACCAGCGGCACCAGCCAAGGCGCGAACCGGGAGGCCCGCGAACGGCTGCCGCCGGGCTCCGGCTCGGCCGGTCCGAGCATGTTCGGCGCGGCGGCGCTCAGGACCGGGGCATGCTGGACCGGGGCGTGCTGGACCGGGGCGTGCTGGACCGGGGCGTGCTGGACCGGGCGCGGGAGCGGGTGGGGAAGGACCTCCGTGGGGCGGCTGAAGGGCTCCACGGGCGGGGTGGCGACCACCTGACCAGCAGAAACTCCAGCCGGATGCACCGGCGCCGGTGTCCCGGCGGGGTGCGGCACCGGTGTGGTCGTCGACTGATCGGCCTTCGCCCCGGTGGATCGCTGCGGGCCGGAAAGTGCCTGGCCGTCGGACGGCGGGGTGACGCGGGCATCGGTCTCGGGCTTGACCAGCGGATTCGGTCGAGGTGTACCGACCGGCACCGGACGGGGTGTACCCACCGGCGTCGGTTGCGGCGTGCCGGCCTGCGGCGGCAGGGGCGTGCCGGGCCTGGCGGTGATCGATCCGTTGGTGGGTTCCGGAACGGGCTTGCCGACCGAGGCAGGGGCAGGCTGGGGCGATGCGGCCGAGGCAGAGGCGGGCTGGGGCGAGGCAAGCGGGCCAGGAGCAGGCTGGGGCGAGGTGGTCGGAGCGGGCCTGGTCAGGGGGGCTGGCGGCGGCAGTTGTTCGGCGGGCTGTACCTCGTAGGGCGGCAGTCCACTCAGCGCCACCGCCCGTTGCACTGGCGGCCGCTGGCCGGGGCGTGGGACCGGACTCCCGGTGTCACCGCCGCGGGCCGCGGGCGACCGGGAGGTGCCGCTGTCGTCCGTACCTTCGGCGGGCTTGCGAAGGCCGTCGCTCTCCTGGGGCTCCCGGTCATCCTTGTCCATGGGTCGCGCCTTTCGTTGTCGGTGACGTGCTGGGACCCGAACCGGCTGGAGGGCTGAACGCCGGAGGGCTGAACGCTGGAGGCAGTGCTGAAGGGATCAACGCTGGGGAAATGAACGCTGGTGTGGATCAACGCTGGAGGGGTCGACTCCGCCGTCGCGTGGTGTGACCGTGAACCATCCGGACGCCGCTGTGGCCGACGGCACGTCGGCCACCAGCCGGGAGCGGGCGCTGACCGGGGCACGGAGGTAGTTGGCGAGCAGGCGCAGCATCGGTTCGGCGATCTCGCCCACCTCCAGCCGGACCGGTTCCGGCCTGCCGGCCCAGCCCGGTCGCTGGTCGGCCACGGCGATGGCGAACTCCCAGGCGGTGACGGGGCGGCCGTCGAGCCGGAACGGCTGGCGCTGATCAGGGCCACGAGCCGCGACGACGGTACGGGACCCGTCGCCGGCCGGGAATCCCTCCGGCACCGGGGCCAGGGCCAGCAGCGGTGCGGCATCCGACGGTCCGGACGGTGCTCGCAGCGGTGCGGCGCCCGCTGGCCCGAACGGTGCCTGCAGCGGTGCGGCGCCCGGCGGTCCGGACGGTGCCCGTGGCGGTGCGGGACGGGGCGGCGTCAGCACGGTGGCCAGGTCGTCGTCGGAGAACGGGAAGGCGGTGGTCAGGCGGATCGCCGGGCGGGGCTGCCGGTCGACGCGGCGGGGCAGGCTCGCCCACCAGCCGTCGGCGCGGCGGCCGATCGTGACGGCCTGGAGCTGGTCGGCCAGGAGTTGTTCGACGTCGGGGGCGACCGGCGCGGAGCCGATCAGCAGGACCGGGCGGGGGTCGGGATCGCGGTAGGCGGCGAGGATCTCGCCCAGTTGGCCGGGCTCGACGTCACCGGCGTCGGTGCGGACGGTGCCGGTGGGCCCGTCGACGGTGAGCAGGACGGCGAAGAAGCGGCTGTCGCGATGCCACCAGCGCGGCGGGGTGGAGCGTTGCGCGGCGAGCACCACGTCAGGCCGGTCGGTGGAGTCCGGGGTGAGCAGGTGATCCAGTTCGGCCGGTTCGAAATCGACCCGGGCCCGCGCCTCGGCGGTGAGCCGGTTGAGGAGCATGTGCAGCACCGGCAGCACGTCGTCCGGTAGCGGCAGGCCGGGCAGTCCGACCAGGATCATCAACCGCCGCGACTGTCCGGGGCGGCGGCGCACGTCGCCGAGGTGCTGGCCGGCGAACGGTGGCCGCACCCAGAGACCGAACTGGGTGGCCTCGACCACCCAGCGTTCGTTGAGGCGGTAACTACCGGGTCCGGCGGGTCGCAGGTCGGCGAGGAAGTCCACCGGGCCGACCGGGACCGGCGGGCCGTCGGCGGTGCAGCGCAACCGGGACACCGGCGGGGTCCACCAGCCCTGCCCGTCGGCGTCCAGGGACACCGAGACGAGCCGGTCCGCACCGTCCAGGGTAGGCAGTCCGGTGGCCACCTCGACGGGGGTGTCCCAGTGCCGGGCGACGGTGCCGGCGAGCTGGAGCGCCGCACCGGCGGCGTCGCCGTAGGAGGCGATCAGCATCGACGGGTCGAGCGCCTCCACAAGCGAGAAGACCGCTTCGGCGTCGGGTGGGGGCGTGCCGGGACGGCCGAGTACGACGGTGACCCGGTCGCGGTCCATGGGCACGGCGAGGACGAGGTCGTCCAGGCCGGGTTCGGGCAGGTGCGGGGCGTCGGTGAAGAGCCAGATCCCGGCGGGTACGGCGTACGCCCGGACGCCCGGGGCGGCGTGCCGGACGAGCGTGTCCACTTCGGCCTCCCAGTGGGGCCGGGGATGCCGACGCCCGCCCCGCCGGACCCGGCCGTCCGGGGCGAACCAGCGCCAGCCGTCGATGGCGAACATGCCACCACCGGGGATGAGCAGCAGTTGCCCGCTGGGCGCGTACACATCGGCCTGTAGCTGGCGGGCCAGAGCGGCGGCCGGCGGCCCGCTGCCGGCCGCGTCCATACCGGCGCCGGAGACGGCGAGGCGGGCGGCGGAGCCGGGCGGGACCGCGATCGGCAGCGCTTCGGTGAGGAAGGCCCAGTCGTCGGGCCCGGCGAGCTGACCGACGACGGTGACGACGCCGGACTCGGGGGGCATCAGGGCGGCGAGTGACGCGATCGCGCCGTGCGGATCGGGACCGACGACGGCCAGCTGCTCACCGACCCAGTTGAGGGCACTCGCGGTGCCGCGCCGGGCACCGGGCTGAGACGGAGATCCACCAGACCCGCGGGCCATCACGACCGATGTCCGCGAGGGCTCCGCGATGACGGATGGAAACGCTCCCATGACAGAGTCATCGTCTCTGAACCTCTCACTTTCAGCTATCACCCCGCGCCGAGAACCACCGACACATGCGTCCAGGATCAAGGAATTATCGATGAACGGATCTGCCGCCGGCCAACTGCCCGTCGGTAGCGATCAAACTGTGACCCGTTACGACTCCATCGCCTTCATGACGTCGCGGAGAGCACGGAGCGCGTAGTGCGCCCGAGACTTGACCGTCCCCTCCGGAACGCCCAGCCGGGCGGCGACGTCGACCGCCTGGGACTCGGTGAAGTACAGCTCGACCAGCACGGCGCGGTGTGCGGGACTGAGCCGGCGCAGGGCCTCGCGGACCACGTCGGCGGTGAGCACCCGCTCCATCGCGTCACCGGCGGCAGGCACCTGGGCCAGGTCCGGCGGGCTCATCTCCGGCGGGCGGATCCTACGGGCCCGGCCCACGTCGATGACCAGGTTACGGGCGACCCGAAAGAGCCAGGCACGCACTCCGGCCGGATCCCGGGAGAGCATCGGATGATGCCGCCAGGCGCGCAGGAGCGTCTCCTGCAACAGATCCTCGGCGGCCGCCCGGTCGCCGAGGGTGAGCCCGGAGAGGTACCGGTACACGGCGGGGCCGTGCTCGGCCTGCACACTACGCAGCCAGGCGTCGCCGTCGATCGGCACTTGCTCCCGTACGTCCACAGTCTCCTACCGTGCCAGACCGGCGAACGATCCGCCGACGGACCTTCGGGCCACGATGCATCGGTGCTGCGCGGGCCAAGCAGAGCGTAGAAACACTGTGTTTCATAGATGATTCCGACTTCTTGCGGAACTTCACTTTCCCGACAAGCCGGCCGCTCCGATCGCCGCGGGCAGATCCTCGGCGGTGAGCAGGGCCAACTCGGCGGTGGTCACCTCGACCGAGGCGGCGAGCCGGGACGCCTGCATGTCCGCCATCCGCTCGAAGACCTTACGCGCCTCCCGGCCGTTGCCGAAGGTGCCGTCCTTCGGGATCCGGTCGAAGTACGTGAGCAACGCGGAGGCCGCGGCCGGGTCCAGCTGGTAGTCGTGCCGGATGCACTGGTTCTCCACAATGGTCACCAGCTCGGCAGGTGAATAGTTGGCGAACTCGATGGTCCGGCTGAAACGCGACTCCAGGCCCGGGTTCGCCTGCAGGAAGCGTTCCATGTCGGCGGAGTACCCGGCCGCGATGACCACCACGTCCTCCCGGTGATCCTCCATCAGCTTGACCAGCGTGTCGATCGCCTCACGGCCGAAGTCCGGGCCGGTGCCGCCACGGCTGTTGCTCAGCGTGTACGCCTCGTCGATGAAGAGCACCCCACCGAGCGCCGAGTTGAACGCCTCGGTGGTCTTGATCGCGGTGCCACCGATGATCTGCGCCACCAGGTCGGCGCGGGCCACCTCGACCAGGTGTCCCTTCTTCAGCACGTTGAGTTCGGCGAGGATCTTGCCGTACAAGCGGGCGATCGTGGTCTTGCCCGTGCCGGGCGCACCCGCGAAGACGAGATGCCGGGCCATCGGCGGCGCGGACAGACCGGCCTCCTGGCGTCTCTTGGACATCTTGTTCAGGTTGATCAGCGATGTGACCTCCTGCTTCACCCCGTGCAGACCGACCAGCGACTGCAGTTCCCGCAGCGGGTCGGAGCCCCGGGCGACGGATCCGCGCTCCTCCGCCGGTGGGGGTGCCGGGGCAGTGCCCGCGGTCGCCGTGCCGTACGCGTCCGGCAGCCGGTTGCGCGCGCTGGAGAGCGCCTCGACGGTGAGTGGCCCGGCGGGTTCGGCCTGGCGCAGTCCGGACCCCTGGTTGTCCCGCACGGTGCAGCCGGTGACCCGCACGGCACCGCCGGTGCGTACCGCGATCCCGTCACCGGCGTTCGCGGTGAACTCCGAATCCGTCACCGTGCCCCGCCCGCCGGCCGCGAAGACCAGCCCGTCGCCCGCGTTGTCGTGGACGCGGCAGCCGGTCAGCGAGACGTCCGCGCCGGAACCCACCGAGACTCCGTCCGCACCCGCGTCGGCGATCTCGCAGTCGCCGAACGTGGCGGTGGCGTCCTCGACGGCGACTCCGGCTCCGCCGCTGCCGCGCAGGCTCAGGCCGGACACCGAGGGCTGGGCTCCGCCGCCGACCTTCATGCCGATGCCGCCACATCGTTCGATCGTGACGTTCTCGAACCGGCCGCGGGCGCTGTCGGACACCTCGATCGCGGCGCCCTCACAGCCGAGCACCTGGAGCCGGTGCAGGAGCGGGTCGGCGCCACCGTCGAGGCGTACCCCCGCGCCGGTGCAGTCACTGACCACCATGCCGGTCACCTCGGGGGTGCTGCGATCGCCGATCGCCACGCCGGCACCCGAGATCCGGGTGGCGACGCACTCGTCCATCCGGCCGGCGGACCGGCCGGCGAAGCGGAATCCGCTACGCCGTGCGCCGGTCGCCCGGCAGCGGCGCAACGTGGGCGCGCAACGTTCGCCGGTGAAGAAGCCGTCCGCGCCGCTGCCGTCGACGGTGCAGTCCTCCAGGGTGGCCTTACCGGTGGTGGCCAGGTAGACGCCGACGCCGCTGGTCTGCCGGACGGTCAGTCGCCGCACGGTCGCCTCGGACTGCTGCTCGGCCGCGAACGCGGGTTTACCGGCCCCGATGATCTCGGTGTCCTCGATGGTGATCCGGCCGTGGCCGTTGAGGCAGATGCCGTTGCCGCGCGCCTCCCGGACCGTGCAGGAACGGACCCGGAGGTCCCCGTGCTCGGCGACGACCACACCCGAGGTGCCCAGCCGCTCGATCCGGCAGTCGTCGAGCATGCTCCCGGTCCGGGAGGTGATCACGACACCCGCACCGGCCTCGTTGGTCACCCGGCTGCCGCGCATCGTCAGTGAACCCTGGTCGCGGACGAAGACTGCGGCCCACGACGACGCGGTCAGCTCGCACTCGGTGACGCTGATCTGGCCCATCGCGAGGACCAGCGCCGGGCTGTCGCCGTCGGCGGCCGTGATGGACAGACCGGCGAGGGCGGCCGACTCGGCGGCCAGCACGACCGGGATCCCGGTCGGCGCGGTCAGCCGCACCGTACCGGGCCCGTCCTGTGCGGTGATGGTGACGATCTTCGTCAGCACCAGGTTCTCGGTGTAACTGCCGGGCTGCACGGTGATGACCGCCCCGTCCGCCGCCGCCGCGAGCGCCTCGCCGAGCGTCCGGTAACCGGATCCCGCCGACTGCGTGACGGTAATCCTCCGCTGGTTCACCCTCGTGATCCCTCCGTGTGACACCGCGGCCGGACGGCCCCGGTCCCTGCCCTCGTCCGCCCGGTGGCGGCCGTGGTCAGGAGTTGGGGCCCAGACCGCCGCCGTTGTCCCGGTCCAGGCTGACGAATTCGTTGACGGCTCCGCGTCCCTCGGTGCTCAGGTCCCGCACGAAGGTGATCGCCTTGTCGACGTACCCCAGTGTCTCGATGGCGCTCGGCTCTTTGCTCTTGGCGAAGTTCTGGCCGGTCTCGTCGGTGCCCCACGGCTCGCTGAGCGTAGTGCGCACGGTCTTGACCCGGGCCACCGCGGCTTCCAGGTCACCGACCAGGTCACCGATCGTGTTGAAGAGGCGGAGCGCACCGTCCGGCTCGAGTGTGGTCTCGTCAGCCATCGGCCCGGCCCGCCTCCTTCTTGGTGTTGGCCTTCCGCGCGTTCTCCACGAGATCGGGCAGGTTGATCGCGGAGGTCAGCAGCGTACCGACCACGTCGTTGATGTCGACCTTGCCGGCGGCGAGGTCGCCGAACTTGATGCCGGGCAACACGTCGCCGCCGGTCATCTCGTCAATCTTGCCGAAGGCCGTGCCGCGCCCACGGCGCAGGGTCTCCAACATGGTCGACGCCAGCTCGGTCGGGGACATCGTGCGGTAGCGGGTGGTGTTGAAGGTGAGCCCGGTCAGTTCGCCACGGCCGTCGAACGTGGCGGTGACCATCTTGTTCGACGACTCGACGACCGTGGTCGCCTCGTTCATCTTCCGCTGGAAGTCCTCCAGCTTGCGCTGCTCCTCGGCGAGTTTGACCAGCATCGCCTCCAACTGGCCACTGCGCCGCGGAGCGCCCTGTTCGTCAGCCATCCCTGTCTCCCCTCATCGCCTTCTTGATCTCCTGGTCGAAGTCCTTACGGAAGTCCTCCCGGGCCGCTTCGAGGCGCTGCTCCTTACGGCCGAGGACGTTCCAGCCGTTCTCCTGGCCGCTGTTCCAGGCGGACGGGTCACCCTGGAGGCCGTTGCGTTTCGCGGCCGACGAATCGAACAGCGAACCGCCGCCACCCGGCCCGCCACCCATGCCACCGCCCATGCCACCGCCACCCATCGGCGGCATGAACGGCATCATCGGCGCGCCGGAACCCGCCGCGCCGCCGGCCGCCGGTGGACTGACCGGATCGCCGGGCTGGCCCAGGCCGAGGGTCGGGACGGCCGGGCGGAACAGGTCCGCCGGGGCGGACCCGCTGGACGCCAGCGTGAGCCCGCCGGAATCGCCACGGGCGGCTTCGATCAGTGCCCGGCCGATCGAGGGCTCCTCGACGGCCACCGGTGGCGGCGGCGATTGGCCACCGATCGTCAGGCCCACGTCGCGGTACGCGTTCGCCACGTCGTGCAGGATCTGCTGAGCCTGCTGGTCGTACGGGCCGTCCGCGCCGCCCGCCCGCTGCACCTTGAGGTCACGGACCCGGGCCTGTCCGGCGGCGAGCCCGTTCGCGGTGATCCTCAGCTGGCGGCCGAGTTCGGCTTCGTCGAGTGTGTGCAGCAGCTCACGGGTACGGCGCAACGGCGCCTCCAGCCGTTCGCCGACGGCCGAGACCGAGTGGGACCACGCGTCGTCCAGTTCGCCGATCGCCCGGTCCAGCCGGCTCGCGATCGCCCGCAGGGCACGGCGCGCCTCGTCGAAGGCGGCGGCGCCACGCTCGACTTCAGACGGCGACGCCGCCTCCAGCACCGCCGAGACCTCCTGGAGGGTGTACGGCCGTCCTGCTCCCCGAGTGGTCACGGTCAGTCCCGGCCCAGAGCCTTGCTGGAGACGACGCTGCCGTCGTCCTCACCCCACATGCCGTCCTCGCCGGCCAGCCAGGTGTTGCGCTCCCGGTCGCGATCGCCCTGGCCACCGGCACCTCCGCCACCCATCGGCGGGGACATCGGCATGCCGGAGCCAGCCGTCTGGCCGGCCGCAGTACCGGGCATGAGCGGAGTCATCTGGGAGTCTCTCGCCGCGGGGCCGGTGACGGGTGCCAGTTCCAGTGGGGCGGGCTGTTCGGGGTCACCGCCACCACCACCGCTTCCGCCACCACTGCCTCCGCCGCTTCCGCCTCCGCTACCGCCGCCACTGCCTGCGGTGTCCTTGCCGGTGAGGAAGTCGGAGAGTGAGGTGTGGTCGCCGCCCTCGTCGATCAGGTCGCCGATGACACCGTCGGCCGCCTTCTTGGCGTCCTCCAGCGCGTCGATACGGGCCTGCCGCTCGTCCTCGGTCAGTCCCTTCTCGCCGCCGCCGGACTCCAGCTCGTCGATCATGTCGTCCAGCGACTCGTCCACCGCGTGCCTGGCCTCGGTGAGCGCGTTGTCGCGAAGCTGCTCGGCCTCGTCCGCGTCGATCTTCCCGTCGCCGTTGAGGTCGCCGCCGTTCTCGCCGAGCGCCTTCTCCATCGCGTCGTCGCCGAGCAGGCCCTCGATCGCCTCGTCGGCGGCCTCCTTCGCGTCCTCCAAGGCGTCGTCGCGGGCCGCCTGTTCCTCGGCGGAGAGGTCGTCCTTGTCACCGGTGGAGCTGTCGCCCTTCCCGTCGGTCGAGCTGTCGCCCTTGTCCCCGGTCGAGCCGATCGCGTCGGCGGCCGCCTTCCGGGCGTCCTCCAGCGCGTCGGCAGCGGACGGGTCGCCCGAGGTGGAGAGATCCTCGATGGCGTCGTCGGCGGCCTTCTTCGCCTCCTCCAGAGCCTTCTCGCGAGCCTCCTCGGGGGTGACGTCCCCCGCGTTGGTGTCGCCCAGGTCGTCGATGGCGTCGTTCGCCGCCTTCTTCGCCTCCTCCAGGGCCTTGTCGCGGGCCTCGTCGGCTGCCTTGTCGCCGGTGTCCTTACCCATCAGGTCGTCGATGGCCTCGTCCGAGGCCTTCTTGGCCTCGTCGAGTGCGTCCTGGCGAGCCTTCTCGGTCTCCGGGTCACCAGCTTCTACGGGGTCAGCCGACTCAAGACCTTCGATGGCTTCCTGCGCCGCCTCCTGAGCGTCCTCCAGCGCCTGCTCCCTGGCCTTCTCAGCGGCGGCCTCCTCCGCGGCGGGGTCGGCCGAGGACGTCGGGGGCAGGTCACTGCCCCCGCCGGTCCCACCGCCGCTGCCACCACCGGTCTCACCACTACCACCGCCGGACTCGCCGCCACCGGCTCCCAGTCCCTCGATGGCGTCGTTCGCCGCCTGCTGCGCGTCCTCCAGAGCCTTCTCGCGGGCCGCGGCGGCGTCGTCAGCCGCGCTACCGCCACTCGTGCCGGTCGCCTTCTTGCCGCCGGTCGACCCGCTCGTGGCACCCGGGGTGCCGGAGGTCGTCGGAATGCCGGAGCCGCCGCCGGTCTCGCCCGCGCCACTCTCCCCCGCGCCGAGGCCGTCGATGGCGTCGGAGGCCGCCTCCTTGGCGTCCTCGAGCGCGTCGTCGTACGTCGGTTCGCCGGTCTTGAGGTCGTCGATGGCGTCGTTCGCGGCCTTCTTGGCATCGTCCAGGGCCTGCTGACGCGCGGCGTCCTCCTTGCCCGAGCCGGAGCCCGAAGAACCGCCGCCGCTGCCGGTGCCAGCACCCGTGCCGGCACCGCTACCGCTGCCACTGCCTTCGCCGGATCCCTCGCCCTCGCCTTCACCTGAGCCGGATCCTGAGCCGGATCCTGAGCCGGACTCCTCGTCCTTCAAGTCCTCGAGGGCCTTATCGGCGGCTTCCTTCGCGTCGTCGAGCGCGGCGTCGTGTTCCGGGTCACCGTTCTTCAGGTCGTCGATGGCGTCGTTGACCTTGTCCTTGGCCTCGTCAAGGATGTCGTCCTTGTCGTCGCCCGAACCGCTGCCCGAGCCACCGCCCGTACCGCCGCCTTCTTCCTTCTCGTCCTTCTCGTCTTCGTCTTTCTCGTCCTCGTCCTTGCCGTCCCCGCCCTCGACCTCTTCGTCCTCGGGCTTGTTGTTGCCGCCGGTTCCGCCGCCTTCTTTGGGCTGCGTCTGCAGGTTGATGTCGAAGGGGCCGAAGCTCTCGGCGATGTCGCGGTAGCCCTGGGCCAATTGGTTCAGCCGGGCACGCAGATTGGTGAAGATCCAACGGTCGGAAGCCTTGACGGCGGCGGCCTTACCGTCGGTGATGTCATCGTCATACGACTTCTTGACATCCGACTTGGTGAGGTCCGCACCGGCCTTCCGATAGATCGAGGTGATCTGGTTGACCGCGCTCTCCTCGAGCTTCACGCGGAGCCGCTCGCCCTCGTTCTCGATGGCCGTCCACTCTTCGCGGAACTCTTTGATCGCGGTGCCGATGCCGTGGGAGTGCGCGCCGAAGTTGTACTTCCTGATGACGTCGAGCACGCCTTTGCGGCTCTTCTCGACCTTCTTCGCCACCAGGTCCTGGAAGGCGGTGCCCGCCGCGCCGCCCAGAAGCGAGTTGTCCTCACTCGTGCCGGCGATCTTCTTGGCGAGATCCTCCAGGCCGTCGAGCATGTGCTCCATCTCGCCCAGGGAGCTGGTCCAGTACTTGCCGGCGTCGTACCAGGCGTTGTCGGCGGGATTCGTCACCGCCAGCAGGTCCTCCACGTAGGCCTTGAGTTGGGCCTTGTCGGTGTATTTGGCGAACTTCTCGCCAACCGGCGGGCTCTTCTCGTCGAATGTCCCGACTTCACCCGTGGCCACAACTCACCCCAAAGACTCGAGCCCTGCACAAGAGTTCGCGCCGCCGGCCGACGGGCGAGGAAAGGCACCGGGCAGCTTGATCAGCTCCCCGGTATCACCTGACTACCTGACGTCGCCGAACCGGTTACCGGAACGGACGTCCTGCGCCTGCATGTCGTCGGCACGGACACCGAGTTCGGTGGCGAGCTCGTGCACGATCTGGTTCATGTCACCGAAGTTCTTCTCGATGCGCAGCGACAGCTCGTTGTAGTTCGCGGCCGCCGGACCGGTCCAGTTGTCCAGCGCGGTGCCGGTCTCCATCGAGAGCTTCTGAATGAGCCCCTCGACGGCCTTGTTGACGTTGTTCATCTTCGTGATGCCTTCGAAGATCTGGCTGTAGTCATAACCGATGAAATCGTCGGGCATGTCGTTCTCCTATTCCGTGTTCCGTACGCCGCGGGGTGGCTCAGATGTCTTTGAGGATGCTCACGCCGACCGTGCCGATCTGACCGGCGTTGTCGTAGTCCTGCTGATCGAAGTCCTGAATGGTGCCGTCCACGTTCCCGGCCATCGTGTTCAGGTCGGCGATGATGAGCTTCAACTCGCTGACCCACGAGTCACGCGCGCTGAGCAGCGCCCGCATCATCGCGCCGTCGCAGTGCTCGTCCATGACGGCGACTGCCTCGTCGAAGTGCTGCACCTCGAGACCGACGTCGACCGCCGTCTCGCGGTGGTCGGTGGCTACCCGGCCGGCAACGCTCGGATCGAGTTTGGTGTTCGCATTGGGGCTGCTCATCGGGTTTCTTCTCCCCTTCTGGACACTGACGAACTGGTACGGATATGGAATCAGCCGGTGCCGTGATCGAACCGGTCCATCCAGGACGGGAGCGCTTTGGAGGGGATATCCCCCGTCAACCGCCCCAGACCAGGCTCTGCAACGCGGCGGCCGGATCCAGCACCGCACCGGTGGGGAGCAGTTCGAGCAGCTCCGACGGCACGTCCACCGGGGTCTGGCCGGAGTAGCCGAGCGCCTGGACGCCGTCCGGCCGCAACGGATGTTTCACGCCGTACTCGGTGATCAGGAAGAGGGCGCCACCGGGAGTTCCCGGCGCGTAGGGGTTGCGGGCCAGCACACCGGTACCGGCGGCGATCAGCACCCGGTCCACCGTGCCGCCCGCCGCGGTGAGCCGGGGCACCGGAAGCGCGGCGTCGGCGGCCGCGGCGGAGACCCGGGAGAGACTGACCGACACGGTCGTACCGGACGAGCGGAAGGCGACACACGGCAACCCGCCTCCCCCGGTCACCGGCGACGGCGGTGCCGGCGGATAGCCCTCCATCAGTTCGGTGCTCTTGCTGACCGTCGCACCGGCCAACTCGTCCGGCCGGATCGGGATCGGCACCACGGCGCCGCCCGCGTACGCCTGCCTGATCGCCGGATCCGCCAGCAGCAGCGCCGCGCTGGTCCGGCTCAGCCGCACGAACCCGTCACCGCGGGCCAGGAACTGCTCACTGGTCCCGCTGGCCGGGTTCTGCACCTCGTAGATCTGGCCGATCGTGCTGGCCCGGCCGCTGATCGACGGCCCGGTCCGGCCACGGTTCGCGACGACGGGGAACGCCAGGTCCCGGCCGGGCGGGATCGGGTTCAGCCAGGCGGCGGTGACCAGCGCCGGTTCGACGGCCGCATAACCGAGCGCCACCGCGGCCGTCTCGGTCAGGCGGTAGCGGCGGCCCTGCCAGATGAGGTACGTCTTCAGGTCCGCGGTCTGCGCCAGGAACGCCTGGTTCCCGGTGACCGCGACCGGTGCCGTCACGTCGCCGAGCAGCAGCGTGGTGGCGGGAGCACCGGCCGGGGTCGGCGGTTGCGCGCAGACCGTCCACGCGCCGGTGTAGAGCCGGCTCGCGGCGGGCACCGAGTCGGGTGCGCCGGGGATGCCGATCGGCGCGCCCACCGGAATGCCCTTCAGCGACTCCCGGGACACCTGGACCATCCGCGGGTCGGAGTCGCCGCCCAGCACCAGCCGGGCGGACGAGTAGTTGAGCACCGGCCGGAGCTGGTCGCCCATCAACAAGTAGCGGGCGCCGGTCTCCTTCACCGCGATGACCACACCGGCCTGTCGCCAGGACTTGTCGCCGCCGGGCCGGAAGATGCCGTAGATGCCGAAGCCGCCCGCGATCACCACGGCCAGCAGGATGCCGATGACAAAACCGAGCATGGCCCGGTGGTTCGGCGGCTCGTACGGGTCCGGGCGCCCTTTCATCAGCGCCGCGTTGAGGCGGCTGACGACGTAGAAGTAGGCGTGGACCTGATCTCTGCGGGACTCCACCTCAGCTCGCCCAGGCCCGGACCATCTGGTAGATCCCGAGCACCGCGGCGAGCAGCGGGATCAGGGCGACCGCGAAGCCGATCTCCAGGACGTCCACGGCCCGGCCCCAGTACGGCCGCAGCCGGCGCCCGGGCATCGTGCCGGCCGCCGTCAGCGCGAGGGCGGCGGTCACGGTCACGGCGGGGACCAGCACCGCCGCGCGGATCAGGTCGTCCTGGTCCGCGCCGAAGCGGAACAGGACGAAGAGGACCAGTGTCGCCGCCGGTGTCATCACCGCCCAGCGGACCACCATGCCGGTCAGATGCCGGGCGCGCATGCTCATCAGCGTCGCGATCACCAGCGCCATGATCATCGGCCACATGCCGCCGGGGTGGATCAGCACCGCGGCCATCAGGATCTGCCCGGTGCCCAGGCCGACGGCGAGCGCGGCGAGATAGGCGAGGCCGGCGGTGCCACGCTCGACCACGAGGCGGTACGGCATCGGGTCGATGTCCTCGGAGAGCTGCTCGGGTTTGCCGGGCAGCAGTGGCAGTGCCAGCCCGCCGAGCCGGAACCCGAGGGGCGGCAGCATCACCCCCGCGATCAGGCTGAGCACGAGACCGCTGGCGGCGGCCTCCTGCGGTGTCACCGGTCCGACCGCGGCGAGCAGAGCCGGCACCGCGACGCTCACCACGAACGTGATGGCGCCGGTGAACAGCAGACCCGAGTCGGCCACGGCGGAGAGGCCGGCGGCCAGCGTGACCAGTGCGGCGAGGGCGGCGAGGGAGATCCGGACCGACGACGGCGCGTGCGGGGCGATCGCCTCCGAGCCGAGCCAGCCGGCGAACGAGGCGTACCCGGCGGCCGCGGCGGCGAGCACCGTGCCGGTCTGCGGGTCCGGTACCGCCCGGCTGACCAGACCGGCGGCTGAGAGCAGCGCGACGGCGAGGACGGCGGCGACGGTGGCGCGCCAGACGGCCGGACCGCCGAAACCCAGCATGACCAGGCCGGCGGTCAGCGCGAGGCAGCCCTGGGCCAGGAACATCGAGCGGGTACGGCCGTCCGACCATTTCCACGGGCTGGTCCGGGCCTGCTCGCCCACACCGTCGACGAGATCGTCGAAGTCGATCGGCGGCAACTGTTCGGCGCGGGGCCGGAAGTGCAGCGCCTCGCCGTCGAGGAGGTTCAGCTCGACGGCGGAGCGCTCCTCGTCCAGCGGCGCCTCACCGATGCGCTGCACGACCCAGCCGTCGTGTTCGGCGCCGTGGTCGGCCGCCTCCGGGCTGAGCTGCATCAGCACGGCCGGCAGCAGGTCGATCAGCGGCGCCTCGCCGGGCAGCGCCACGTCCACGGCTTTCTCACCGAGGACGAAGCGCAGACGGACCGGCGCGGCGAGGCGTTGTCGGGTCAGGCGTTCCATGTATCCGCTACCCGTCACATCGTGACATGACCACGGTCACTAGGCCCTCACCCAGCTACGGGTGCCGTTGTCGACCCACGCCACGCTGTTGTACCAGTAGATCTTCTGACCCCTGGAGTTCGTCTGGTGCTCACCGTTGACCGAGTACCAGGTGTAGTCCTTGCCCGCGTGCCGGTGGTCGCGGTGGTCCTTGTAGATGTTCGGCTCGGCCTTGGCGTCCGGCTCGCGTTTCGGGTCGAAGCTCTCGCCGGTGTTCGGCTTGCCGCTGCCGGGGCCGGTCTCCGGCGGCTTCTCGGCCACCTTGCCGTCGACGAAGGTCTCGGTCAGGTCGAGGCCGGACTTGCCGTCCGGTCCGTACCCGTCGTTCTTCTTGAGGGTGTCCTCGAGCCCCAGGTGCTTCAGGTCGTCCTTGTTGAGGGTGTCGAGGTCGAGCTTGCCGTCCTTGAAGGTGTCCTCGTCCTTCGGATCCTCATCGGCGATGGTGTCGTAGTCGGCGAGCCACTTGTCCGTCGTCAGCGGCGGGATGTCCGTCTGGTCCATCTTCTTGATGCTGTCGAGAGCCGTCGTACCGGCCTTGCTGACCGCGTCGGCGTTGTTCTCGTCGAGGCCGGTGAAGGCGTCCGCGATCGCGATCAGGCCGGTCTTGACGTCGTCCAGCGTCTTACGAAGGTGTTTGACGTGCGCGGCCACGGCGTCCTGGCGATCCTTGTTCAGGTGCTCCAGCCAGGTGGCGACCTCGAACTTGCCCGCGTTCCCGTCGACCTTCTCCAGTTTCGGGACGGCCGAGAGGAAGTCGTCGACGATCTCGCCGATCTGTTTCGCGGCCGACTTCAGCCCCTCCGGGCGTACGGACGTATTGGTCTCGCTCTTGGTGGCCACGACCATCCTCCCGAGGACATCAGACCGGATCCTTCCGGCCAGACGCTAGGCACGACATACACCGGTGGCCGGGCCCGGAGCGCCGGACGGTCAGATCACAGGGAAACCCCTCACCCGGACGGCGGGGAGCCGAACCCGTCGACGGCCGCCGCGTTGTCGACCTCGGCCGCCTCGAACTCGCCGGCGATCCGCAGCAGCGCCGCGTCGACCTCGGCGAGCGTCGCGCGCAGGTAGGCGGCGTGGGCGAGAACGGTGTCGCGACGATCGGTGACCAGGTCGCCGAGCCATCGAGCGGTGTCGAAGTCACCGAGGTCGGGAACGTAGCCGTACAGCTGGTCGACGGTCTGGGCGTGCTCGTCGAGGAGCGCGCCGAACACCGCCGCGAGGTCCCTCAGGCGCTGGACATCGACCTTCGTCTCCTCCGGCACGTTCCCGCTCCCCATTGAGGATTTGTGTTGCTATGGTGGGCTTTCTTCTTCAGCTGAGGTCCCGCAGCCCGTCACGGCAAACGCGGAACCTTCCGAGACGGTAGGCACGGTGTGCCTCGACGCGGGCGCACGCCGCACGGCGCCCGGCCGGATCGGAGGGAAACCCCTCACCGAAGGAGACGCTCGTGGGCACGACCCCGTACTCGCGCAAGGCCCGCCGGGCGGGGCCGGTCGCCCCGGCCGAGGAGATCGCGCTCCAGGAGCCGCCGATCATCCCGGAACCGGCCGAACGCGGTATCAGCGCGGTCCTGATGCTCGCCCCGATGGCCATCGCGTCGCTCGCGATGGTGCTGATGTTCCTGCGGCCCAACGCGGGCGCGCTCGCCTACGTCGGCGTCATGCTGATGGTGCTCTCCGCGGTCGCGATGATGATCGTGCCGATCATCCGCAACGCCGGGCAGCACAAGCACCGGCTCAACGGCGAACGCCGCGACTACCTGCGGTACCTGGGTCAGGTCCGGCGCAAGGTGCGCGGATCGCTGACCGAGGAGCGACGCGCCGCCCGCTGGCTGCACCCGGACCCGGGAGCGCTCTGGTCGATGGCGCTCAGCCAGCGGCTCTGGGAGCGCCGGACCGCGCACGCGGACTTCGGCGAGGTGCGGCTCGGGCTCGGGGCCCGGCGCTCCACCACCCGCCTGGTCGCGCCGAGCAGCAAACCCGTCGAGGACCTGGAA
Organism: Actinoplanes derwentensis; assembly: GCF_900104725.1. NCBI lineage: Bacteria > Bacillati > Actinomycetota > Actinomycetes > Micromonosporales > Micromonosporaceae > Actinoplanes > Actinoplanes derwentensis. Next base: position 6,002,490 of record NZ_LT629758.1, read on the forward strand.
CCGATGGCCGCGCACGCGCTGCGGCGATTCCTGCGCGCCTACTCCACGATGCAGGACGCGCCGATCGCGATCTACCTGCGCGGCTTCTCCCGCATCGGCTTCCAGGGAGATCTGAACACCACCCGGAGCGCGGTACGGGCGATGCTGGCCCAGCTCGTGGTCGCACACTCCCCCGCTGACCTCTACCTGGTGCTCGTGACCACCGGCCCGCACTGGGACTGGGCGAAGTGGCTCCCGCACGTGCAGGACGACTCGGCACCCGACGTCACCGGCACCCGGCGCCGGTTCGTGACGGACCTGACGCAGCTCGATGAGGCGCTGGCCGTGCTCGGCGTACCGGAACGGCCGGGCTACGAACCCGACACCCCGGTCACCGCGATCGAGCAGTACGTCGTGGTGGTCCTGGACTGGCCGCTGCTGCCCAGCGGGCACCGGCTCGGCGCCGAGGGCTACCGCAACGTCGTCACCCTGGACATCGGCGCCACCCTCGGCTGGGAACCGCATCCACACACCCTGCTGGTGCAGGCCGACGAGAGCCAGCTGAACATCACCTCCTTCGACCACCTCGGCAAGTCGAGCAGCAGCCCGCTCTGCCGCCCGGACCGGATGGGTACGGTCGCGGCCGGGGCACTGGCCCGTTCGCTGGCCCGCTACCGGGTCGGCGCCGGCGGCGACACCGAGGAGCCGCTGGCCACCGACTACGACCTGGCCGGGATGCTGCAGCTCGGTGACCTGACCCGGTTCGACACGGCCGCCTACCGCTCCGGGCGCAGCCCCGCACAGCGGCTGCGGGTGCCGATCGGGATGACCTCCACCGGCATGCAGATCGAACTGGACATCAAGGAGGCCGCCGAGGGCGGGATGGGCCCGCACGGCATGCTCATCGGCGCGACCGGTTCCGGCAAGAGCGAACTGCTGCGCACGCTGGTGCTGGCACTGGCCGCCCGGCACTCGTCCGAGGACCTCAACTTCGTGCTCGTCGACTTCAAGGGCGGCGCCGCGTTCGTCGGCTTCGAGCGGCTGCCGCACACCTCCGCGGTCATCACCAACCTCTCCGAGGAACTGGAGCTGGTCGACCGGATGCAGGACGCGCTCACCGGTGAACTGAACCGCCGCCAGGAACATCTGCGGGCCAGTGGTTATCCGTCCCGGCGCGAGTACGAACGGGCCCGTTCCGAGGGCACCGCGATGGATCCGATGCCCGCGCTGTTCATCGTGGTCGACGAGTTCAGCGAGATGCTCAGCAGCAAACCGGAGTTCATCGACGTCTTCGCGATGATCGGCCGGCTCGGCCGCAGCCTCGGGGTGCATCTGCTGCTCGCCAGCCAGCGGGTCGACGAGGGACGTATCCACACGATCGAGGGCCACCTGTCGTACCGGATCGGCCTGCGCACCTTCTCCTCCATGGAGAGCCGCAGCGTGCTCGGTGTCCCGGACGCCTACGAACTGCCGAACGCGCCCGGCAACGGGTACCTGCGCCCGGACACCACGACGCTGATCCGGTTCAAGGCCGCGTACTGCTCCGGCCCTTGGCGGCCCCCGCACCAGCGCCGCCGCCAGTCCGCGCAGGGCGGTCTCGTCCCGTTCGGCACCGAGCACCTGGTCCCGGACGAGCCGGCCACCCCGGACGAGGACGCGGAACCGGACAGCGCGAACGAGAAGGCGCCGGTGATGGCGGACGTGCTGCTGGAGGCGCTGCGCGGGCAGGGCCCGGCCGCGCATCAGGTGTGGCTGCCCCCACTGACCGACTCCACCACGCTGGAGAAGCTGCTGCCCCCGCTGGTCGAGCACCCGACACTCGGCCTCGCGCCGGTCGGCGGGTACGGCACCGGCCAGCTCACCGTACCGATCGGCCTGGTCGACCTGCCCGCCCAGCAGCGGCGCGAGTTGCTGACCGCGAGCCTGGCCGGCAGCGCCGGCAACGTCGGTGTCGTCGGCGGCCCGCAGTCCGGCAAGAGCACCCTGCTGCGCACGCTGATCACCGCGCTGGCGCTCACCCACACCGCCGCCGAGGTGCAGTTCTACTGCCTGGACTTCGGCGGTGGCGCACTGGCGTCACTGGCCCGGCTACCGCACGTCGGTGGCGTCACCGGCCGGCTGGACCGGGACAAGGTCACCCGCACCGTCCTGGAGGTGACGAATCTGCTCGCCCACCGGGAGCAGATCTTCAGCCAGAACGGCATCGACTCGATGACCAGCTACCGCCGGGCGCGGCGGACCGGCGCGTTCCAGGACGTCGACCCGTACGGCGACGTGTTCCTGATCGTCGACGGCTGGTACACGGCCCGGCAGGACTTCCAGGAACTCGACGACCGGTTCGGTGAGATCGCCGCGCGTGGACTGGGCTTCGGCGTCCACCTGGTGGTCTCCGCCGGGCGCTGGACCGAGATCCGGCCGTGGCTGCGCGACGTGCTCGGCACCCGCTTCGAACTCAAGCTCGGCGACCCGGTCGAGTCCGAGGTGCACAGCCGGACGGCCGCGACCGTGCCGAACATCCCGGGCCGCGGCATCACCGCCGACCGGCAGCACTTCCTGGGCGCGCTGCCCCGGATCGACGGCAACCCGGACACCGAGGACCTGGCCGAGGCGACCGCGGAACTCGTCGAATCGCTCGACGTCCCGTCCGCGCCGCGCGCGCCACTGGTGAAGCTGCTGCCCGACCGGCTGCCGGTCACGATGCTGCCGGCCGCCACCGCACCGTCCAAAGAGGCGGAGATCCGGATCCCGCTCGGCCTGGACGACGTCCGCCTGGAGCCGCTCTGGCACGACTTCGACGCGAACCCGCACCTGCTGATCTTCGGCGACACCGAGACCGGCAAGACGAACCTGCTGCGGCACATCGCCCGCAGCATCGCCGCGCACCACACGCCGAAGGAGGCGCGGATCGTCTTCGGCGACTTCCGGCGCGAGTTGCACGACGCGATCCCGCAGGTGCACCAGATCGGTTACTCGATGTCGGCGGAACGGCTCGCCGCGACGATGGCCGAGGCCGGGCAGATCCTCACCGGGCGGCTGCCCGGGCCGGAGATCCCGCCGAGCCGGCTCGCCAAACGCGACTGGTGGACCGGTGGCCGGATGTTCATCCTGGTCGACGACTTCGAGCTGATCGAGAGCGGCCGGGACTCACCGCTGGCCCCGTTGCTGCCGCTCCTGCCGCACGGCGCCGAGATCGGCCTGCACCTGATCATCGCGCGGAGCACCTCCGGTGCCAACCGCGGCATGATGAACCCGGTGCTGCGCCGGGCCTGGGACCTGGGCTCGCCGGGTCTGCTGCTCTCCTGCCCGCGCGAGGAGGGCTCGTTCCTCGGCAACGTGAAGCCGCGGGTGCTGCCGGTGGCCCGCGGCCAGTACATCGACCGGCGGCGCTCGGTCCGGCTGGTGCAGACGCCCGAGGTGCCGATGCCGGAACGGCCGGAGGATTAGCCGAGTCCACCGCCGGCCCGGCCCGGACTTCCGGCCGGGTCAGGCCGGCGGTGGACTCACAGGTGTTCTTTCACGGGGGTTCTTCACGGGGGTGGTGAGCGCCGGACCTCGGCCACCCGCGCCGGGCGCCAGCCCCGCCGGTGCCCGGCCGGCATCAGCACGGTGAGCAGGCAGACCATCCCGATCAACACGATGGCCAGGCCGGCGCCGAGCGCCGCCACCGTCGGGCCGATCGGGTCGGGCGGCGGCAGATCGGGACGTACGGCGGTCAACGGCGCCGCCACACCGCCCGTGCCGTCCTCCTCCGGCAGCACCGACGACACGGCGGCCGACGGATTGACCACTCCCCAGCCGAAACCCGGATCCGGGAGAGCCAGCGCCGGATGATCCGACGTCGCGATCAGCCGGTGCCGGACCTCGGCCGCGGTCAGCTTCGGCCGGTAGGCGCGCACGAGCGCCGCCACCCCGACCACGAACGGCACCGCGTAGCTGGTTCCGCTGCCCTGCCAGTGGCCGGGACCACCGGGTCCGACACTGACCACGTCCACTCCGGGTGCGGTCAGGCCCAGGTGTTTGCCCTGCTGGGAGAAGTCCGCGAGTGCCCCGGAGGCGTCGATCGCCCCCACCGCCAGCACGGTGGGCAGCGCGGCCGGGTAGGCCACCGTCTTGGCCTGCTGGGCGCCGTTCGCCGCGGCGGCCACCACTACGACGTCCTTCTCCTCGGCGTACCGGATGGCCGCGACCAGGCTCGCCTCCGGGGAGGAGGTGCTGGCCGAGATGTTGACGACGTCGGCGCCCGCGTCCACCGCGGCCCGCACCCCTTTGGCCAGCAACCCGGCGGTGCCGTCCTCCATGCTGTTGGCGACGCGCACCGGCAGCAGTCGCACGCCGGGCGCGACCCCGGTGAAACCCGTGCCCGCAGCCGGGGCCGCACCGATGATCCCGGCGATGAACGTGCCGTGCCCGAAACAGTCGTTGTCCGCGCGCGGGCTGCCGCCCTTGGTCAGGTCGACGCCGCGCATCACCCGGCCGCGCAGCTGCGGGCTGTCAGCGCCGATGCCGGTGTCCACGATCGCGACAGTCACGCCGTCGCCACGGGTCAGCGGCCAGGCGCGTTCGGCACCCAGCCGCGACTGCGGCCACGGGATACCGGTCTCGACACTCTGCGGCGCCTGAAGACACCCCGGGCTGTCCTCCGGCAGGACCGGCGCGGCGGCGGCAGGTGTGCCCACTCCGACGATCATGCCGACCACGAGAAGAGCGGCCGCCACGCGGAGCAGCGGGGCAGGCACGGAAGGAGCGGCCGCCACACGCGGCAGCGGAGCGGGCATGCTCAATCCGGGGAGCCGGACGACGACACGCGGTCCACGACCGCTGTCACCGCCAGCGAGCCGTCGGAAGCCGTGACACTGAAGCTGGCCAACTGCACCAACGGCACCGGGCTGGCCCGGGCCACCTCCTGCGGGTGGTCACCGCCGGTCAGCACGGCCATCTCCCAGCTCTGCCCGGTGACGTCCGTGACGAAGACCTGGTACGGCTCGCCGGGGTGCAGGCCACCGACGGTCGCCCGCAGCGTGACGGGTTCCTGCTGCCCGGTGACCGTCACAGCGAGAGTCGCGCCGGTGGAACTGTCCTGTGCGTTCGCCACCAGGGTCACCGGATCGGCACCGCGCGAACCGCCGACGACGGACCGGCCGAGCAGCAGACCCACCGACAACAGCACCACCACGGCGAGCCCGCCGGCGATCAGGGCCACTCGCGGCCGGCGACGACGGCGGCCCGGACCGGCCTGGCCACCGGGGCCGGACGGGGGGCGGTTCGCGATCGGCCGGGTGGTCCCGGCCGTTGCCCCGGAATTCGGAACAGACGATCCAGACGCGGGCTCACGGTCGGGCGAAACCAGTTCGGGCGAAACCAGTTCAGGCAGAACCGGCTCGGGTACTACCGTCTCGGGCGAACTCAGCTCAAGCACTACCGACTCGGGTGTGACCGGCACCGGCAGGACCGGCTCCGGTCGTACCGCAGCAAGCTCTTGATTTTGATCGGGGGGCCTCGTGCCGGAGACACCGAACTCGGCCACCAGCTCGCGGCGATCGGTCTCGGTGAGCAGGGCGAGCATCGCCACCGCCTCGCCGACCCGCTCCGCGTCCGCGAGGCACTGCGCGCAAGTGCCCAGATGGGACTCGATCGCCGCGCACTCGGCGTCCTGCAGCGCACCCGCCAGGTAGAGCCCGAGCGCACTGCGGAGCTGGGGTTCAGCACACACGTCGTCAGCCATGGGTAATCACGTCTTCACTCCCTGGCGAACGGAGGTCTGCGCTGTCATCTGCCGGGCCACCCTCAGCGAGATCCGACGACGGTGGGCTCGTCTTCCGGCCGCATCGGGCCGGCCGGCCACTCCGCGTCCAGGTCACCCTCGGCCTCGGCCCCGCGCATGGTGCGCCGCAGACGGAAGACGAGCAGGGCGCTCAGGATCAGACCGACCAGGACCGTCACCAGGAACGCGACCCGGACGCCGTCTCCGTCGGTGGACGCCCCGGCGGGATCGTTGTCCTGGGACAGCAGCGCCGTCTCCTCGGGAAGCTCCCGGGTGACCGCCGCCTCGGGGTTGATCATGCCGTAACCGTATCGGCTGTCCGGCTGAGCGTCGCCCATCCGGTCCGCGGTGATCGCGACACGGTGAACGATCTGCGGCGCCTTCAGCTCCGGATGCGAGCCACGGACCAGGGCGACCGCCCCGGCGGCCAGGGCCACCGCGTACTCGGTGCCGCTGCCCACGAACCGCTTCGTGCCGTTGATGCCGAGGCTGGCGATGTTCACTCCGGGCGCGACGACGTCGACCGACTGCGGGGCGTACTCCTCCGCGGTCTTGCCGTCGACACCGACCCCACCCACGATGATCACCTCGGCCGGCGGCTCCACCGCGCCGTCCCGCGGACCCGCGGGGGGCGCACCGGCCACCACGACGATGTCCTGGTCGAGGGCGGCCTGCACGGCCTGAACCACCGCGGGCCGGGTGACGTCCACGTAGGAACCCAGCGCGATGACGGTGGCCCCGGCGGAGACCGCGACCTCGATCGCGGCGGCCTGGGCGGCCTCGCCGGCGGCGGTGCCGTCGGTGACCACCCGGACCGGCATGACCACCGATTCGGGGGCCACCCCGGTGAAGGTCTCCTTGTTCACCGGCTGCGCGGCGACCAGACCCGCCATCGCGGTTCCGGTGCCCAGGCAGTCGCTGTCACCCCGGCCGTCGCCGGTAACGATGTTCGCGCCGATCGCCACCCGGCCGCTGAGCTGGGCGGCGCGACCGTCCACACCCGAGTCGACGACGGCGACCAGCTGGCCGACCCCACGGCTGTGCTCCCAGACCTGGTCGGCGGCGAGTTTGCGCATCGCCCAGTTGGACGGGGCACTGGCCGCGATCGCCGCGACGCACTTGCCGGAGGGTGGCGCGGCGGGCGGCGGCGAGGACGGCACCGCGCCCGGGTTGACCGGCGTGCTCGCCTGCGGAACACCCGGGCCCGTGGGCCTCTCGGCCTGGCCGGTCGTGGCTGGCTGCCCGCCGCCGGTCGAACCGCCTCCCGGCGCCGAGCCGGGAGTCGTCGCACCAGGAGCCGTCGTCGCACCCGTGTTCGTGTCCGGGGCCGCGGCCGGAGCCGGAGCGGTGGTGGGCAGAACGCCGTACCGCACGCCGGAACCGACCGCGTCCCACGGGAGCACCAGGTACCAGCCCGCGGTCAGCGAGTTCGGGTTGCTGAGCGCGCCACCGGCGGGCTGGCTCCGGCCGGAGTTCAGGTTGAAGATGTCCGTCGCCCGCCCGGCACCACCGAGGAGCCGGTCGGCGATGTTACCGAGGTTCTCCTGGCCGGCCGGGTTCACCGAGCCGACGGTGTAATAGAGGACGTAGTCCGCGGCTGCGGCCCGCGCCGGCGCGGCGCGCACCGCGCCGGTGAACAGGAGCACGGCGAGGACCGCCGCGACCCTGCTCACCGATCGGCGCATGCTCATTTGCTCAGTTTCCACTGCTGGTCGACGGCGTAGGTCTGCAGGTCCCATTGGGTCACCGCGGTGCCGTTGCTGCCGCAGCAGTCGTCACCGATGAGGTCCAGCGCCTTACCCGACTTGCGGTTGATGATGAAGTACGCGCCGTCGCCGGCGGCCTTCAACTTCCACTGCTGATTGTGGTCGGCGAACGCCGGGTCCAGCATCACCAGCTGGGCGGCGTTGTCGGCGGAGCCGTCCCGGATCCCGAGCGACTTGTTGTTGAAGTCGTTGGTGATGACCACCCAGCCGCCGTCGGCCGCATTGGCGACGTGCCAGTGCTGGTCCTTCTGCTTCAGGTTGTCCCACAGCTGCATGGTCGTGCCACCGGTCGTGACGGAGTCAGTGCCGGGCACCTCGAGCACCCGGCCGGTGAGCTGGTTGGTGATCTGCCAGGAGTCGGCGGCGTTCCAGACCGGCGTGGCCGGCTCGGTGGTCTTCGTCGTCTCGGGTTTCGCCGAGGTCTCCACCGGGCTCGGCGAGGACTTCGACGGGGACGGACTCGGCGAAGTGGACGGCGAGACGCTCGGCGACGGGGAACCCACCGACGACGAGACCGACGGGGAGACCGACGGCGACGGCGACGGCACGGTCAGGCGGGTGTCGGCCTGGTAGGTACCGACCAGAGCATCCACCATGTCGGCCAGCTGCGCGACGGACGCCTCGCGGGGCACACCGCCCTCGGCCCGGACCGCGGTGGTCCCCCACTGGTACGCCGCGAGTGCCAGCGTGTAGGCATCCTCGGTGTTGCCGTCCGCGTTCTTCAGCTTCATACCGGAGAGCTGGTTCTTCAGGTCGCACATCGCGCTGCCCAGAGCCGGGATCGCCGCCTTCGGGTCCCAGACCGAGGCGCTGGCCGACGGCCGGTACTCCTGCCACATCTTGTCGGTGAACTGCGCGATGCCCTGACCGCCGCTGCCACCCTTGAGGTTCGGGTTGAAACCGGAGAGCGCCATCAGCTGCGCGGCGACCCGCTCCGCGGAGATCACGTCGGGGCAGACCTGGCCTGCTTTGACGACCAGGCTCAGGTACTCGTCGGGGATGGCGGTGCCGGTGGGCGGTGCCACCGAGGCGTTCTCCTCCGGCTCACCGGTGAACTGCGGCTGCTCCGCGTACCAGTTGGCGTAGCCGGCGACGGTGTCGACGTACTTCTGGGCGGACTCCGGCACACCGCCGGCCTTCACCACGGTCTCCAGGCCGACCTGCCCGGCGGCCACGGCGGCTTCCCAATGGTCACCGTCGACGTCGGCCTCGCGGACCTGACCGACCGTCTCGCAGGTGCGGTGCGCGAGAGCGAGGACATTCGCCAGTACGTCGGTGCGCTGCGCCTTCTGCCACGGCGCCCACTTCTTCCAGTCCTCCGGATCCAGGTTCGCCAGGCCCTCGCCCTCGCCGGCTTTCGCCGTGGGCTGGAACTCCGAGGCGGCCATCAGCTGAGCGGCCAACCGGGGACCGGTCACCGACGGGCAGGACGTCGCGCCGACCACGATCGCGGGAAGGACGTCGTCGGGCACCCGATCGCCCTCGATCTTCGTCTCCGCGAACGCTGGGCCGACCTGCATACCGGCCACGACGACGCAGGCAACGGCGGCCGTGAAAGCCACTCCGGCCTCGACCCGCTGCCGGGTGGTACGCAGCGACTGCCACGCCCGCACGACAGCCCCCTTCACCGATCTCAATGCCACGGTTGGTTTCCCTCTCCAGCGAATGTGCTCTGTGAACGGGACCGGGCATGCTCCGGTTCACGGATACGCCAAGATTTTCCGGCGGCCTCAGACCGTGAAGCCGTGCGCCACCAAGTCCTCGTGCAGAGCCCGCAGCGCGTAGAAGGTGCGTGACTTGACCGTGCCCTCCGGGACGGCGAGGTTCTGCGCGGCCTCGGCCACCGAATGCTCCTGGAAATAGATCTCGATGAGCGCGCTGCGCAGGCGCTCCGGCAGCCGGGCCACCGCGTCGCGCACCTCCCGGGTGTTGATCAGCCGGTCGATGTCGTCAGCGGTGGTGTGGTGATCCTCGATGCGCTCGTCGAGCTGTTCCGTCGGGCGGACCTGAGCCACCCGGATGTGGTCGATGGCGATCCGCCGGGCCACGGTGAACAGCCAGCCGCGGCTCCACTCCCCGTCGGCGGTGCGCGCCTCCGGATGGTTCCACGCCCGGACCAGCGTCTCCTGGAGGATGTCCTCGGCCATCGCGCGGTTGCCCGTCGTCAGGCGCAGAAGGTAGTTCAGCAGGATCGGGCCGTGGGTCTCGTAGGCGAGCTTCAGCGCCTCGTCATGAGTCGGAAGCAACGGCGAATCGCCGTACAACGTGTTCTCCGGGGCCGGATCCATGGGAGTGATAACGACCGCATCGGGACCCGAGTTCATAACTCGCGAAGGTTTTCCCGATCTTTGTCGACCGGGGCCGAGTCGACTCATCGTTCTCGATACCTTGATGGACGGTCGTGAGCTGCTCCGAGGGTCTCCGGCGTCATGAGGCACCGGCACTCGGATCCGGGCCCGGCGATCCGAGCACCACGTTCGCCGAGACCATCAGACCGCCGTCGATCTCCTGAATACTGAAGTACCACAGGTCATCGACCGAAGACGCTATGTCGCCGGTGAACGTCCCGCCGCCGGTGCCGCCGGTGAGCTGTCCGAGCAGCAGGTCCTCGCCCTCGTCGGTGACGGCGTGGAGCTGGTACGCGACGTCGGGGGCCAGTCCGGTGGCGGAGAGCCGCACACTCACCCGGCCGTCGTCCTCGTAGAGCACGGCGGACATCTCCACACCACTGACGCCGTCCGAGGTGGACGCCACCGCGACCACCGGGCCTGGAGTCTCGGCCGACAGCCCCGGCATGATCAACAGTGCCGCGGTCACCACCGCGGCCAGCACGGTGGTCATACCGACGACGGCGCGGGCGCGGGGACGGCGCGAGGCCGACCTGCGGTGCGAGTGCGGGCCCCGGGAGAGCGGGCCGGTCACGGGCCGCGGCGGCAGGTAACCCTCGCCCAACCGGACACCCCGCCGATCGGCCGCGGGCACCGGGCCGATCCTGGCGACCGGGCGAAGCTCGCCGACAGCCGGGGAGGGGGATGCGACCGGAAGCGGAGGCGGGAGCGGCGCGGCAGCCGGACGCGAGACGACAACCGGCGGGGGTACGGGTCGGGGAGCGGCGATCGGCGCGACTCGCGGGGATCCCGGCACACCTCGCGGGGCTCCCTGCACACCTCGCGGGGCTCCCTGCGTGCCTCGCGGGGCTCCTGGTGCGCCGAAGAGCTGGCCCGGCACCGGGCCGGTGACCGGCACCTCGACGCCGAAGTCGGCGACGAGCGCGCGCACGTCCGCGACGGGGAGCATGCCGAGGACCGACACGAGGCGGTCGATCTCCGCACGCTCCACACGGCAGCGTTCGCAGGTCGTCAAGTGCTGGGAAACGGTCCGGTGTTCCACCTCGGAGAGCCGGCCGAGGACCAGAAAACCGACCAGGGTGCGCATGGTCGAGTCGTCACAGGTGGGCGCGCTCATCCGGCGTCACTCCCCCTCGCGCTCGGGCACACGACGGCAGCATCGTGCACCGGCCCCTCAGTCCGCCATCGGGGCGTCGGCCCCACCCAGCGGGCCGGAAGCATCGGCCCAGCCCACCCCGGGATAACCGGTCCACGTGATCTCCATCGCATCGCTGATCAACCCGACGACACCGTCCCGGCCGAGAAGCCCGTCGGCGGCGATCGTCCACTCGTCGGCCGGGCCCAGGTCGGCCCGCGCCCCGGCCCACAACCCCCGGGTCGGCTCCAACTCCGCACGCAACCCGGCCAGTCGCCCGGCGACCTCCGCGGCCAGTGCGTCGATGGCTCGCCCGATCACGGCCAGATCGGCCTCGGCGGCCTGGTCGGCGCCGGTCATCGGCAGTCACCGCCGGCCAGCTCCACGTCGGAACGCCGCGGGGCCTCGGCCGTCTGCTGCAGGTCACCGGCGATGTCGTGCAGGGCGTCGTCGAGCATCCGGGCGTAGATGTCATAGCCCACCAGGAGATCGGCCAGCCGGGACGGGGAGATCCGCAGGCGTGCCGGGTCCAGGCCCGCCAGGTGCTCGCGCAGCATGCCGAGACGCTCGCCGATGTCGGCGGCGGCGGCCCGGCAGTTGCCGGCCGCATTGCTCCCCATCGCTGAATACGGTCTAATCCCGCTCATAAACACCTCCAGACTCGGAAGAACACCCTGAGAACGGTGGCCGGAACGTGCCGGTTCACGATTCCGTCCAAAGAACTGACGGGAACCCCGCGACACACGACGGGCTTCGGCGAAGGACGATGACAGGATGAGACGACGATCCGCGGTGCTCGGCGCCGTGCCCCTTCTCATGTTCCTCGTCGTCGGCTCCCCCGCCGCGTCCGCCAACGCCGTCTCCACCACAGCCGCCTTCACCACCGCCGGCTCTACAGGCGCCTTCACCAGCGCGGCCTTTACCACCATCGCCGCAGGTCGGCCGGTGGCGGCTCTGCGCGTGCCTGGTGAGACCGGTAAGTACTACATCGTCGGCAAACCGGTCCGGGGGCAGCGGGAATACCTCTTCGCGATCGCCGCCAGAACCCTCGGCGACGGCAACCGGTACCGGGAGATCTTCGACCTCAACGAGGGTCGCGGACAGCCCGACGGCAAGAGCATGGACAAGTCGGCCACAGTGGAACCCGGCTGGATCCTCATCCTGCCCGCCGACGCCAAGGGGCGCGGAGTCAAGACCGGAGCGCTGCCCGGCATCGGACCCACCGCCCCGGTCGCCAAGGCACCCTCCGTGGCTACCCCGGCCCCAGCCGCCAGCGCCGCGGCCACCACGCCCACCGTGCGACCCGAGGCGGCACGCGATGACGACGGCGAGACCAGTGGACTTGCGGTGATCTGGTCGCCGAACGGGTTACGGATCGCGCTCTTCGCCCTGGCCGTGCTGCTGCTGGCCTGGGGGCAGGTCGCGTTGCGGTCACGGCGGCAGCCGGCCCGAGCGGCCGGTGCACAACCGGCCGGAGCTCCGGGCGCGGCCGGGTCTCCTGGCGTGGCCGCAACTCCTGGCGTGGCCGGGCCTGCGGGTAGCACCCGGACTGTGGGCGGGTCCGGAAAGTCCAGCGGCGTGTTCGGGAAAACCGGCGGCACAGCCGGCAAACGCGGGGCGCCTCCCGTACCGGATCCTCCGGCACGTCCGGTCAGGCCGGTAGTAGGTCCCGGGCCGGGCCGTTCGCTCGCGCCGACCGACCGGTCACCCAGCCGGCCGGACACTCCGCCGCCGGTGCCCGGCGAGCCGGCATGGGCACCGAGCAGGCCTCCTGCCGGATTCCCGGCCTGGTCACCCACGGCGGCCGGCCGGACGGACAACACCACGACCTCCCTCCCGTTGTCATCGCTCTCCGGATCGGCCGGTGACGGCGCCGGGAAACAGTTCGCGCCGGAGCAGCCCACCGAGGCGATGACGACCCCGGTACCCGCGATGCCGCTCGCGCCATCGGCCACCCCGCCGACACCCGCGATGCCGGTCGCCCCGCCGACACCCGCGCCGTCGATGTGGCCCTCGGTGGCCTCGTCGGTACCTGCGCCGCCGATGACCCCACCGGAGAGCCCGTCGGCGGCCACGCCGCTGGCGGCCCCATCGGCCGACCCGCCAGCACCCACACTGCCGGTAGCGTCGCCGACCACCCAACCGGCACCCACTCCACCGATAGCGCCATCGGCCGGCCCGGCGGCACCCGCGCCACCGATAGCACTGGCGATCGCGCTGTCGGCCGCTCCGGCGGCACCCGCGCCGCCGCTGGCCCCATCGGCCGACCCACCGTCACCGGGGCTGCCGATGGCGCCGCCGGTACCCGCGCCACGTGCGCCGGAGTCAACGGCGGCTCTCCGGGGTCCGACGTTCAAGTCGGGGTCCACGGCGGCACCTCGGAGCCTTTCGTCCGAACCGGACAGTGACATGTGGACTACGGAGCCGCCTGCGGCCAAGCCGCTGACGCCGTTCGCGCCGTCGCGCCCGCCCGCGCGCGCCGGTGCCGGTGCCGGTGCCGGTGCCGCCAGCGTTGGCAGCGGCCGTGGCTCGGGCGGAGTTGGTGACATGGGTGGAGTCGGCCACATCCGTGGCAGTGGCCATCCGGTTCTGGCTGGGCCGATGGCGTTGGCGGTGCCTGGACTTGAACCGAAGGTGCTGCTGGCCCCGCCGGCCACGGCGAATCCCTTCGCGGCGCTGGTCACGGACCTGTTCTGTGGTGGGGATCCGGCGAAGGCAAGGCTGATCGGCGCACGGCCGGCCCGCTGGGGATCGGCATACGGCTGGCTCGACGAAGGGCAGCAGCCACCGCCCTCGACCGCACCGGTGATCCTCGGAGAGCTGAACGGCCGGCGGCTGTGGATCGATCTGGCGGTCGTGCCGGACGCGCTGACCGTGGGTGGTGACGCCGGGGCCGCACGACGGGCCGGGTTGGCGATCGCCGCCGGATTCGGCGAGGACATCGACGTGCTGCTGGTCGGTGACGTGCTGAGTGAGACGTTGCCGGGTGGGACGCTGCCGGGGAACATTCGGCGGATCGGGGCGGTGGCGGAGCTGGCCGGGGACCGGTCGGCGGCCAGGGTTCGGGTGGTGGTGTGTGCCGGGGCCGACGCGCGGGGTCTGTGGGCTCCGTTGCGGGCGCTGGCGCCGGGACGGCAACGGACGGTTCCGGTGATCATCGGGGCCGGGGCGGCGGCCCGGTGGTCGATGCGGATGGGAGCGGCGACGTAGGGCGATCGGTGGGCACGGGCGTGGGCCCGGCCGTACCAGCAGAAAGATTGGTCCTGTCGTCGGGCCACACCGAGTCACCGGTCGATCCGCGAGACAGAATCTAGCGAGGAACGTTGCGATCCAGCCGACAGCAGAAGCCTGACAGCACGCCCTCACCGCAGCGGCCGGCCGACGCGGACCTGCCCATTCCGGTGGCGGGCCTGTGTGATCTGGTCCTGGTCCGCACCGCCGACGGTGGTCTGGCCCGGCCGGACGCACCGGAGACGGCGCTGAACGCCGGGCAGCTGACCGACTACGCGCAGGCGTCCGCGGTGGCCGGGCGGGATCTGCGTGTCCTCGTCGACGACGGTGCCGGCTACGCCGCGCTACTCGGGCCGGTGGCGGACTCGCTGAGCTGCGACATCATCGTCACACCGGTCGGCGCCTCGGTGAAGTTGCTGGTCACGCCGGGTGGGCGGCGTGGGGAGGCGATGCCGGTCGACCGGGTGTCGGGGGACGTGGTCGAGTGGGCGCTGGTGCAGCCGGCCGCGGTCGCGACCACGTTGCCGGGCTGGTTCGACCTGGCCGGTGGGCTGGTGCTGCACCGGCCGGGGCTCGCCACGCTGCCGTTGCCGGGCGGGCTGGAGTTCGCCAACCGGGAGGATTTCGTGGTGCGCCGGGCGGCGGTCGCCCAGCTCGGCACCGGGCATCCGGATCTGGTGACGGTGGCTCTGGCGACCCGCGACGGCGGTTTCCGGCTCTCCGCCTACCTGCTGGATCCGGCCGGACGCGCGCCGGGACGGTACTCCGGGCGCGATGTCGCCGCGGCGCTCTCCTCGATCCATCTTTACGGCGGTGACCTGCGCCTGTGGCTGCGCTGGCCGGACAACGAGAGCGAGTGCCGTCAGCTGGTGGCGGAGGTGACCGCGCTGGCGGAGGCGACCGGCGCGACCGTGTGGGCGCCCGAGCCCGGCGGTGAGGCGGTGCTGCTGCGCGGGTGCCGGGATCTCGCCGCCCGGGACCGGTCCGGCGCGATCACCGGCTGGCGGGAGTTCCGTCCGCCGGGCGCGCCGGAAACATACCGTTTCGTGACCGATCGCGACGGCCGGCTGGTGCCCCGCGAGGGGCCGGAGGTGCTGACGACCGACGGCGTTGCCCTGATCAGTACCGGTCGCCTGCCGGAGGCGGCACTGCGGGAGCGGTACTCCGATCTGTCCGCCGAGACCGGCACCGTGCTGCTGGACCTGGCCGTTCTCGACGACGGGCGGGTCGCCCTGCGGTACGGCGACGGCAGCCACCTCGCGGTGAGCACCGCCGAACTGCGCGGGCTGCTGGAGGGTTCCGGCTGGGCCGGGGAGGACCTGCTGCTGCTCACGCCGGTGCCCCCGGACCGGGCCGTCGGGATGCGGGATCACCTGACGCTGCTGGAGCGGGAGCTGGGGGTCGAGGTGTGGTGCCTGCCGCCGGGCGCGACGGTGGTGGTGCGGGACGGCCTGGCCCGTGCCGTGGACGACCGCCGGCAGCCCACCCGCTGGTTGCGGGCCGGTTCGGTGGAGTCGGCCCGGTGGCGCAACGACGACGGCTGGCTGGTCCCCCGGCAGCGGCACACCCCGGCGCCGATGCCCGCGGCTCCGGCACCGGCACCGGCCGTGGCGGCCGCGCCCCCTCCGGAGCGGATGCCGACACCGTCGGGCCCACCGGCGACGGTTCCGGCCCGGGGCGATCGGCCGCACGGGATCGGGTGGCTGCCGGCCGTCCCGGAGGTCAACGCGGAACCGCTGCAGCTCTGGCTGGCCTGCCCGTGGCCGCCACAGCGGGTGCCGGTCGAAGGGGTGCCGGCGGCGAACCTGTTCCTGATCGGCGCGCTGGACGGCGAACGGGTCGCGCGTGCCAATCCGGCTAAGTACCTGCTGAGCCTGCGGGTCGAGGCGGGCGGCGCGGTCGATCTGGGCCGGGTCACCGGCGTACCCGCCGATCTGGGTCCTCAGGTGTCGGAGCCGGGAACGTTCCTGTTGCCGGCCGGGTGGCTGAATCAGGCCCGGTTGCGGGCCGGCTGGCGCATCGGCGCGGACGGGCGCCCGCACGAGCACACCGACCTGCCCGCGGATCCGGTGGTCCTGCGCTGCACCGGAGCCCGGCACGGCGCCGACGGCCTGCCGGACGAGGCGGTGCACTGGCCGCGCGGTGAACGAGGCGGCGGGGCGTGGGCGGTGCTCCCGGAGACTCCGGCGCCGACGGCCGGTGACTCCCTGCCACTGCTGTCCCGGCGGCCGGCGGTCCGGCCCGGCAGCCGGCTGGTGCACCTGCGGGTGGAGGCGCACCAGGCGATCGACGTCCCGGCCACCGCGGCCGCGATGGCCGGGTTGACCTCGGTGCGGTCGCGGGTGCCCGACCTGGTGGCCGACGGGGTGACGCTGCTGCTGCCGAAGCAGGCCTGGGACCGGACCCGGGTGGATCAGGTGCTCTACGCCGACGACGGCAAGTGGCGGCAGCGGTCGAAGGGGATCGATCTGCCGTTGTCGAGCCTGCTGGCGCCGGAACGCGGTTAGGCCCTCAGCCGACCTGGTACTCACCGACCAGGACGGCCGA
Organism: Actinoplanes derwentensis; assembly: GCF_900104725.1. Classification (NCBI taxonomy): domain Bacteria; kingdom Bacillati; phylum Actinomycetota; class Actinomycetes; order Micromonosporales; family Micromonosporaceae; genus Actinoplanes; species Actinoplanes derwentensis. Next base: position 6,019,257 of record NZ_LT629758.1, read on the forward strand.
GGCCAGCTCGACCCGGGAGCGGTACCCGGTCCGGTTGAACAGCCGGGAGAGCCGGCCTTCGACGCTCTTCTCGCTGCTCTGGGTGGCGGCGGCCAGCTGCCGGTTGGACAGGCCCTCGGCGACCAGGGCGGCCAGTAGCTGCTCCCCTTCGGCGAGGGTTTCGGAGCGGCCGGGAACCGCGAGCCCGTGCTCGCGCATGGCCTGCCGGACGCGGGACCGGTGCAGGACCGCCCCGAGGTCGCCGAGCAGGTCGTATGCCTCGCCGAGCAGCGCGGGTGTGTGCCCGGTCCAGCGGACCACCCGTTCCAGGGCGCGAGCCAGTTCGTAGGGCGCACCGAACTCACGGGCCAGCGACACCACCTCACCGGCGAGTTCCGGGTTCCGGTCGGCGACCAGCCGGGCCGAGGCCGCCCGCAGCCGGGCCGCCACGGTGTCCAGTGCGGCGGCGGTCCCGGCCGCGGCGTCGGCGGCAGCCGCGGCCTCGGCCGGGTCGCCGCGTTCCATGGCCAGTTCGGTGGCGGTCAGCCAGAGTTCGTCGACACCGGCGACCAGACCGCGGCGGGCGGTTTCGGCGAGCGCCGCACCGGTGACCCGGGCGGCTGCCGCCGGATCGCCGAGGATCTGATCGATTTCGGCCGCGACCGGTTCCAACAGGTGCGGCAGGGGTGCACCGTCGGCACGGGCGGTCTCCAGCATCGCTCTGGCCCGGGACGGCCAGCCCCGCGCAAGCAGCACCTCCGCGGCCATCCGGTGCACGGTGGACTGGGCCACCGGGTAGGCCACGGCGAGGTCGGCCGCGACGCCGAACAGCGCGGCTTCCAGTGCCCGGTCCCACCGGCCGGCCCGCCAGTCCCGTAGCGCCCGCGCGGGCACGGGCAGGTCGGCGTCGGTCAGCCCGGTTCCGGCCAGCGCGCGGTGCGCCCCCACCGGGTCGCCGCTGACCGTGGCGGTCAGGAAGGCGGTCACCGCAGCTGAGGCGGCCCGGCGGCCCGAACCCGCGTCGCTGTCGCCGGTGCCGGGGTGTGGCCGGGGCGTCGCGGACGTGCGGCCGGTGACGGCCCGGATCTGGGTGCCGAGCGCCTCCGCCGTGCTGGTGATCCGGGCGGTCTCGCGTATCAGCCGCGCCGCTTCGGCCCAGCGGTCCAGCACGGTGAGTGCGGCGGCCCGGGTGACCGGTCCCCCGCACTCCCCCGAGGCGGTGGCGCGGACGGCGTCCATGTCGCGTTCGCCGCGGGCACCGATCAGGGCCAGAAGTGCGGCCTCCTCGCGAGCGGCCGGTGACAGGTCGTTCTCGGACAGAAGACCCAGCAGCGGGGTACGGGCGGAGCCGTACCGACCGGCGCGCAGTTCGGCACCGGCCCGGTTCAGCACCGCCTCGGCCCGGTCCGCGGGGTCGCCGCTGAGGTCGGCCGCGCCACTCCACCAGCGGGCCGCGTCCGCGGGCGACCGGAGCGCGGCAGCGGTGGCGTGTTCCCGGAGCAGGGTGATCGACCGTGCGGGATCGACCAGTCCACCGGCGGTGGCGACCGCGTCGGGCAGGAACCCGGGGTCACCGGAGTGCGCGTCGCCGGACCAGAGGGCCTGCACCGCGACCTGGGCCAGCCGGCGCCGCTCGTACGGTCCGAGACCGGCGCCGAGCGCGACGGCCACCGCCGGCACCGGGATCCGCCAGCCGCGCCGGTCCACCCGGGCGACGCCCTCGTCCCGCAACGTGCCCAAGTGCGCGCCCACCTCGTCGGAGGTCATGCCGAGCGCGCGGCCGATCAGAGCGGGTACCGCCGGGCCGAGCGGTTCCAGCACGGCCAGCGACCGGGCGACCGCGAAGGTGCCCGGGTCAAGACGGTGAACCGGCCGGAGCAGGTCGTGGCCCACCGGTATCCGGGGCGGCACGGTCACGTCGGCCAGGTAGGCGCGCCTGTCCACGACCCGCAGGGTGTCCGACCCGCGGTAGCCCTCGACGGCCGCCAGCAACGGGCCGGGCCGGCCACGGCTGAGCCGGCGCAGTTCGGTGCGCAACGAGTCGTGCGGCACGGCCTGCAGCAGCCGGAACACGAGCGCGTCGGCTTCGGCGGGCGGCAGTGGGCGCAGCCGGTCCATCTTGGCCAGCCCGGCCGCGCGCAGCCCGTCGAAACCGGTCAGCAGGACGGGGTTGACGGCGGCGCCGGTACGCCACGCGGCGACACATCGCACCGGCGTACGGGCCAGTTGGTGCAACGCGGCCAGCAGGGCGGTCGCGGATTCCGGGTCGGCCCACTGCGCGTCGTCGACGACGATCACCAGGCCCGGATGGCGGCGCAGCGCGCGGGTCAGCGCGGCGGCCGGTGGCTCGACGAAACCACCGCGCCCGGCACCCAACCGGGTGGGGATCGGGGCCAGTCCGGCGAGCACCCGCCCGGCCAGGTACCACGGTTCGTCCCGGTCCTCCGGCGCGAGCCGCACCTCGACGACCGGCCGCCCGGCCGCGGCCGCCGCCTCGCGCAGACCGCGCAGCGCATGGCTGCGGCCGATGCCCGCGGGGCCGGTGAGCAGGGTCAGCGCGGGTTCGGCCGGATCGACGATGGTCGTCATCGGGAAAGCACCGATCTGCTGGTCAGGACGCGACACCGAGGATGTCCGTGGTGAGGCTGACCGCGGCCAGTTCGACCCGGGACCGGCAGCCGGTACGGGCGAAGAGCCGGGTCAGGTAGTTCTCGATCGTCTTCTCGCTCATCCGTACCTGCACAGCGATCTGCCGGTTGGTACGTCCCCGCCGGATCAGCTCGATGGTCTGCATCTCGACGGCGCTGAACGCGGCCTGCGGAGACCGGGACCGCGGTCGCCGTACGCCACGCTCCCGCATCGTGGTGGTGACCGCGGACCGCAGCACCGGCGAGCCGATCTCCTCGGCCTGTGCCTGCGCTTCGAGCAGCCACGGACGCGGATCCGGGGCGACCCGGCCGAGTGCCAGCGTGGCGAGAGTCAGGTCGGGCCGGTGACCGCGGGCCCGGATCAGGCCGGTCGCCCGAGTCGCCGCGGTGGTGTCCCCAGTGGTCAGCGCCCGGATCAGCAGCGTGGTCCCGGCACTGAGACGGCGGTGCGGCCCGCTGGCGTCCGCGTCCACGATCCCGGCCAGATGGGTGGACTCCCCGGCCAGATCGAACCGCGCCGCGAGACCGGCGGCTCGGGTCAGCAACTGTTCGACGCCGATCCGGCTGCCGTGCGCCAACTGCCGGGCGTGTGCCACCCGTGCCGCGCGCAGTCGCCCGGCCGCCTCCAGCGCGGTCGCCGGTTCGGTGGCCGGGCCGTTCGCCGCCCACCACCGCAGTGCCGCGTAGGGCGCCTCGTCGGGAACCCCGGCGATCCGGGACGCGGCCTCCTCCGCGCGGCCCTGCAGGGCGAGCGCTTCGGCGGCCCAGAGCCGGGTGAACCGGCGGACTGCCGGGGCTTGGGCACCGGCCAGGTCCACCTCGCGGGCGGCGGAGAGCATGCCGGGCAGGTCACCGTGGGCGTGACAGGCGTGCAGGCGGTGGTACGCGGCGAGCAGTCCGTCAGCGGGAGTGTCGTACCGCGCCTCGCCGAGGATCAGTTGCAGGACCGTGGCCAGGTCACCCGTACCGCCGGCGGTCAGTAGTTCGTCGTTCTTCTCGTCCGCAGGGATGAGACCGGCACCGATCGATCGGGCCGCGAGGGCGACCTCCGCAGCGCTGATCAGCGTCGCCGGGCGGGCGTCCGGGGCCGCGACCGGACCGGCTGGGCGGCCGTCGAGCCACCGGTCGGCGAGGTAGGTCACGGCCGGGTCGGTCGCCTCCGGGGCGGGTGTTCCGGTGTGGACGGCCGCGAGGGTGGCGGCGGCGGCCAGGTCACCGGTGCGCCCGGCTGGTCCGGCGGCCCGCACGACGTCGGAGAGCCGGGCGAACTGGCCGGTGCGGACCAGCAGCCGCAGCAGCCGGGCGAGAATGTCGTCGGCGACCTGACCGCCACCGGCGTGCCAGAGCGCGGCGCGCAACCAGTCGGCGGCCCGGCCCGGTTCCCGGTCGGTGGCCTGGGCCGCGGTGGCGGCGAGACTCACCGCGGTACGCCGGTCGGTCGGCATGGCCACCCCGGCCGAGGTGACGTGGTCGGCCAGCGCGGCCCGGTCGGCGGGGGCCCCGGCACCGGCCCGGCGGAACATCGCCGCCGCGTACGCGCGGTGCAGCCGGGCCACCGCGGCCGGGCCCGCGTCCGCGACGAGGCGGGCCGCCAGGGCGGGACTCTGCGGCCGGATGCTGCCCCGCCGGTCGGCCACCAGCACACCGTCGGTGACCAGGGCGTCGACGATCCAGCCGTAATCGTCGAGGCGGCCGAGCGTGGCATGCGCGAAGAGCGGCAGGTCGTCCAGGCCGAACCGGGTGACGGCGGCCATGGTGGCCAGCCGGACCGCGTCGGGACCGCGCCCGAGCAGGGCGGTGACGAGCCGGTGCCCGGCGGGCAATCCGATCGGGTCCCGCGGATCCAGCAGGCACAGGTGCCCGCCGACAACCTTCAGGCGGCCGGTACGAAGGAGTTCGGCCGTCGTCTCCAGCACGGTCGCCGGGTTTCCGGCCAGCGGGCCGAGCGCGGTGGCCAGCGCGGGCAGAACCGCCTCGTCCAACGGCACCCCGTGCCGGCGGACCAGCAGGTCCCGAACCGCGTCCGCGGGCAGTGGGGGCAGGTCGACGACCGTGTCGGCGAGGGCGGCGAGCCGGCCCCGGGCGGTACGGGCGGTGGCGACCACCAGGCAGCCGGCGCGAACCGCGGCGGCCAGGGCGGCGGTCAGACCGGGGGCGTCGTCGGCGTCGTCGGCGAGCAGGACGGTCGGCACCCGGCGGCCGATCAGCCCGAACGCGGCCGAGGTCTCCTGTGACAGTTCGGCGAGGCGGCCGGGCCGGACCGGTCCGGTGTCCGCGCAGAGCGCGCCGATCGTGCTCAGCGGACCGGCCAGCAGCGGGTCGCCGAGGCGCTCGTACTGCTCGCGGACGACGTGCAGCACTGCGGCGAAACCCGCCACCGCGCCGGTCTCCTCCGGATGCGACACGCGCAGGATCGCCACGCCCGCGGGCTGCCAGGCGTCGGCGAGCGCTTCCAGAAGAGCCGTCCGGCCACTGCCGGGCACGCCGGTGACCAGCACGAACCGGCCGCCGTCGGCCGCTTCCCGGCGGGCGGTGCCGAGGATGCCGATCTGTTCGTCGCGGCCCGCTACGGTGCGCCGCCGCGGTGTGTTCCCCTTGACGCCGGGCGGCCGCCGGGCGGTCACGCCAGTTCGCGGGTGGAGCCCCCGCGTGCTCCGGCCGCGACCGCGTCCTCGCGGATCACCAGGAAGATCTCACCGGCGACGGCCAAGGAACGCAGGTAGGAGTCCGTGTCGCCGGTCTCCAGCCAGACGATCCGGCCGCCCGCCTCACGGGGACGCGGTCCGCCGCTCTCGTCGGAGAAATGCGCGTCGATCAGCAGCAACGGCACCGGTGCGGACCACAGATCCGGCACCTGCCGGCTCGCGGACGTGTCGAGCAGCACGTCGAGCTCGGCGTCGTCGCAGTCCTCGGAGCCGTACGCGGTCAGCACCCGCTGCTGCATCCGCTCCAGGTCACGTTCCGCGTGCGCGATCCGGGCCGCGTGCCGGTTCGCCGGTGCGACGGCCAGGTAGCCGGGGATCAGTTCGGCCAGCAGTTGCTCCGGATCATCGGACGTCACATGCTGGCGACCGCCTGGGTGAACCATCCGGTAGCGACCCTCGTCCTGCACAGAACCTGCCACCTCACACCTCCGCACGGGCCGGGCGTCTCGCCGGCCGTGCCTTGCAAACGGACGCCGGACCGGTTCCGTTCACGGAGATTCCCCAGCCACGCTCCAGCGGGGTGTGGTGTCCGCCTCATCCCGCCGGCGTGGCCTAGCTCCTGTCCAGCGCCGGAGCGGGTCCGAGGTGGAACAACGCGGCGAGATCGGCCCGGTCCGGCCGGTCGGCAGCGATGAGGTCCAGCAGGCTGCGGGCCTCGACCGTGTCGTCTCCCGGCCGGCCCGGCGCGGCCGCCGGTGGGTGGTGGTCCGCACCGGCGGCCCGCAGCGCCGACAGCAGGCTCAGCTGGGCCTGCAGCACGCCGAGGTGCACCACCGAGCCGGGAATCGTCGCGCGCAGCACACCGTCACCGACCGTGACCTCACCGCGTGGCGGGCGGGCGCCGGTGCCGGCGTCCGTGGCGAGCATCCCGGCCAGCGTCGTCTCGTAGGTGCCGAGCAGACCGTGCAGGCCGGACCGGCCGGCACCGAGCGTCGCGTCCACGGTGACATGGGTGATCTCGGCGACGCGGGCGGCGCGGACCGCCGTCCGCAGATCCGTCCAGGTCTCACGGGAGTCGCCGGTCAACCGCAGGGTGACCGAGTCACCGGTGGGCGCGACCGTCACGGCGTCCGGCTGGGCCAGGCGGGCGGTGAGCGCTGCGGCGTCGATCCCGGCCGGGCCGGTGTGCAGGGTCACGGTCAGCGCCTGACCGGGCTCCCGGCCGAGGCCGGGCAGGGCGTTCACGACGCGGTACGGCACCGGGTCGTCGCCCGCTTCGAGGCGCCGCTGAACCGTGGCCCGGACCGCGCCGAAGCTCTCCGGCCCGCGAACGTACCCGTCGGCCGGCCACTGGGTCTCCACCGCGATCTCCCGAGCCACCTCGGGGGTGTCCCGGCCGGAATCCGACGGCTGATCCGATGTCTCGTCGGGCTCGGCCAGAACGGCCAGCTCGCTTTCGAGGAGCGTCCGGATCGGCCCGACCGCGTCGGCCAGCACCGAGTGGCTCGCCGCGATCGCGGCCATCAACACCGGCCAGTCACTGAACAACACGGCGGGCAGTTCCCGGCGCAGTTCGGCGATGGTCTCCGACGCGGTCTCCGGCCGTCCGCCGGTGTGGTGGTTGAGGGCGACCATCACCATGGCGTCGCCGACCTCGGTCGTCTCGGAGTCCTCGGTGACCACACCGCCCATGATGTCCAGCAACAGATCGGGCAGGTCCGCCCCGGGCTGGTCGAGCAGCCCGACCAGGCGGGTACGGCGCCGCTGCGGATCGGTCTCCTGGAGGTAGCGCAACGCGTCGTCACTGCCGGTGCGGACCAGAAGCTGCCAAGCGGACAGCACCGCCCGCACCAGCCGGTTCTCGGGATCCACTTCGGATCGTTCTTTCATCAGGTCGTACACCTGATGGGCGAGGGGATGTCCGCCAGCGGCCAGGAACGGCTGGAACGCTCGCCAGGTCGCCCGGTCGAGGGGCGCGGCCAGCCACGTCTCCAACTCGGGGGCGGCCAGTTGCAGCGCGAGTTTGGAGAGGCTCTCGGCCACGTCGTTCCGGGCCTCGCTCCAGCGGCGCAGCCGGCCCAGCCAGCGGGAGCGGGCGATATCCGGCAGGTTGGGCACCGCCAAGCTGAGGACCAGGTCCGCGTCCGAGTCCCGGCTGGCGGACGCCAGCTGGGCCGCGGCGAGGACGTGGAGATTCGCCTGCTCGGCCGGACTACCGGGCCGGACCGCGTCGGTCACCAGCTTGAGCGGTTCGAGACGCAACGGTCCGAGCCGGTCCGCGATGGCGTTCAGCCGCGCCACGCGTACGTCCGGCTCGGTGTCCTGAAGGTAGTCCAGGACGGATCGGTCCTCGTGGCCGGCGGCGAGCGACAGCAGACCGACCACCACCTGGTTCCGGTCGGCACCCGCAGCCGGCGGCTGCCGGGTCTGCAGGTAACGGGCGAGCGTACCGACGATCTGTTGCCCCTCGGTGCGGAACAGCTCACTCAACGGCGACCAGCGTTCGGCGGCGACGGCCCAGGACGAACTGTCGGCCACCGCGTCCAGCCAGGGCAGGAGTTGCCGGGCCGCCAACTGTCCGAGGGTGCTCGCCAGGACGGTGTCACCCCGGTGCTGTTCCACCGACGCGATCCGGATCAGGTGAGAGCCCCACTCCCCCGCCAGCGCTGCCGACAGGTGCGGCATCGACTGCTGGACATGGACCACCCCGTCGAGCTCGCCGCCGCCGATCGTCAGTTCGGTCGCCTCGATCATCGCGAGGGTGCCCTGGTCCGCGGTGGCGAGCGTGGCGTCGAACTCCGGCAACGGCTCGTCACGCAGCAGCACCGGCTCGGCGGCCGCCTCGCGGTAGAGGTCGCCGGAGAGTGCGACCAGACGCTCGAAGTTCTCCCGGGCACGGGCCGGAGAAGCGAACTTCTCGCCGTACGACCGGATCTCCAGCACGCCGACCGGAACCTTGAGATGGCCGTTGTTGGTGTCGAGCTTGGCGAACTCACTCATCCCGCCGAAGACCTGGACCTGGTTGATCAGTTTCCCGCTCAGTGTGGATTTGAGGAAGTCCTCCACACTGAGGCGACCGGCCAGGTGAGCCGTGTACCACGGCTTCGCCGGGTCCCACTGCAGAATGTCCGACGGGACGATCGACACGTTCTCGGTGAGCCGCTCCTCGTAGTCCGGGTTGCGGGTGTCGTGGAACTCGGCGAACCGCTCGAAGATCTGCGGCGTCCGGGCGCCGATCTGGACCCGGACCCACCAGGGCAACTCGGCGTAGTAGAGGAACATGGCCTCGCGGGCGAGGACGGCGTTCTGCCGCTTCAGCATGTTGTTCGAGTCGGCCAACCCGGCGGCTATGGCGGCCGTGTGCGAGTAGACCAGGGCCATGAACCCGCCGATCGCAGTCTCCACCCGCGCGGACGGCCGGTATCCGAGCGCGGCGAGACCGATCATGACCTCGTCCGCGGCGAGGCGGCCGAAGTCGATGGCGTCGTCGAGCCGTTCCCGGACCGGTACCCCGGTGCTCGCGTCCCGCCAGGTGTGCTGCTCGACGTGCCGCAGCGCGGTCAGCAGCTTCTCGACCGGGAAGCCGACGGAGTAGTGCCAGTGCCACTGGCTGGTCTCACCCGCGGGAGTGGGCCCGATCAGGGCGCCCTCGGCGGTGCCGGGGGCCATCGTGAGCCCGTCGGAGGCGAGAACCGACTCCAGCTCTTGGTCGGGCAGTCCCGGCACGCCACCCTCGCGGGTGTTCAGCGCGTTGAAGCGCTCGTCCAGTCCATCGATCTCGCGCCACATGAACGCGGTGTCCTCGACCCGGCCGACCTCGTCCGGGAAGGTCTTGACGACCGCGGTGACGATCTCGGGCAGCGCGACGTGGCGGGCCGTCTCGTCGGTGCCGTCCAGCCGGTAGCGGACGGGCGCGTCCGGGTCGGTGGGGTCGGTGGACTCCGTGTAGACCCCTCGGGTCTCGACCTCGACGTGGAAGGACCCGTCACCAGCGGTGGCGAGCACGTCCAGACGAAGATCCTCGACGTCCTCGACGTCCTCGTAGATGTCCCGGCGCAGCTCGATCGGCATCAGGCGTTCGCCTTCGAGACCCGCGCCCTCGAACGGGCCGCCCAGCGATCTGTCCACGACGGACCGGGCGGTGGAGCCGGACTGGGTCTCCGGGCCCGGCCGCGGTGCGCGGACCAGGTGGTCGGCGCCGATGGTCAGCGCCCGGGCCTCGGCCGGGGCCTCCAGCAGTTCCGGCCGCTCGGCACGGGTGAACGCGTTGTCGCCGTCCGCACGGGTCGGGTCCGACCAGCGGACCACGCCGTCCGCGTCGTGGTAGGCGAGGTACACGTGCCCGATCGACCGGCCGGGACGGCGCAACAACACCACCGTGGCCGCCCCACGACCTGCGTCGATCAGGTTCCGCTCGACGTCGTACCAGGTACTCACCGGCGCCCAGTCCCGGCGGTCCGCCAGCCACGATTCAGCCGTCCGTTCCAGGTCGGCGTCGTCGCGGGTGCGGCCCACCCGGGAGGCGAGGCCGATCGGGTCGCCGCCCAGCAGCCGGGACGTCAGGTCGCGCGCCAGGGTGAGGCAGGTGGCCAGGGTGAGCAGTCCGGCGTCGCGGGCAGCCCGGCCCTGAGCGGAGACGGCCCGGACCTCGCGGGCGAACTCCGCCTCGCCGAGCGCGGGACGGCCGGCCGGCAGCTCCGGCGCCGACGGCAGGCCCCGGTCAGCGGCGCCGGCCAGGTCCAGGCCGGTGGGATTGAACGCCTGTGCAGCGGAGGCGGGATCCGGGACGACGCCCGAGGTCGGCACGAACCGCACCACGAACTCGCCCGGCGGCACCCCCGCGGGCTCACCGACCTGACCGTCCCAATACAACACCCGGCCGTCCTCGCCGGTGAACACGTTGAACGCGTGCGCCAACTCACCACCCGGCCAGTTGATCACCACGATGCCAGTCGAACCCGCAGAAGCCTCCCCCATCGCGGCCGTGACCGCGTCGATCCCCGCCACCGTCCGCAACTCGGCACCGGCATAGAAACCCAACGTGTCCACCTCGACCGGAACCACCGACTCCGGCGCCTCGAACCGCTCACCCCGCCCCTCGGCCCGGCGCTTCGCCATGTCCGTCACGATCGCCGCGAACACACAGTTCACCACCGAACCACTCGGGTTGATCCGCCTACCCGTCAACAACCCGAGCTCAGCCCGCTCCGCCGCCGTGAACTCCCACACCCGGCCCGCCCGAACCCACCCCACCCGATCCTCCGGCAACGCACCCGCCCTGCCACCCCTCACCGGCAGAATCGCATCCGGATCGTTCGGGTCCTGCGACTTCGTCGTCGGACGCTTCCGCGGGCCACCACTTCCGCTGCCGGACGATCCGCTGTTCGGCTGCAGCGCGCCGGTGGTGCGCCCGGTGTCCAGGGCCAGGATCTGCGCGGGCAACGGCGCGGTTCGCGACCCCGCGGTCAGCGAGAACGGCGTGGTCGGCTTCGGGGCCGGCCGGGTGGCGTCGATGGAGTTGTCCAGGAGCACGACCGCCTGGGCGACGTTGTCCGCCTGGACCGTTCCCGCCAGGCGGCCGTTGCGGTAGATCGAGTAGGTGCCCTCGGTGGCGAGCGCCTCGTTGGCGGCCGCCGGGGTGAAACTGCGTACCCGGCCCTGGTCGTCGACGGCCATGATGTCGCCGACCACCACCGGCCCGGTACGCCCGGTGGAGAGTTCCTCGGCGAAGGTCCGGTTCACGCCACCCTGCACGATGAGGCCGGTGTCGCGGGAGACCCCCGCCTCGTCGAGCCCGTCACGGATCCGCGAGGCGGTCTCACCACCCAGCGTGGACCGCCCACCGATGGTGAGGCCGCGGCCGAACAGCCCGATCCAGTCACCGGTCTTCGGCTCGGCCACGACGAACGCGGCCTGCTCGGCGCTGTCGCCCTCGCTGGGCAGGTGGAAACCGGCGGTTACCTCCTTACCGAGCTCGATGACGGTCCGCGGCACCCGGCTCTCCACGGTGGTGGCCATCAGCCGGGTCTCGGTGTGCAGGGTGGAGGCGGGAGGGGGATCACCGACCCGGCTCGGCCGCCCGACCATCGATCCGCCGACACCGGTCAGGTCGGTGGCCCGCTGCATCAGCTCGCTGATCCCGTGCCGGGCGTTGTTCCAGATGTCGGCGGCGCCGGTCGCCAGCGCCGCGACGGCACTCGGCGCCTTGCCGGTGACCTGGATCAGCGCCTCACGGCGGCGGAGCACCACCGGATGCGTACGGTCGTGGTCGGTGCTCGCCTTGTCCGGCGCGAAACGCTGTGCCTGCCGGTCCGAGAAGCGCAGCAGGGTGCCGGTGCCCCGGGCCTCGGAGCCGATGAACGAGACGCCGAACATGGTGAGGTTGACGAACCGCTGGTTGCCGGGCGCCGCACCGAACTGCGGGTGCGCCACCGCGTACCCGCTGTCGGGGTTCGATGTTCCGCCGGACTGCACCTGCCGCCGCCGGTCCGCGTCTCCCGCCCGGCCGTCCGGCCTGGTGTTCAGCGAGACCGTCGGGAACACCGACGCGACGACACGCTGCTCGATCTGGTGGGAGCCGGTCAGGACGGTGCCGACGATCGGGAAGTACTCGAAGACCGAGTTGGTGTTCTCGCCTGGCTGGAACGAGACCGGGCCGCCGGCGCTCTCATGCTCGTCGACGACGATCTGCCAGGGCCCGGCGGCGATCACCTTGGCGCTGAGCGTCCCCTCCAGCCCCAGAACCAGGGAGGAGTTCAGGAACGTCTGCTCGGCGCCGCCCTCGTGCATCACCGACCAGAGGTTGGCACCGCCGATCTCGCCGTCGAAGAACCCGTCCAGCTCCGCCGGATCGAAGCCGGGCAGCACCTCCCGGGCGAGTTGCGCCAGTCGCGGCGTGTCGACGACGAAGCTGATCCGCATCCGCGGGTCGAAGCCGTTGCTCGGTGCGTACGCCTGGATTTCGGCGAGGGTGATCGGATTCGCGTCCTCGCCGGTGACGCGCGCCCGGCCGCTGTCCGTGCCGGCGGCCGACGTGGTGTCGATCTGCACGCCGTGCAGGGCGGCCCGGTTCACCGCGGGCGTCGCGTCCGTCGCGCCCTTGATGACGGTGGCAGCGCGCGGCAGGCCCGGCCCGTTCTCGATCAGGCGCTCCGGGGAGCCGTCCGAGGCCATGAACTCCAGCAGTACGTCGGCCGGGATCCACTGCAACCCCGGGCCGGCGCCGAAGAGATGGTTCCAGGCCCGGCCGGCCAGGCCCACCCCGAGGGGCATGAAGTACCCGGCCAGCCACTCCTTCATCGGTGTGACGGTCTTGTGGACCGCCAGTTCGATCGGCACGTACATCCGGGCCAGTCCACCGCCGGACTTGGTGACGAACCGCGAGTCCTGCCGGTCGCGCTGGTCCTGCGAGTCGGTCCGCTGGCGGGTCACGTCGACAGTGGCCACGCCACCCACGAGCCGTACCAGTTCGGCCGGCTCGGCGCGCGTGTTGACCGGGCCGCCGAACCGGGCGCCGTGCATGGCCGCGTCCCGTACTCCCCGGCCGGCCGAAGCCTGCGACATGCCGTGCATCTCCATGTCGGACTCCGCCGCCGGAAGGCCGTACTGGCGCAGCGGATCCGGGCCGTTATGCCGCGGGCGGGCCACGATCGTCGTCTCCACGACCACGAGGCCGCCGTGCGCCTTCGCCTTGACCCGACTCTGGCCCACCACCACGGGCTCGTTCGTAGTGCCGGAATGGAAGTACCGGCGGATGTCGGCGTTCAGCCCGATGGCGTCGCCGATCACCCCGGCCCGCTCGTGCTGGCCGGGCACGTTGCTGATGGCGCCGACGTCGGTCAGGCCGTTGATCCCGCCATCCGCTGTGCCGAGCAGCTGTCCCAGCAGTGACCGGTCGGCCGGGGTCTGCACGTCCAGGATCGACGCGTCGCCCAGACCGAGACGCTGGCTGATCCGGCGCGGCGGGTAGACCGCGTTCGCTGGCGGTGTGTCGTCGGGCAGCCGCGGGGGCAGCAGGGTGATCGCGTGGTCGACCTGGGTCCGGACCGCGGCCGGCAGGCCGGCGATGAAGGCGTCCGGCGTGCCGAGCCCGGTGGCCGGCCAGGTGTCCCGCAGGTCCCGCCAGATGTTCGCCATGTCGTAGACGCTGACCAGCACCGTGAGGGCCTCGGGCACGTGGAGCGCGGCACTGGTCGAGACCGCGGGCTTGACGGTCTCCATCCACTGCTCGACCGTCTCCCGCCACCCGTCACCGAGGAGCGCGACCAGCGCGTTCTCCCCGAGGTACGACCGCAGCGCGTTGAGCAGATGCCGGGAGGCGCTGACCATGGTGCCGACCATGACGAGATCGATGGCGATCGTGTGCACCGGGGCGCCGTAGTTGTTGATCCGGTAGTCGGTGCCGGCGGTGGTCCGGGAGGTGGTCTTCCGCTGGCGGACGTTCTGCCGGTACCCCGGCCCCAGCGAGCCGTACGGGGTGGCGAGCGTCAGGTTGACGCTGCCGTCACGGGCTACCTCCCGGCTGTGAATGATGCCACTGAAGCCGGTCTCGGGGGTGCCGCCCTCGACGTATCCGTCGGGGGCGCTCTTGCCCGGCAGCAGTGGCACGTATCGCGGGACGTCCGCGACGTACGCCTGCAGCTCGTGCCGGCCCTCGACGTCGGCGACCATGCCGGGCTGGAATGCCTGCTCGGACGAGTGCACACCCCGCAGCGCCGGCTGAATGCCGATCAGCATCCGTTCCTCGCTGGTGAACACCCGCCGGGTCTGCCCGGACACGGTCGCCGGTGAGCCGAGGCTGTGCCCGACCGTGCGGCTCCACCGGCCCAGGCCGACCGCCCCGAACACCTTCGCCATCGTGGACTCGGGCACCGTGGCGAGCCACGCCGTGACGAACGTGTCGAACTGCCGGGCGGCGAGGCTCTGGTACATCGCGTTCAGCTCGGTCAGGCCGCGGACGCCGGAGACCCCGGAGAGCAGGGGCAACCGGGGCCCGTTGGTGAGCAGGTTCCGGTGTGTGGCGTCGACCGGGACCGGGGCGGCCACGGGCGGGCGGGCCGGTTCCACGGCTGCGCGCACGTTCGCGTCCGGCACCCAGACCTCGATGGTCGCCCGGTGGTCCAGGCCGCCGGTGTCGTTGTGGAACACCGCGACCGGGTGGGTGCCACCCTCGTCGTACGCCTCGGCCCGCAGGTTGAAGTCCATGTCGAACTTGTGCATGGACTGGGCCTGCTCGGTGTCGAGCACGATTCCCCGGCCGATCGTCCGGCCGGATGTCGCAGTGGTGGAGTTCTCCCAGGTCTTGCCGAAGACGGTGCCGTTGATTCCCATGTTGGACAGCAGCGGCGCCCACTGCTTCAGCCAGTTCCGCAGCGGCAGGCTGACGTTGGCGTCGAAGGCGAAGCGCTGGCTGCGGAACATGGACCGGAACGAGTCGAGCCGGAAGAACGTGTCGATGGTCATGTTCATGCCCAGCTCGGGTGTCTCACCCCGGTAGGCGTAAGCCGGTGTCCGGTCGCGCGGGATGAAATACCTGATCCAGGCGGTGCTGGTGCCGCCTTTCACGGTGACCTTCTCGTACGGTACCCACAGCCCCGGGCCGCGCAGAGCGCCGAACAGGCCGGCGCGGTGGGCCGGGGAGGCCGACTCCAGGAGCCGCCGGAAGTTGCGGAGCTGGTCCCCGTCCGGCTTCCCCTTGGCCAGGTAGCCGCGGCGTCGCAGGTACCGATCGACACGCTCGTCGAGGCGGGACGGGGTGGCGGGGACGACGGCGGTACCGGCGCGGGACGCACCGAGCTCGAAGTTCCGGAACACGGCCAGGCCCGGCCCGTCCCCGTCGAGGACGCCCCGCGGCAGATGAAGCGCGTTGCCGGCACCGGTCAGCGTGTACGGCAGGTACCGGATCCGGCCGTCGGCGCGCCATGTGTGGCTGGGCGGGTTGCCCCGCACGTTGCCGGCGCCGGTGAGCAGTTCGACCGTCCAGTCGAGGTGTACGTCGGCGACGTGGGCCTTCTTGATCCCCTTCGGCGCGTTCGGGTCGGGGTCCTTGCCGGACCGGAAGCCACGGCCGACGAACGAGTTGGCGCCGGTGTTGTGCCCGTCCGTCACACCGGCACCGAGACCACCGGTCAGGGAGCCGCCGAACGCCGTGAACGTGCCGGCTTTCACGGTGTCCTCGAACTTGGCCGGCACGAACGTGGCACCGGCGCTCGCCGGTAGGTCGGCGGCCTGCCGGAGGGTGACCGAGCCGCGGTCGGCCATCTGCGTCTCGTCCAGGAACTCCAGCGAGTTGTTGGCGGACCGGGTGACGACCCGGTTGCCGGGGTCGTCGATGACACGTGCCTTCAGCCGGAGTACGCCGATGTACTTGCCGTCGCGGTCGTAGAGCGGATCCGAGATCGCGCCGGCCAGGAACTGCCGGGCGAACGCGGTCTGATCGCCGGCATGCCGGGTGAACTCCTGGACGACCCGCTGCGACGCGTCATTGAGGATCACCGACGGGTACCGCCGCTCCTGGCGCAACTGCTGGGGCGTGACCCCGTGGCGCCCGGCGGACCGGGCGTGCCGGCCGGTGCCGCCGGCCCGGCTCGCCGGGTTCCTGCCGCGCGACCTCCGGATCATCCCGGGTAGCGCCGCCAGCACGTGGCGGGTCAGGGATCCCGGGTCGCGCAGTCCATCCAGCGAGATCGGGTACGTCTCCAGCGTCGCCTGGTCCGGCACCCTCGTGTCGGTCGGCGGGTCGGGTTTCGCCAGGTGCTCGGGGAAGTAGAGGGTCACGTTCTCGGTGGTGGTCCCCGGCGGGGCGGCCGTCTCGACGACGTCGGCCCATTCGTCGTCGTCGCGAGGGGCCGGGCCGGTGACGGCGGCCGGTGGGCCCACCACCGTGGGCAGTGCGCCGGCCGGCACGGCCTCGACCGACCACACCTCGCGGTAGTCGTGCTGGTAGCCCGGTTCCCGCAGCCGTTCGATCAGGGCGCTGCCGACGCCGACCTCGGCGCTGGACATCCGGGTCTGCCGGTTGTGGGTCAGCCGCGGGTTCGCCGTGAAGCTGAACACCCGCCAGATCCAGTCCGGTCCCAGGCCACGGAGGTACTGGATCGGCAGGGACAGGTCGCGGAAGTTGAAGTTGCTGTGGCTGACGGTGGTGGAGACGTCCCCGAAGCGGCGCCTCTCGCCCTGGCTGACCGGCGGGGGCGGTGCGGAGGGCTTCAGCTCCGGCTTGTCGAGGCGTTCGAGTTTGACCCGGAAGATCAGGTCGATCGCGTTACGGCCCCGGCCGACCCGGTACATGCCGCCGCTGGGCCCGACCGCGGACTGCCGGACCTTGAAAAGGGCCTCCGGCGTGGCGATCCGATCGATGTCGTCGGTGACCACCTGGTCCTGTGTCCAGAACGTCAGCGAGCGTGCGGCGTCGTAGGCGAGCCCGCGGATCCGGGCCGCGCCCTCCTCGGTGATCAGGCCACCGGAGCTGCCGGCGAGAAGGCTGTGCGTGCCCTCGAGCCGGCCGGGGTCACCGAAGACTGTCAGGTCCCGCGGTTCGTCCGACAGCTCCCGCCACTCGGCCAGCACCTCCCGGGTGTCCGCGGCGCTCTGCACGGCGTCCTCGTGTGCCTGCTTGGCAAGCGCGGCGGCACGGGTCAGCGCCTGGTGGACGCTGGTGAGCCGCTGCGCGGTGGGCAGTGCGGCATCGTCGGCGAGCAGCCCGTCTCGGCGTACGACCTCGTCGTCCAGCCGTGTGGTGGCGTTCCGGAGCTGGTCCGCCCGGAGCTGGTGCTCGTCGCGGGCGTCGGCCAGTTTCGCCCGGGGCCCGCCGGGCTCGTCGAGGGCGTCACGCAGCTTCGTGATCCCGTCGTTCGCTGTCTTCAGGTCCTTCTCGGTGTCGCTGATGAGCCGGCCGGCTTCGCCCTTGGCCTTGGCGGCGCTCTTCTCCTCGCGTTCCTGTTCGGTCACCAGGTCGGGTAGCTCGGTGACCCGTGGCTGCAACCCGCCGCGCTCGGTCCGGAGGGTGTCGCGCCGCATGCGGTCCTGCTGGTCGGCGGGCTGCTGCCGCTCGATGCCGTCCAGTTCCTCGCCGATGGCCTTCAGGCGTTCGGTGATCCGCTCCTGCTCCGCCTTGAGGGTGCGCAGCGTGTCGGCGGCGGTGGTCTGTGCCTGTGCGGCGGCTTGCTGGTCGCGCCGGGCCTGGTCCAGCGTCTCGGTCAGCGTGTCTCGTTTCGCCTCGGCCGTGACGATCTCGTCCTCGGCCTCGGTCAGGTCGTCCTGGGCGGTCCGCACCTTGGCATCGGCGCCGTCCAGCGAGTCCTGGGCGTCGGTCACGTCCTGCTGATACGTCGTGACGTTCTGCTGCGCCGCGGTCAGGTCGTCACGGATCCGCTGGACAGCGTCCATCCGGGCCTCGTGACTGCGCACCAGCGTGCCCTGGACGGCAGCCGTCCGCTGGGCTTCGGTGACGGCCGGGTCGAGCAATCTGTGCAGCAGCTCGCGGGCCCCGGCGATCCGGCTGGCGATCTCGGTACTGGTGTACCGCTCACGGCCGTCCGGGGACGGCACGGTCGACGGCGCCGGAGGATCGATCCCGGCAGCCGGCGCAGGTGTGACTCCGCGGGGCGTCACCCCGAAGAGCGCGCCGATCGCTGGTAGACCGGCGTCCTGCCCCAGGAAGCGCAACTGGTCGAGGACCATGTCGTAGGACCACATCGCCGCCGCCAGCTCAGCGCCCGCGGCCCCGAGGTCCAACCGGGGCAGGTCCCGCTCCAGCTGGGTGAGCCGCCCCTCGAAGCCTCGCACCGCCGCGTCGGCGGCGGCCCGGTCCGCCGCCCGGTCGGCGGGCGTGGCGGCCAGCGCCGCCGTCATACCGGCATTGATGGCGTCGTAGTTGGACCGGGCCGTCCCCACCGCGGTGCGCACGGCAGCCAGGGTCCGGGGCACCAGATGCCCCACGTCCTGGGGCTGGCGGTCCCAGACGATGTCGGTGAGCGCGAGGACCCGCAGGTCGTTCGGGCCCGCGACCTTGCCGGTGGCGATGTCGTGGGCCTGGCGGAAGGCGTTCCAGGCGGTGCCCTTGAAGACGTCCAGGTCGAGGATCTTCGCCCGCGCGTCGACGCCACTGAGGTGACTCGGCCGGATCGTCCAGCCCGCGTCCGTCAGGGTCTGGAACATGCCGTCGTCGCCGTACAGCTGCACCGCACTGTCGAGCTGGGTCGGCCGGCGCACCCGGAGGACCCGGCCGTTGCCGTCCACCTGCGCGCGGATCAGGTACGGCCGGTCATTGACCCGCGCCCGATAGACACCGAACCCCGGTACCAGCAAGTCGTCCCGGAGCCGCTCGCCGCTGTCGACGATGAACTGGACGAAGTCGTAAGCCTTGTCCTCTCCGGTGCGCAGGCCCATCGCCTTCGCCGCCCGGTGCAAGATTCGGCGGGGTGTGTGATCGGCCGCGGTCCACTTGGCCTTCTTGGCCACCTCGCTGAAGTGCCGCACGTCGCTGGGTGACAGCGCCGCGACCGCCCACCGCTCCCCGCCGCCGGCCGGCGTCGTGGGAGTGAGCCGATAGACGGTGCCGCCGGTGTCCGGGTTGACGATCTCGAACTCGCCCTGGTCGTTGCGCCGGCCCGACACCTGCCGGGTCCGGCCGCCCTCCATCACCTCGGTGGCGACCTCAAGCGCACTACCGTCCATAGTCGTGGGCCGCCACGCGGCGTCGTTGCTGGTCCAGGGCTGGGTGAGCGTGGTCTCGCCGGGCCCGCCGGCGCCGGGAGCGACCACCCAGCCGGCCGCTTCCAACCGCTTCCGGGCGATCTCGTTCGTGACCGAACGCTCCTGGCGATAGTCACGCGCGCCGATACCACCCTTGTTGATCCATTCCATCCGGTAGTGCTTCTCGCGAATGACCTGAGCCTTCTCGTTGATCACGCTCATCGACTGGAAGTAGGGCTTTTCGCTGTGCGCGGTGGTGAAGAACGTGTTCAGGTCGAGGGCACCGGGTACCTCCGAGTGGTTCTCCAGCAGCGAGGTGGATACGTAGTCGTCCGACTCTCGGGTGCGGGCGTCGAAGGTTCCGCGTGGGGTGCCGTCCGGGCCGAAGATCTCGAAACCCGTGTACCCACGTGGGGCGTCACCGACCGGTTCCCTGGCCACCACGAAGGAGCCGTCGGGCCCCACCGCCACGGTGTACGGCGGCAACCGGTGGCCGGGCAGCGTACCGGCCGGCGCGCCCGTCTCCAGCTGCGTGACCATGTTCACCTGCAGATCCGGCACTCGCACACCCGGCGACGCGAGCAGCCGACTGACCAGGTCGGGTGCGGAGGGCATGATCGCCGCCAGCACCTCGGAGTCCCGGTTCAGCCCGAGGTGGTCGGCGATCCGCCCGCGGGCGATCTCGTAGCCGCCGATCGCGCTCAGCATCGCCGCGCGTGCCTGGCCCGGGTCCCGGCCGGAGATCGGCGTGTCGGGCAGGTGGTCCATCGCGGCCGTGAAGACGTCCCACCGCTGGCGTGCCGCCGAGTCCGGGTGGTCCTCCAGCAGCGGCGCGACGCGCGCGTTGATGGCGGTCATCGCGGCGGGGAGCGCCCCCGCCATCCGCTGCAGGTCCGGTACCGAGTCGGGCACCGCCGCCAGCGCCAGCACGATCGGGTCGGGCGCCCGTTCGATCCCGAGCATCATGTTGACCTGCGGATTACGCAGCGGGTCGTCCGGTCCCGGGATGTCGTCGCCGGGACGGCCGGGCGGCAGGGGCTCGAGGGCGAGCTGTTCCGGGTCCTCCCCGCGGGCGGCCCGGTGCGCGGGAACCACCTTGGCGTTCTCCACGGCGGCCAGGTCGGTGAGCGCCAGAACCTCGGTGCCCAGTTCGTCCGACGTCCCCGGATGACGGGCGGCCTGGTCCCGGGAGGCGTCCGCGTCGGCGATCTGCCGGAGCACCGGGTCGGACTGGCGGACCGCGTTCTCGCTGGCCGCCGCGAGACCGATGAAGGCGGTACCGAGCACGACAGTGGCCCACGCCGACCGGCTGAGGCCGATCAGCGGGCCCGCGACGAGCACCGTGATCAGACCGACCAGGGCGGTGGGCAGGTGCGTGAAGTTCACCTGGTTCCAGCCGGACGTCTCGCTGAGCCGGCCCTCGTCCCGGCTGCGGCGATACTGGTCGATGGTGGCCGACGTCTGTCCGAAGAGGCTGCTCTGCACCGCCGGGAACTGGTCCGGGCCCGGCTCGGTGAGCTGACGGCCCGGCCTCGCGTGCGCGGCCGGATCCAGCAGATGATCGATCATGGCGATCATCTGGTCGATCCGGTAGCCGGTGTCCCACGTGGCGGCCAGTTCCCCGGCCCCCTGGTTGGTCACCATGGTCCGCCGCTCGCCGAAACCGTAGGCCGCGCCCCGTGTCAGCGTCGACGCGAGATTCACCCAGGCCAGCGGGATCGCGCTGTTCAGACGGTGGGCGAGCACGATCGACGGGAGCTGTGCGGCGCCGTCGCGCAGTGTCATCCGGACGGTGTTCTGCCACTCGGGGCCGGTGCTGCGGTGGACTCCCCGCTGCTGCGCGTCGAAGGTGGGGTCGTCCGGCCGGGTGAAGCCGAACGGCCGCCGCCGGCCCCGGGTCACCTCGGAGGTCCGGCTGACCACCTCGGTGGTGACCTGCGGGCGCATCTGCTCCAGCAGCCGCCGGACTTCTCGCAGATCACGATCAAGACCCGGAGACAGACCATCGCCGGTACGCCCGGCCAGCTCGAACAGGTGGTGATAGGCGCTCTTCACGAACTCGTTGCGCCGGGTGTCGGGCAGTTGATTCAGGTCGAAGCGGTACCGGGCGCGGGCCAACTTCGCGGGCCGGCCCTCGACCGCGTCGATCAGCGTCTGGATGAAGAGAGTGCTGATCACCTCCAGGCCGAGGCTCAGCGCGCCGTCCGCCCAGCGTCCCTTCATGCCGCCCAGCAGGAACATGCTGACGACGGCGGCCACCACGTTGGCGGGCACCCGCTTGGCCGCGTACCCCCATAGCTCCTGGGCCTGCCACTGCGCGTCGGTGTAGGGGCCGGTGGGGAACTCCCGGGTCGACTCCCAGAGCGGATCCGGGCGGTTCGGCGATCGCTTGCCGAGGTCGGTCGCGGTGTCCATCAGCGACTGGATGAACGTCTGGAAGCCGGTCTTGAGGACGCTGTTGACGACCAGGACCGGGTCCCGGCCGGCCATCCGGCCCGCGACCACCGTGGTGATGACCGACGGGACACCGGTCATCAGCCGGCGGACCAGCGGCGGCGCCAGCAGTCCGTCCGGGTAGACCGGCAGGTCCGGCAGGAAGCCGGGCCGGTCCCAGTTCACCTCGTCGTTCAGGCGGCGCTCCGCGTCCAGTCGCTGCGCCTCATCACCGAGAACCGGCGCGTGAACTTCCAGCAGTACCCGCAGCCGATCCTGGGCGGCGGTCCGTGCCGGCGCGTCGATCCGCGCCGAGGGCCGGATCCTGGACCACGGCTCGATCAGGGCACCGGCCCACTTCATCTGGTCGCCCCGGCGGTAGCCCCGCAACTGGGCGATCCGCAGCTCCCACCGGATGCCCTCGATGGCCGCCGACCGGTCCAGGCCGTCCGCACGGCGCCCGTCGGCATCGGGACGGCGGGCCAGCCAGGACGCGACCGCCCCGGAGAGTTGTGCCGCGATCCGGTCGCCGTCGGCACCCCGCCGGATCTGGATCTCCGCCCCGTCCGCGTCGTCGCGCAGCATGACCACGGTGTCGGGGTCCGTGCCCGGAGGAAGCGCGGCGACCAGGCGGATCGGTACCCGGCCGATGTCCGTGCCGAGCGGCGAGCTGCCCCGGCTGGTGCGCAGCCGCAGCTCGGGGCCGCCGGTCCGGCCGGTTCCCACCGAGGCCCCGCGCAGCCCGATCGGGACCAGCGGCAGGAACCGGGCGGCCCGGTCCGCCGCTTTGATCGTCTCCCTGGTCTCCTCGGGATCCGTAGTGGTGTCGCCGTCATCGCCGTCATCGTCGGAGAGGACCGCGAGATCGCCGTCGTTGTCGTTGTCGTCGACTACCGGGGTGATCTCCATGTCGCTGTCGTCGGGAGCGAGGCGGGACGGACCGCCCTCGTCGACCGAGGTGACCATGTTGACCCGGACGTCGTGCGAGCCCGGCCGGGCCGGGCCGTCGTTCCGCGGGATCGGCGACCGGCGTTCCTGGTCCGGCCGGACCAGGCTGTCCACCAGTTCGGCCGACGACGGCAGCAGCATCCGGAACAGGGCCGAGTCCGGATCCAGCCCGAGCTCGCCGGCGATGGTCAGGCGAGCGAAGTCGTACGCCGCGATCACGTTCTCGACGAAGGTGCGTGTCCCCTCCGGTCGCTGCGGGCCGGCCAGGTACACCACCAGGCCGTCCGCCGCATCGGTGAACGACTCCCAGGCCGCCCGAGCCGTCGAATCCGGCCCGGCGGGCAGGGTCGGCAGGATCCGGTCGCCCAGCCGTGCCGCCTCGTCCGGCAGCGCGCCGGCCAACCGCTGCAGGCCCGGCACGGACCCGAACGGCACCGCGGCCAGCCCTCTCCACACCGAGTCCGGCGAGGCCAGCTCGATCCCGGCGACCATCACGTCCGTGTAGTCGTCGCTCGGGCCGGCGAAGTACTCCCCCGGAACGTCCGTCTCGAGCGACAGTCCCTGGAAGGCGGCGAGGGGCATCGGGGTACTAGCCGGGGCCGGCCGGAACGAGGGAACCGGCGGTGTGCCGACCGGAGGCAGGAAACGGTCCCGGGACCGGGTGACGACGACATCGATGATCTCACCGGTGACCTGATCGAAGATCGGATCGTAGGTGTTCCAGTGCCCGTTGAGGTAGGTCAGCCGGCCCCGGCTGTCCTGGATCGGCCGGTCGTTCCGGTCGCGGCGGACGTCGAGGGAGACGATGGAACTGTTGTCCCGGAGAATCTGGACCTCACGCGACGGCGCCTTGACCCGCCGGCCGGTCAGCCACACGTACTTGGCGGGCCAGCTGGTGCGGGAGTCGGTCTCGGCACCGACCTCGCAGGAGGCGATGACGGTCTCCTGCAGCGGGTCCTCAGACCGCTCGTCGAAACCGGCCAGCGAGTACACCGACTCCGGGGGAATCGTCATGTTCTCGATGACGGGGCCGTCCGGGGTGCGGCGCGAGTACTCGGAGTAGGGCCCCTCCGAGGTGCCGTGCGAGAAGATGACATAGCGCCCGTCCTGCCACGGGAAGGCGTCCGCCGCCGCGCGGTACGCGTCCGGGCCCGGCCCGTCCCGTGTCACGGTCTCCGTCTCGGAGTCCGACTCCTCGTCCGACATCGGCGGTTCGTTGGTCAGCAGGAGCATGCCCGCGGTGATCGGCTCCGGAACCGGCCCCGTGGCGTCGGTGTGCACGGGGATGTAGCGAGCCGGCTCCCCACCATCCGGAGCGGAGCTGGACCCGGCGCCGGTGTTGTCGAAGGCACCGGTGTAGTCGTTGTCGTACTGCCCCGAACCGGCCAGGTCCAGGGCCGGATCGACCGCCGGTACCGGCACGGACGGCCCGGCCGGGCCCGGCCGGTCGCTGGACAGGCTCTTCGACGTGTCCACGAACCGCACCTGGGACGTCTCCGGCGGGACCATCGCGGGCTCACCGGTCTGCCCGTCCCAGAAGGTGACCCGGATCGTGCCGTCCGCGTCGTCATCGCGGAACACGTTGAACGCGTGCGCCAGCTCGCCGTCGGCCCCGTTGACGACCACGATGCCGGACGCGTCGGGCGGGGCGTCCCGCATGAACTGGATGATCGCGTCGAAACCGCCGACGGTCCGCAGCGGCTGCCCCGCGTACCAGGACAACACGCCCACCTCAGTGGCGACCGACGCCGGCGCCAGGTAGGTGCCCCGGCCCTTCGACTGCACACGCATGTCCGTCGCCAGCGAGGCGAAGACGCAGTTCAAAGTGGAGTTCTCCGGGTTGATCACCGACTTGCTCAGCCACGGCCGCCGGGTCAGCGTCTCCCCCGCGTCCCGCGCCCAGCCGACCGGCACCCACCTGCTGCGATCCGCCGGAACCGCACCCGCCACGTCGTCCCGGGCCAGCCCCGACGTGGCGTCCCGCGAAAGGGTCACGCCACCGTCTGCGCCGTCCCGGCTCTCCAGATCAACCGAGTCACCGTCAGCGTCCGCCGACTTCAACCCATCAGGACCGAGCCCATTGGGTACGGGCGCCGACCGCGCCGACACCGAAGCCGCAGCCGCTCCCGCAACCAGCAGCGGCACCACGACGACATCACCGTCGGTGATCTGCTCGTCATCCTGGTTCCGCGTGTCGTCCCGGTTCGGCGTGCTGTCGGTCCGCGACTCCGTAGACCGGGGCCGCACCGACGGATCCGCCACCGAAGTGGTGTCCTGACTGGTCACCTGCCGCACCGGTGCCCGGCCCGGATCGGTTTGGTGCGGCACTTCACGGAACTCGGCCCGCTGCTGCGCAGTCGGCCGACCGGATTCCGGCGCCGCCCCCTTGCCCTGCGAATCCGCCCTGCCCAGCGAATCCGCCTTGCCCAGCGAATCCGCCTTGCCCAGCGAGTCCGGTGACGCCGTTGTGGCCGGCGATTCCTCCAGGGTCTCCGAAGCGTCCTGCGAACGTTGCTCCGGAATCTCCGACTCCGGAAGCACCTGGTCGACCCGGTCAGGCTGATCGGTCTCCGACTGCGTGAACGTGCTCTGGGTCTCCGGCCCGGTCTCCTGCGACGGAGACGCCAGATCGTCGGCACCCGCCTTCGCATCCGACTGGCCGTCAGTCGCCAGTTGCCCCTGACCCTGCACGTTCGGCTGGCCCTGCACATTCGGCTGGGCCTGTGTGTTGGGCTGGGCCTGGCTGTTGACCTGGGTCTGCGTGACCGGCTGGGTCTGCGTGACTCCCGAGGATTCCGGCGCGGCGAGGGCACCGTCGACGGTCGCGTTCTGGACGTGCTGTGCACGATCCGGCAGCAGGTCCGGGCTGGCGATCTCGTCGCTCGCGCTCTCCGTTACGACACCCTTGTGCGGTTCGTCCGGCGTTCCCTGTGTCGTCTCGGCCGACGTGGAGTCCGGGGACTTACCGGACTCAGAGACAGTGGTGGAGACGGTCGGCGGAGTGCCCGTGCCGGTACCCCGAACCTGCGACTCCCCTTGGCGGCCGTCGGTCTTGCCGACGTCGGTGCGGTTCCCAGTATCGGTGCGGTTCCCGGCATCGGCTGTCCGGCCACTTTGATCGCCGCGCTGCGAGGTCTCGGCCGCGGGCGCCTGGAAGCCTCCACCGACGGTCGTGGACTGCCCCGACCGGCCACCGAAGCCCTCGGACTGCTCGCTGTCGGTACCGCCCCTCTCGTCGAAGTCGGAGTCGAAATCCGATTCGGAGTCGAAATCCACATCAGAATTGACGTGGTCCGACCGGTCGACCGCCGATTCCGCGTCAGATCCGAAAACGGTGTCCCCATCGGAGTCGAGGAATCCGGAGTCCCCCAGATCGGGAAATCCGGACGCGGTACCGACATCCAGGCCGTCGCCGGAGTCACCCACCACGGAATCGTCATCGCCGAATCCATCAAACCCGTCAGCCAGGTCCTCGGGATTGCCGAGATCACTGAGGTCACTGACATCGGAGTCCGTCTCGAAATCGGCCATGTTGCCGATATCAGAGACGTCACTGACGTCAGAACTACCATCATGGTAGGAATCGCCGTCGCCCCAGGTTCCCGACTCGACATCGATGTCAGCGCGAACATTCGTACCACCACCCACACCCCCGGCAGCACTCGAGTTCCCGCCCGAGTTCGCCCCACCAGCAGCAGCGTTGTTCGCCCCACCAGCCGCATTGTTCGTGCCACCACCGGTGGTGTTGTTCGTACCACCACCGGCGATATTGGTCGCCCCGCCACCGACTGCGGTGGTCGCGCCGCCGCCCACCGAGTTGGTCGTGCCTTCGCCGAGCGTGTCGTTCGCATCGCCGCCGAGAACGTCACTCTCCGACGTTTCCCCCCGGTCCGCGGAGAACGAGTTCTCAGATTCGCTGACACCATCCGTCTCGGTGGTGAACCCGTTGTCACCGGTTTCAGTAAAGGAGTCCCCGAACGCACCGTCGGCGGCACCCTCCGTCCCGGAACCACCTACTTCAGCATTCCCGAACGCGCTCTCGACATCAGCGATCGAGGCAAAACCGTTCCCGTTCGCCGTCGCATCACTGCCCCCGAAGGCATTGTCGAATGCCTCGGCCGCCGCCTTATCACTGCCGAACCCGTTCGCACCGGCATCTCCCCGGCCCTCACCACTCGCGCCCCGGCCCTCACCACTCGCGCCACGGCCCTCACCACTCGCGCCACGGCCTTCGCCGCTCGCGCCACGACCCTCACCACTCGCGCCACGACCTTCGCCGCTCGCGCCGCGGCCCTCACCGCTCGCGCCGCGGCCCTCACCGGTTGCGCCACGACCATCGGCGGTGTTGGCCCGGCCGTCCGCGCCGGTGCCCCGGCTGTTGCCCGCGCCGCCCTGCGCGTTGTTCGTCGCTCCGCCCAACGCGCCCGCTCCGGCCCCGAGCGCAGCCCCGGCGCCACCAGCCGCCGCGACCACGCCGGCCGCTGCCGCGCCGGAGCCCGTACCGAGACCGAGTTCCTCGTCGTCGAAGCGCCCGTCACCGTCGAAACCGAACGACTCGCCGGAGTCCGAATCGGAGTCGGAATCGCCCGCGACGGAATCCGCGACGGAGCCGCCGAGCAGGTGCTCCTCGTCCTCCTCCAGTTCCTCGGCGATCGTCTCGGTCTCCGCGGCGTCGTCGTCCCAGCCCTCCTCGGCATCGTCGGCACCGAGCAGCGACTCGTCATCGTCGCCGATCACCGTCGCGTCGTCATCCTCGCCGGTGCCGCCTTGGCCGCCGGTGCCGTCGCCGTCCTCGCCGTGGTCGCCGAAGTGGTCGCCGCCGCCGTCGGTGTCGCCGAGCGGGCGGAACGCCTCGTCGAACCCGTTCTTGCTCTCGATGTTGAGGTCGTCGAGGAACTGTTGCGGGCTGGCCGCGTTGTTCTCGTGCAGACCGCTGACGAACGCGCTGGTCGCCGTGCCCCAGCGGACGTCGATCGGCGCTCCGACGGCCAGCTGCCCGAGGATCTCGCCGGGGATCGCGGTCGCGGCCTGGCTGGCGCCCTTGCCGAAGATCGTTCCGCCCCGGAAGACCCAGTCGTTCTTGATGTAGACCGTGCCGTCGAGGTCTTTCCGGTCGATCTTCGCCCATCGCTTCGCGGCGGCGGCGATGGCGATCTCGGCACCGACGTTCGTGAGCGCGCCGACCGCGGCACCGATGGCGGCCTGGATCGCCGCCTTGCCGATCTTGTCCCAGTCGATACCCTCGCGGTAGTCCTTGTGGTCCTGGACGGCCTGGATGATCAGCATCAGCAACGGCTCTTCGGCCAGCTCCTGGGCGATCTCGACGAAGACCTGCCGCAGGATCGCGGTGATGATGGCCCGGAAGCCCGCCACCACGGCCGGGATCGCCAGCGCGCCGAAAAGCGAGGCGATCAGCCAGGCGAGCTGGATCGCGAGCAGCACCAGCTGGACCACGATCATGATCTTGGTTTCCTGGAGATCGGCGGCGCCGTTCTTCAGGTCCTTACGCATCTTGTCGACGCTGCCACGCAGCTCGTCGACATAGTTGATGAGCTGGTTGATCGAGTCGGTGACCCCGGTGGCGAACTGGCCGGTCATCACGTCCGGTACCGCAGTGCGCTGGAGTGCCAGAACCTCCTTCGCGGCATCGAGGGTGTCGCGCAGGTTCTCCCACTCGAAGGAGTGCTCGCGCATCCCGCTCTCGCTACCGGTCGGCCAGCGCTGGCCGATCGTGAACTCCAGGATGTCGTTGAGCCAGTCGGGGATCGGCGTGTCCACGGCAGAACGCTCCCGCTAAGCGGCGCACGCGGGCGCGACCAGGGCGCACCGCCGTGTTCCGGAGCCGTTCACCGCGGTGTCGTGACCGGCGTACTCGCTGGTCTCAGGGGTTTCGATCGGTCCCGATGACACCTGAGACACCCCCGTTGTTTCGACACTCAGCTACCCACCCGTACCAACAGCATGGGGTCTTGATCCGGCTTTTGACCTCGCCGGGGACTCCCGGGACCGTTAGGTTGCGGGGAATCCCTC
Organism: Actinoplanes derwentensis; assembly: GCF_900104725.1. Classification (NCBI taxonomy): domain Bacteria; kingdom Bacillati; phylum Actinomycetota; class Actinomycetes; order Micromonosporales; family Micromonosporaceae; genus Actinoplanes; species Actinoplanes derwentensis. Next base: position 6,047,635 of record NZ_LT629758.1, read on the forward strand.
GCAACGTTCGCGGCACGCCGTGGCGTGGCCTCAGGCCGAGCCCGCCCGAACGTCCACATAGCCCATCGGCGGCCCGAGCAGGCGGTCGATCGCCTCGGCGTCGGTGAGGGCCCGCGGGGCGACCGCGTGCCGCCGCTTCAGCGCCCGTTCCAGGCGGCTCAGCGCGGTCCGGTCCGCGTCGTCCAAACCCGGCCCGGACTGCTCGCCGGGCAGAACCTCCCGCAGCAGCACCGCGGTACCGGGGATCGTGACGTCCTCGGACTCCCGGGGCTTGCCCTCCCGGACCGCGAGCACCTTGAACCGGGCCCCGGCCAGGAAGACCGCCTCGTCGAGTTCCTGGTGCTCGGACAGCGCCCCGGCCTGCCTGGCGGTACGCGACCAGACCAGATAGTCGACGTCGGCACCCGCGACCGCGATGTCCCCGGCGCCGCTGACGTTGCGGAACGCGGGCTCGACGAGCATCGTGCCCTCCGGGTAGAGCTGCCGGGCCGGTACGTCGAGCCGTCCCTGACAGAGCATCGCCCGACGGCACGGCGGCAACCGGCGCAGCCCGGAGGCCAGGCACGACAGGTAGCCGGGCAGTGCCGGGGCACGGCCTGAGCGCAACCCCAGGTTGAGCGGCCCGGCGCCCACCGGTGAGCTGCCGAAGTAGAGCCGCACCGCCACCAGATCGGTCTTCGCCGCCAGGGAGGAGTCCTGGCGCAGCGCGGGCCAGGCGGCCAGCGCGGCGTTCACCGTGGTGATCGAGTCGGTGTACGCCGGGCCCAGCGCGGCGGTGAACTCCCGCTGTTCGGCGGTGGTGCTGGACCGGTCCGGGATCGGGCTTCCGGCGGCGAGTACGTAGCGCTCGGCAGCGGCGGGGTCCATCACGACCGGGCCCGGCGGGGGCGACGGAACGGCGGGCGGGGGCAGGTCCGGCAGCGGGCCGAAGTCGGCGGCCCCGAAGTCGGCGGTCCCGAGGTCCGGCCCGGAACTGGTGATCATGGGCGGGCGCATCACCGTGTCCGGCCGCGTCGCCGCGAGCGGGGGCAGGTCCGGCGGCAGACGGCCGGGGTCCGGCGCCCCCGGGAGCTGCCCGAAGTCCGGCGCACCGGGACCGGCGACCGGGTCCGGCGCGGCGGCCTTCGGCGACTCGGCCCGTGCGGCCGGCCGGACCGGCACACCCTGCGCCTGAGCACCGGCCGTGGCCTGCACCGGTGCCTGCTCCCCAGCCACGGCTTGCGCGGCGGCAGTCCGCGACGACTGCGCAGGTGCTTCGGACCACGCCGAGGTCCCGACAACCGGCGTGGTCTGCGCAGGCGCTCCGGACCATGCCGAAGTCCCGGCAACCGGGGGGCCGGCCGTGCTGTGCGCGGTGACAGCGGGCGTCTGCCAGAACTCACTCACCAGAGGTGCGGCCGTCGCCGTCTCCCAGCCCGAGGTGGCGGCGGTGGTGTCCGGTCGCGCCCATCCCGCGGTGGGCTCCTCGGGCGTCGGCGACTCCCCCACCATCCATTCGTCCGACCACTCGCCGGTATCGGTGGCAGTGACCGCCGCCGCACCCGGCGACACGACCGGCAGGACGGACGATCCGCCCGCCCAGGTCGGCAATCCGGTACCGGCGGTCGGGGCACGGGTGGCCGGCACCGCCTCCCCGGCCCCGGACCAGACGAGCGGCACGATCTGCTCCTCCGGCGCCGCCGGGCTCGACCGCTCGGCGGCCTGCAGTGGCAGGGCCACCCGGCGCGCCGCGGTCGAGATCTGGACCAGCGGATGACCGGTCCTGTGTGCCACCGCGGCGAGCGACGGCGCGGCCGCGGCACCGAACGCGGCGGCCAGCCGGGCCGCCCCCGGATGGTCAGCCGACCCGGTCACCACGAGTCCCGGTTCGCCGGAGGTCCGGGCGACCACCCGGCACAGCATCTCGACCAGCCGATCGGAGGCGGCGGCGTCCAGGGCTAGCACGCCGTCGTCAGGTTCGACGAAGGCCAGCCCGTCAGGCTCGTACGCACCGGCCGCACGCAGCAGGATCCCGGCCGGGATCACCTCGGCCAGCAGTTCGTCCTCGGCCGCGTGCCGGTAGAGCCGGTCCCCGGTCCGCACCCAGCCCCGCCCGATGAGCGCGGGTCCGTCGCCGGTGGACCGGCGTGGGCCGGCCGGTGCCGCCGGGCCACGGAACGGATCCCGGAACACATCGACCGGCCCGCCCCGCAGACTGTCGATGTTCGCGGCGAGGCTGTCGAGCCAGTCGGAGCGGGGCAACGCCCGAGCCGGATCGAGAAGCCCCGTCTCGATACGCACGACGGAGTGGGCGGGCAGCCCGGTGAAGAGGCCGGCGAGGTACGCGGGATCCACTGGCGGCTCGCCGATGTGCCGCAGGACCAGTGCCGGGCCCCGCGGGTCGACCGGCAGGTCGTAGGCGGGATCACCGGGAACGGCCGGTGCCGCGGTGGAGGCCCGGATCAGCACACCCGCGGGCAGCGGATCCGCGACCAGGCCCGGCAGCGCCACCGGACGGTCGGCGAGGGCGTGCTCCCAGTCCGGGATCGGGTGCCGGTTGCCGACGACCGGGCAGACCGTGCCGGGCCGGAAGGACCGCCAGCCCCAGGCCCCGGTGCCGCCCGCGGCGTAGAGCGTGCCATCCGGTGTGACGTGCACCGGACCGTCGGGGGCGAGCAGTTCGACGCCGGTACGTTCGGCTAGCCGCATCAGCCAGGTGGCGTGCGCGTCGTCGGGCCGGCCGATCCCGTCGGCGGCCACCCAGACCCGCTCCGCACCCCAGACCCGGGCCGCCGCCTCCACCGCACCGCGCAGCACCGCCCCGCAGGCGGGGTCACGGACGGCCAGGTCCGAGGTCATCACCAGTACGTCACCGGACGGGGTGGCGGCGTTACGCAGCAGTCGCCAGAGCAGGAGCGGCTGATCACCGGAGTGCGAGACGACCGCGGCGGAGCCGTGCCACTCCACGAACAGGTCGTATTGCGCGGGCGACCGGGAACCAGCCGGCCGGCGACGCCCGCCGAGCCACCACGGCAGCGCCATCCGACTCCGCCCCTCCGTTCGACGGGGTGTCGATCTTAACCGTTCCCCGCTGTGTACCGAGCCTGACTCACCCGCACCGGGCGCCGGGCCCGGCGCCACCCGGCGTTCCAACTTCGCGGGATATCCTCCGCCAGCACAAAGCCCGGCCAGGCGGCAACGGCCACGCGGCGCCGTTCCGGGCCGGTCGCCGGGATCACCGGACGGCCCCGGACGTCTCCGCCATCGGCGAGCCGGACCGGTCGGATCCGGCCCATCGGACCCCGCTCACCTGATTGAGTCTTCACGGCGGTGTGACACCGCATCCCGCCGTACGTCGGGGAGCTGACACCGGAGGAACCATGACCAGCGAGCCCATGTCCGAAACTGATCCCCGGCAGTCCCGGGTGGATCCCGACCCCCGGCTCCGCGCGATCGCCGTGACGGTCGGCGTGCTGACCGCCGGCTGGGTCAGCTTCCTGAGAACCTCGGAGTCCGGCGACAACACGTTCCCGGTCGGCGCCGCACTGCTCGCCCTGGTCCCGGCCCTGCTCGCGGCGCTGCCGTTCGCCCTGCCCACCCGGCTGCGCCCGGCGGCCGACACCACGGTCGCGATCCTCGTGACGGTCTACTCGGGCGCCACCTTCCCCGCGACCGGTCTGCACTACGTCCCGATGGATCTGCTGCTCTGGGCGGCGGCGATCGTGCCGTGGCGGCAACGGCGCCGGCGGGGCCCGCTCGCGGTCCGGTTGTGGCACTTCACCGCCGGGTTGCTCGTCGCGCTCCCCGGCCTGGCGAGCGTCGGCGCGGTCGGCCAGGACATGATCCCGGTCCTGAGCTTGGCGGCACTGCTCTACATCGCCGGCCCGGTCACCCTGGGTGTGCTGTGCGCTTTCCAGATCCGGGCGGCGTACGGGGTGATCGCCCTGCTGGGCACTGTCTCCATGATCTCCGCACTGCTCGACGCGGGTTTCCTGTTCGCGGCCTTCTGGTGGTTCGGCGGCCTGTACCTGACAATCGGCGCCGTCGGCTGGGTCACCACACCCGCCCACACCCGCCACCCGTCCCCGGTGGCCGACGCAACCGCCTGACCACCCACAACTGACACACTGGCCGACAAGGCCGGAGTCCGCTGTGCGACAGACGACTCGGAGATTCGGCGAATGCGCTACTTCTAGCGGGTTTCCGGGACGCGCCGCCCACACCATCGGATCCGACCTTACGAGGAGGATCCGATGGCACAGGTACTTCCCCTGATCGGCCGTGATCGTGAGATGCGGTTCTGCACCGCCCTGCTGGACTGGGTGGCACCGGACCGCCCCGCCGTGCTTCTCGTCGAGGGGCCTCCGGACAGCGGCCGGGCCCGTCTGCTGCGGGAGGTCGCCGAGGTGGGCCGGCAGAAGGGCGCCACGGTGACCGCCGAACCGGATCGGGTCGCTCTGGTCCGCAACTCCGCCCTGCTGGTGGTCACCACCGACCTGGCCGCGCTGGCGCGGCACCCGGACTCGGCAGGTGCGGGCTGGCAGGTTGCCGAGACGCACCGGGTTCTGCTGGGGCCGCTGCCGGCGGGTGAGGTCCGGCGGCTGCTCGCGGTCGCTCTTCCGGGGGTTCGGGCGGGTGCCCGGCTGATGGATCTGACCCGGGTGGCGGCGGGACGGCCGGGGGCGGTGGTGCGACTGGTCGCTGATCTGCGGGCGGAGGGTCTGCTCCGGGTCGTCGACGGGGTCGCGGTGCCGGATCCGTTCCGGCTGCCGCACCGGTTCCGGGCCCGGTTGGCGGGGCGGTTCGCGGGGCTGTCGCCGGGTGCTCGGCATCTGGTGCAGGCGGCGTCCACGCTGCGGTCGCCGTTTCCGCCGGCCCGGCTGGGTGCGCTGCTCGGCGGCACGGTGATCGGCTTGCTGCCGGCGATCGAGGAGGCGTTCGAGGCGGGTTTCCTGGTCGCTGCCGGGGACGTGATCTCGTTCTGTCACGAGCTGGCGCGCCCGGTGGTCGAGGATTCCCTGCCGGGTGCCGTGGTCGCGGCTCTGCACTCCGACCAGGCTCTACGCACCAACCAGGCCCCGCGCTCCAACCAGGCCTCGTATTCCCACCGGCCCCCGCATGCCAACAAGGCCCCGGCGGCGGCTCGGCGGGAGCGGCCGGTAGTGGTCGCCGACTGGGGTGCGCTCAGTGATCGGGAACTGGAGATCGCCGGGCTGGTAGGGCTGGCGTTGACGAACCGGCAGATCGCCTCACGGGTCAGCCGGTCGCCGCACACCGTCAGCTTCCACTTGCGGCAGATCTTCCGGAAGCTGGGGCTGACCTCCCGGGTCGAACTGGTGTCCCTGCTGCGCCGCCGCGAGAACACCGACCGCAGCCCGGCCGGGAACGTCGACCGCAGCTCGGCCGAGAACACCCGCCGCAGCCCGGCCGGGAGCGCCGGTCAGGACCCGGCCGCATAGGAGCGGGGGCGGTAGAGCCAGTCGTGCGCCCCCGGATCGGCGGTGGCCAGGGCTGCGTCCCGGATGCGTTGTTCGGCGCCGTCCGGCAGGTGATGCACCCGGAGACCGGCCCGGGACATCTCGTAGACCTGCCGGACCCGGTCCCGGCGCAGCGCCTCGAACCCGCTGAGGTCCGTACATCGGGCCAGGGTGACGGCGTCCTCGATGGCCTGGGCCGCACCCTGGGCGATGAACGGCAGGATCGGATGCGCGGCGTCCCCGATCAGCATCACCCGCCCACGACACCACGGCGACACGGGCGGCAGGTCGTACAACGCTCGTTGTTCCAGTTCGCCCGCCGCATCGATCAGTTCACGCACGGCCGGGTGCCACCCGTCGAAGTAGGGCAGCAGACGGTCGCCGGTCACTCGTACCGGCCGGTCCGGGGGTTGATCTGCCGGGGTCACGACGACCAGATTCAGCAGGCCGGGAGCGATCGGGTAGGTGACGCAGTGCCGTCCGGGGCCGAGCCACACCGTCACCCGGTGCGGCCCGGCCGACGGCAGCACCGCACGCGACGCCACCAGCCCGCTGTATCGCGGGTCCGCCGGCCCGACGGCGGCGCGCACCGCCGAATGCAGGCCGTCCGCGCCGATCACCGCGTCGAACCGGTCCTCGGTACCGTCGGTGAACCCGAGCACCACACCCGCCCCGTCGTCACACACCGTCACGCACCGGCGGCCGAAGTGGACGGGCGCCTCGCGGAGCGCCTCGGTCAGCTGCCCGCGCCGCATCGTCAGATAGGGCACACGGTACCGGCTCAGGTCGGTCCGGCCGAGCACCGTGCCGTCCGCCCAGCGGCGTAGTTCCCGCGACGCCACCGGGACCGCGAAGTCCAGTCGGACACCCAGGCCGAGCAGTGCGGCGGCGGCGTTGGGTGAGATCTGGATGCCGGTGCCGTCCTCGGCGGGTTCCGGCCGCTGTTCGAGGACGACACAGTCGGCGCCTTGGCGGGTGAGCGCGAGCGCGGTGGTCAGGCCACCGATTCCCGCACCCACGATGCCGATTCGCACGATCAATCCCTTTCAGTAGTAGCGCAGGGCCCGGTCCCAGTCCTCGTCCGCGGTGAACAGACTGCGGGGTTTCATCACCTCGGGCATCGCGGTCAGCACCCGTTCCGACACCAGGGGCACCCCTTCGACCAGGCATTCGATGTCGTACGCCGTTCCGATGGCACTGCCGAGTGCGGCGATCGCGGCGTCCCGGTGCCGGTCCGGAACCTCGATCTGCACCAGCAGTCCGGACGTCGTGTGCCGGGCCCGCCAGAACAGCACCCCGTATTCGGCGGGCAGCCCGAACACCACCTCCTCCAGCCCGACCTGGGTGATCCCGGCTCCGGCGTCGAACCGGCCGAGCACCCGCACCACCGGCAGCGTCCATCCGCACGGGCAGTCCGGGAACGTCACCTCGACCCGGTCGCCGATGTGATAGCGCAGCAGCGGCATCGCTTCCCGGCACAGCGGGGTGACCACGAGTTCCCCGGTGCCTTCGGGGGTGATCCGGCCGGTCGCCGGGTCGTACACCTCGAAGATCGCCCGGTCGGCCCACAGGTGCAGGTTGCCGAACGGGCATTCACCGGCCAGCCCCCCGGTCTCACTGGCGCCGTACTCCTGCACGACCGGCGCCCGCCACAGCCCCGCGATCCGGTTCCGCCGGGCCGGGCTCAGTGGCTCACCCGCGACCAGCAGGGCCCGCAACTCCGGGAAATCTCGGCCGGGCTGGAGTCCGGCGCATTCGGCCGCGGCCGCCCACAGCAGGGTGTCGGTCGGCAGCGACCAGGTCAGCGTGACGTTCAGGTCGTGCAAGAGCTTGACCACTTTGGCGTACGGGGTGGCAAGCGACCGGTTGTCGGCCGGCACCACGGTGGCCCCGTTCGCGAGCGCGGCGGCGTGCGCCACGTGCCCGGTGAGCATCAGCGCGTACGGCGTCCGGACCAGGAACGTGTCGGACGGCCGGATGCCGACGTGCATCCGCGAGTAACGCTCGATCAGGTCGGTCCAGTCGGCGGCGGTGTAGTAGGAGGCCGTCGGCGTTCCGGTGCTGCCACTGGACTCGTGGTAGGTGGCCAGCCGGGACCGGTCCACGGCGAGCATCCCGAACGGGTACGCGTCCCGCAGGTCGGCCTTGCTGGTCAGCGGATAGTCGGCGAGTTCACTCCGGCTGCCCGGCACCCCGTCCCGGTACCGCTGGTAGAACGCCGAGGCCGAGGCCGCGGCCAGGGTGCCCGCCAGCAGCTCGTCCTGGATCTTGGCGAGTCCGGCCCGGTCTCCCCAGTCGCCGAGGCCGGTCACAGCTCGTGACACAGTTCGTCGATGGGATAGCCGACGTGCCGTTCCCGGCCGGGCAGGTGCCCGAGCACCTCGTCGCCCGGTTTCAGTTCGGTGGAGTTGTGCACCACCCCGCCGGGGCCGAGCAGGCGCACGTGCCAGTCGTCCTGCACGATGATGTTGAGCTGTTCCCCGTTCGGGGCCACCGCGTCGATCGCGAGCAGCGGCCGAGTCTCGATCTTGACCCGGCCGACCGTCACCGGCCTGGTCCGGCCGTCGGCACGGACCGCCAGGACGGTCGAGCCGGCCCGCAGTTCGCACAGGTAACGGGTGCGTTGGTGGTCGGCCAGGGTGTACGACATGATCGCCCCGGCGTTGACCCGGAACGGCCGCATCGGCATGTACGGCAGCGGATGGGTCTCGCTCACACACAGCAGCAGTCCCCGGGACCGGGACCCGACCAGGATGCCCTCGTCCTGCCCCAGGTGGGAGCAGGTGTCCACACAGGCCCGTTCGCCGGAGCCGACGTGCCGGATCCCGGTGACGGTGAGGGTGACCAGGTCCAGGTCTGGTGAGCCGCGCCGGACCACCTCGGCCAGTTTGGTGGCGTCGCCGGGGCCGCCCGGTCGCAGCAGGATCCCGTCCGGGCCGCGTTCCAGCACGGTCAGATGCACCGAGGCCTCGTCGATCCCGGTCACCTCGGTGATGATCCGGCCGTCCGCACCGTCGGCGGCGGCCAGCACGATCTCCAGCGGGATGTGGGTGGGGTCGTGGAACCGCAGCACGGTGAGTTCGTCGCGGCGGACCCGTTCGCACGCCAGGTCCAGGCTCGCGGCGTCGGTGACGTCCACCCGGCTGCCGAACCGGATACCCGGATGGGCCGCGGCGAGCCGTGCCGGATCACCGTGCAGTTCGGGGTCGGCCAGCACCAGGTCGGCGTCACCGAAGCTGTCCGGCAGCTCGTCACCGGTCACCACGAGGACCCGGGTCACGGTCGGCGGCAACCCGGCCAGGTCCGCCGGATCATCCGTCACGATCGCCTCGAACCGCAGGTGAACGGCCTCCTCGGCGACCTCGCGCCGCCACTCACCGGCCTGCCGCAGGTCGATCCAGCAGTCCCGGTCCCGCGTCACGGCGCTCATCCGACGGCCACCGGAGTGCGGTCGTGCACGACGGCGGAGAGCCGGCGCACCACGGCGGCCGGGTCGACGGCGGTGAACACCAGGCGGCCCACCGCGACTCCGGCGGCACCGGCCCGCATCGCCGCGGACATCCGGCCGAGAACCGCCTCCGGGCCGGGTTCCGGGACACCACCGGCCGCGAGCACCGGGACACCGGCAGCGGTGAGGAGCCGGGCGGTCGCCTCCGGGTTCTCCGGCAGGGCGGTCTTCACCAGGTCGGCGCCCATCTCCGCAGCGACGGCGACGGCGTGCGCCACCAGGTCGGCGGACCGGCTGTCGCGGACCGCGGGACCCCGCACGTACATCATCGCCAGCAGCGGCACCGACCACCGATCGCAGTCCTCGGCGACCCGGGCCAGGTGCGCGATCTGGGCGGCCTCGGTCCGGGAGGCCATGTTGACGTGCACGCTGACCGCGTGGGCGCCCAGCCGCAACGCCTCCTCCACGGTCGCCACCGGATATTTCGCGTCCGGGTCGGCGGCCATCGCGGTGCTCGCGTTGAGCTGCACCGTCAGCGACAGATCCCGGAACCGGGCCGGGCGGACCCGACGGACGGCTCCCTTGTGCAGCACCACCCCGTCGGCACCGTTCTCGGCCAGCCGCGCGATCAGCGCGTCCAGGTCACCGGCCGGCCGCAGCGGTCCGGAGCCCACCGCGTGGTCGAGCGGCACCAGCAGCAGCCCGGAACCGCCACGCCGGTGCAGACTCCCGAGGCGCAACCGCCGCCCGAAGGATTCGTTCCCGTACATCGCAACACCCCCTGATCGGGTCGTCATCACCATCGATGACCGAAGCTAACGACGGCGACGGCCCCGGCCCACTGCACGATCGTGTGGGTGACTGGGTGGAAACGCTGATCAGAGCCATTCTGGAAGGGTGGCCCGGCCGTTCGGGTAGTTGCGGTAGCGGGTGGACGGTGTCACCCGTGGATTCGACTGTGATAGATATTCAGTCAGATCGACACGGGCCATCACGGGGGAACAGGGCCGTCCGCGTTCGACACCTTGACGGGGTTCTCCATGAAGTCGAGCCGTCGCCTTCTCGGCCGGGATGCCGAGGTCGCACAGCTCCGCCGTGTTCTGGACGACACCGCAGCCGGCGCCGGTGGCTGGCACACGCTGACCGGGCCGCCCGGTATCGGCAAGTCCCGGCTGCTGCGGGCGGTCATCGGCCTGGCCACCGAGCGGCAGATCACGGTCGCGGTCCGGGAGGCGTTCCATCTCGATCAGGCGGCGCCGCTGGTCACCCTGGCCGGTGCGTTACGGGACTGCGCTCCGGCGACGGAGGCGTTCGGCTGGCTGGCGCACCGGGAACCGGAACGATCCGACCCGTTCGGCACACTCCAGCGGCTGCGCGCTTCGCTGGAGGAGGCGGCCCGGCAGCGTCCGTTACTGATCGTGATCGACGACGCCCAGTGGATGGACGAGCTGAGCGCTCTCGCCATCCGGGAGCTGATCCCGGCCCTGGAGTCGTCACCGGTGCGCTGGCTGCTGTCGCACCGCCCACCGTCCGCTGACGACCGGGACCGGCCCGGTCACCAGCTGATCCAGCGGCTGTCCCGCGACGGTGGCCCGCCGATCCGGCTCGGCGTCCTGAGCGAACCGGACATCGCCCGGCTCAGCGCGGACCTGGTCGGCGCCCGGGTGGACAACACCGTGGTAGCCCTCGCCGCGTCCTGCGGTGGCAACCCGCTGCGTACCGAACAACTGCTCAAGGCCCTGCTCGCGACCGGGCAGCTGGTGGTCGCCGACGGGATCGGCTCGGTGCTCGGCGACGACCTGCCGCCGAGTTTCATCGAAGCGGTTCGCGAGGTGGTCGACACCCGCACCGGGCGGGCCGGCGGGCTGCTGCGGGCGGTGTCGGTGTTCGGCCGGCCGTTCGGCGCCGACGAGGCCGCCCGCCTGACCGGGCAGCCGATCGGGGAGGTGTACCCGCTGATCAGTGAGTCGATGGCCGACTTCCTGATCGAGGACCACCTCGGCCGGTTGTCGTTCGCCCACGACTCGGTCCGGCTGGCCGTCTACAGCATGGTGCCGCGGCTGATGCGCGAACAACTGCACGCCGAGGCCGCGGCGATCACCTCCGACTCCGGCCGGCCCGCCCTGGAGATCGCCGAGCACCAGCTCAAGAGCGGCCGGGCCGGCGCGGCCGACGCGGTGCGGATGGTCCGGTCGATGGCCGGGACCATCGCCCGGGTCGCGCCCGGAGCCGCGGCCGACGTGATGCTGCGCGCCCTGGACTCGGTCGGTCCCGGCGACCCGGACCGGCCGGCTCTGATCGCCGACACCGTCGTCCTGCTGGCCTCCGCGGCCCGGCTGACCGAAGCCCGGCGGCTCGGTGACGAGGCACTGCGCGCCGGGCTGGAACCGGAGACCGAGGCGTTGCTGCTGCTGGGCCTCGCCGAGGCGTGCAAACACGGCGGCCTGAACGAGATGTCGATCCGCTACTGCGCCGACGCGCTGGCTCACCCCGAGCTCCCCGCCGCGGTCCGGGCCCGGCTGCACGCGGTCCGCGCGCACGCCCTCTGCTACCTGGGCGAACTGGAGCAGGCCGACGGGGCCGGCGCCCAGGCCGACACCCTCGGTCAGGCCAGTCACGATTACGGCGCGGCCGTGTTCGGCCTGACCGGGCGCAGCCTGGTCGCCTTCACCACTGGCCGGCTGCACGACTCCTACGCCCACGCCCGTACCGCCACCGATCTGGTCGTCGAGCACGGCGGCGAGGCGGCCCACCGGCATCCGCGGATCTGGCTCAGTGCCGCCCTGATCACCCTGGACCGGTTCGCCGAGGCGGATCAGGTCATCCGGGCCGGCCGGCGCGAGTCCGACCGGTTCGGCAGCGGCTGGGCCGACCCGCTCTGGCACCATTTCCAGGCGACCCTGTACTTCGCCACCGGCCGTCTGGAGGAGGCCGAAGTCGAAGCCGAATCCGGTCTGGCCGTCGCCGAGCAACACTCGGCGCACGCGCTGGCCATGCCGTTGCTGGGCACGATGATCCGGCTGGCGGTGCTGCGCGGTGACTTCGGCACGGCACAGCGGCGACTGGAACGGATCCGCGGTCTGGCAGCCGACGGGGTGACCGCGGTGCCCGAGGACGTCCTCTGGCCGGAAGCCGTCCTGTTGGCGGCCACCGGTGATCAGCAGGCTGCGTTCACCCTGCTCCGCGGCCTCTACGCGGCGTTGCCGCACCGTCCCGCGCTGCTGGCCGGCGATCCCGGGGCGGCGGCCGGCCTGGTCCGGATCGCCCGTGACACCGGGCACCCGGACGAGGCGGCGGCCGTCGTCCGGGCGGCCCGGGATCTCGCCGCCCGCAACCCCGGATCGCATGCGGCGGCCGGTGCCGCCGCGCACGCCGCCGGGATCCGGCGTGGTGACCTGGCCGGGCTGCTGCACGCCGTGACCGAGTTCCGGCAGGCCGGCCGGCCCCTCGCCCTGGCCGCGGCGCTGGAGGACGCGGCCCGGCTCGGACGGGGCGAGGAGCCGCTGCGCTGGTGCCGGGAGGCGTTGTCCACGGTGTCCATGCCCGGCGCCGAACAGCCCCGGACCAGGCTGGAACGACTGCTGGACGAGCTGGGTGGCGGGACACCGGACGGCACCGCTCCGGCCGCGACCCGACTGCCGGAGCTGACCCCCGCCGAGCAGCGGGTCGCCGACGAGGTGGCGAAGGGGAAGACGAACATCGAGATCGCCGAGACCCTGTTCATCTCCCGGCACACCGTCGACGCGCACCTGCGGAACATCTTCGCCAAACTCGGCGTCCGGCGGCGGTCCGAAGTAGCCGTCCGGGTCACCCGTGCGAACGGCTCAACCACGTGAATACGGGATACGCCAGGCCCCCTTCGGCACCGAGCATGGCGGGGTGACCCGCGCCATCCCCGAACCCCCGAGGTGACCTCGATGCCGACACCCGCCACACGAACCCCCGTGCTGCTGGCCGGGGCTGGTGTCGCCGGCTCGCTGATCGCCCTGGAACTGGCCCATCACGGCGTGCCGAGCATCGTGGTGGAACGCGCCGGCAGCCCGTCCCGATTCCCCGATCCGATGCTGATCAGTGGCCGCAGCATGGAGTTGCTCCGGCGGCTGCGGCTGACCCGGGAACTGCGGGTGGACGGGGTGGACCCGGCCCGGCCCGTCGACATCCTGTGGAGCCGCCAGGCCAGCGGGTCCCCGGCACTCGCCTGGCGGCTGCCGTCGGTCACCGAGATGCGCCGGTCGTACGCCACGGTCGCGGACGGCACCGCCCCGATCGAGCCCTACCTGCTGATCTCCGGCCCGGATCTGACCGTCCGGCTGCGCCGGGCCCTGCGCAGCCACCCGCTGATCGACCTGCGGACCCGGTGGACCGTCACCGACGTGCGTGAGGAGCCGGACCGGGTGCGGGCCACGGTGATCGACGCGGAGGCGGGCACCCGGCACGTCATCGAGACGGCCTATCTGGCCGGCTGCGACGGGGCGGACAGCACCGTACGCCGCTGTGTCGGCCTGGGCATGGACGACCTGGGCCCGCCCAGCCCGCACGTCGCCGTCTATTTCCGCAGTCCGGTCCTGGCCGGGCGGTGGGCGAACCCGTCCGCGCTGATCACCACCGAGGTGACAGTGGTCGCCGGCCACTACGGCGACATCTGCGTGGCTCATCTGCCGGTCGCCGCGGACGGTCACGCCGACGTCGGCGATCCGGCGGAACTGCTGCGGGCCCGGCTGGGCGAGGACGTGCCGGAGATCGTGGCGGTGGTACAGCGGACCGGCACGGCGTCGATCGCCCGGTCGTACCGCCGGGGAAGGGTCTTCCTCGCCGGGCGGGCCGCCCATCAGCTGGAGGCGCCGGCCGAGGAGGTCGACACCTGCATCGGTGACGCGGTGGATCTGGGCTGGCGGCTCGCCGCCGTGGTGCGCCGCTGGGCCGATGACCGGCTGCTCGCCGGCTACCAGGCCGAACGGCGGCAGCAGGCACTGCTCGACTGGGAGCTGGCCCATCGGGCGTTCCAGACCCGGCGGCGTTTCCGGCGGCTGGTCGACTCGGGCGCGGACCAGCAGGCGATGGCGGAGGCGCTGCGGCAGGAGGCGCCGCAACTCGACCCGGCCCGCACCGGGCCGCCCGGACTTCGGCCACCGGCGTTCCGGCTGTCCGGTGGTGATCAGGTCTTCGACCGGCTGGGCCCGCAGTTCACCCTGGTCGATCTGAGTGCCGGCCGGGACGGGCGGTCGCTGGTGTCGGCGGCGCGGGCGCGGGGCATCCCGGTACGGCATCTGCCGGTGACGGGTGTGCCGGTGCCCGGGTCGTGGCCCGGCCGGTTCGTGCTGACCCGCCCGGACCAGGGGGTGGCGTGGTGTGCCGACGACCCGCCCGCCGACTGTGACACGGTGCTGAACGAGGTGACCGGGGCGCAGAATCGGCCGTAGTTTCGACCTCGTCTTCGGCCATAGTGGATGGATGACTCCGGATCCCACCACCGGCTGGGCGCCCGCGACGTTCCTGGGCGGGCTCACCCCCGGCACCGCCGGCGAGTTGCTGGGCCTCTGCGACCGGCGGCGTCATCCGGCGGGTGGTGTGATCCTCCGGGAGGGTGTCACCGGGTCGCAGGTGGTGCTCCTGGTGAACGGTTTCGTCAAGGTGACCACCGCGGTCGACGGGCAGGCCACCCTGCTCGGCATCCGGATGCCCGGCGAGCTGATCGGGGAGATCGGCGCGCTGACCGGGGCGCCGCGCAATGCGACCGTGACCGCCTGCGGCCCGGTTCAGGTCGGGGTCGCCTCCCGGGTCGCCTTCGAGGACTTCCTGCGCCGCCACCCGGACACGTCGAACCTGGTGATGGCGACGATCGCCCGGAAACTGACCTGGGCCAACCGGCGGCGCAGTGACTTCGCCGCGTTTCCCGCGCACATCCGCCTGGCCCGGCTGCTGGTGGAGATCTCCGAGGTGTGCGGCCGCCCGGCCCCGGACGGCCGGATCGAGATCGCCGTCCCGCTCAGTCAGCCGGAGCTGGCCGCGATGATCGCGATCGCCCGCGCAACGGTGCAGAAGGCGCTGCACGAACTGCGGGCCCTGGGGCTGATCAGCACCGCTTACCGGCGGATCGTCATCGCGGACCCGGCCGGTCTGCACCGGCTGGCGGGCGGCTGACCGTCGCGGCGCACTGTTGCGCCAGCAGGCGGGACACCCCGTCGGCGGTCATCGGCTGGGCCAGGTGGAAACCCTGCCCCAGGGTGTAACCGAGTTCGCGGAGCACCGTCACCTGCTCCGGGTTCTCGATCCCCTCGGCGACGGTGCCGAGACCGAGGGCGTGCGCGAGCTGGATCACCGCCCGCGCCACCGCCTGCCGGGCCCCGGCCGCCGCGGGCTGACCGTCGTCGATCTCGATGCCGTCCACGAACGACTTGTCCAGCTTCACGATCGAGGCGGGGAAGGCCCGCAGCAGACTCAGCGACGACTCACCGGTGCCGAAGTCGTCGAGGGCCAGGCGGATGCCCATCCGGTCGAGTTCGTACAGCGCCCGGGACACCTGCTGGCCACGCAGCACCGCCGACTCGGTGACCTCCAGGATCAGCCGTTCGCAGGGCAGTCCGCTGTCGGCGAGCGCGGCGGCCACGTCGGACACGAAGTCGGGGTCGTGCAGTTGCCGGGCGGACACGTTCAGCCCGGTCTCCTCCAGCGCGTCCGGCCCGAACTCGGCCAGCCACGCGGCCGCCTGACGACAGGTCTCCCGCAGCACGAACCGGCCCAGCGGCACGATCAGGCCGGTCCGTTCGGCGGCCGGGATGAACTCGGCCGGACTGACCACCCCGCGGACCGGGTGATGCCACCGGACCAGCGCTTCGACGCCGACCATCCGCTGCTGCTCCAGCCGCATGATCGGCTGGTAGACCACCCGCAGTTCGTCGTTGTCCAGGGCCCGCCGCAGTTCGCCGCCGAGTTGCATGTGCGCCAGGACCGGCTCGCCCATGCCGTCCACGTAACGGGTGAATCCCGCCTCACCCCGCTGCTTGGCGGTGTACTTCGCGACGTCGGCGTCCCGCAGCACCGAGTCGACGGTGGCGCCCGGCGGCGCGACGGCGATGCCGATGCAGGCCTGCACCAGAAGACGATGCTCGCTGACCGGCTGAGCGAGCGCCGCCAGCAGCCGCCCGGCCAGGCCCTCCGGATCGGTGCCCGGGCCGGTCAGCAGGACCGCGAACTCGTCGCCGCCCACCCGTACCGGCAAGCCCTCGTCCTTGATCTGCTCCTGCAGCAACCGCGCGACCGCGATCAGCAGCCGGTCGCCGACCGCCTGCCCGAGCAGATCGTTGACCGTCTTGAAATCGTCCAGGTCGACAAGCAGCACCGCTGTCTGACCGGAAGTGGTCAGTGCGGTGGCGAGCCGGTCCCGGAACTGCGCCCGGTTCGCCAGCCCGGTCAGAGCGTCGTGAGCGGCCTCGTGCTGCAGCCGCTCCTCCTGGATCCGCGAAGTCCGCAGCAGCCGGTCGTTCTCCCGATAGGCGAGGTACTGCCGGACCATGACCAGCGCGGTCACCACGACAGCGGCGATCAGGACGACCCGCACCGGCCACCGCAGAGTCGCGCCGAAGGCAACGGCGATCAACGGCACATCAATCAAGATCATTGCCAGGTACGGCAGCAGAACGCCACCGCGCACCGGCTCCCGCCGCAGCCCACGATCGGCCCGGCCCTGCGCCGCGACGCCGACAGTGATCAGCAGCGGCGCCAACGGCATCACGATCGCCTGAGCCGGCACGCTGGCGATGTACCCGAACTGCACCGCGAGCACCGACACCACCCCCGCCGGAATCCCACCGGCCGCCGCGATGAACCGCATCGCCACCCGATCGACCGGACCACCCGCGATGTACGACACTTTCGTCGCCGCCCCGACCGCCACCAGCAGACCCAGCCCGACCAGCAGCGTCGCCTGCAGACTCCACGGCTCACGGGCGGACAGCATCGGCGCCAGCCCCGCGTACCAGAGCACCGCCGAACATCCGAGAAACGCGATCGCCCGATCCAGCACGATGCGCCACCGTTCGGTACCACCGGCGGCGACCACCGGAACCCGCGCCAGCGCCCCGATCGCGATCAGGAACCCGATCGCCACGCAGGCCGCCGCCGGCGCGGGCATGCTCCGGGTCCGGACCTCATCGGCGTGTGTCAACATGTCCACGGCCAGCCAGGCGTACCCGACGGTCATGACAGCGACGGCACCCTGGACAGCCCGCCAGAACCAGCGCGCATCCCCGGGCTCTCCCTCGGGCTTTCGTCCGGGCTCTCTCCCGCGGGCCAGGTGGCGCATCGACACGGTGGCGATCGCCCCGCCGACCGGGACGAACAGGTAGGCGAACGCTTCCAGCCCGGCCCCGACGGTCAGGAAGGCGGCACACCAGACGGCACCGAGCGCGGCGACCACAACAGCGGCCCAGACATGCCTCCGGGCGGTCGCCGGTTGATCCACTCCCCGCGTCACGGCCCGACACTAGCGGTCCAACCGAACGCCGGATCTCCCCCGAACGTTCGACGTTCACCGATGCAAGACACTCCGATTCGTACGCCCGGCGGGTCGCCCTCACGCTGCGGTCCCTTTTGGACTCCCGGCGTGACAAGCTGAATGCCTGCCACGGGGGGAGCGGAGATGGATCTGCTGACCGGGACGACCGCGCTCGCGATGATCACGGCGCTGATCGTCGGGGTGTTGCTCTGGGTGATCGCTCGAGATCCGGTCCGCGCGTTCCTGCGGCCGATCGGACCGGTCGTCGCCGTCCTGGCGGTAGTGCTCTACGGTGTCGCCGCCCTGCTCATGGCCGCTCCCGTCGACCTGCTCATCGGCGAGCCCAGTGCGGCCGACGTCTGGGTGACCCTGCTGGGCGCTCCGGCGGTGGCCCTGCTGATGGGCAGCCGGTTCCGCCCGCGCCGGACCTCCGCCACCCTGACCCGAGCCCTTCTCCTGCTGGCCGGCTGTTCGGGCGCGCGGTACCTGGCCCATCTGGCCGGCTTCCCGGTCGACGGATTCTGGACGGCGGCGGCCATCTCGTTCGCCGGCCTGGCGCTGGTCGTGACCGCGTTCGAGTTCCTCCGCCGGCCAGGCGTCACCCACCTGGTGGTACGGGCGTTCGTGGTCCTGTCCCTGGCCGGCCTGGTGGCCGCTTGGGCGCAGACGAACCGGGTCCCGCTGTACGCGAATCCGCGCACCGCCTCCCCGGAGACCCTCTGGGTGATGCTGCTCGTCGAACCGCTCGGCGCGCTGGCCGCGATCCTGCTGCTGATCGCGGCCCTGCGGCACTTCGCTCCCGGCACGCTGCCCCGCGCCGACAGCGCCCGCACGCCCGCGGCGGGCGAGATCTGGAACGCCTTCGTGACGTACGAAGACGACAGCTCCGAGGGCAAGGACCGCCCGGTCCTGGTGCTGAGCGGCGGCCACAGCGGCCAGGCGACGATCCTCCGGATCACCAGCCAGGACAAGACCCGCTTCCCGGACTACCTGCCACTCCCGCACAGCCGCTGCCGCCCGGTCCTGACCAAGGACAGCTGGCTGAACCTGAAACCGGTCCCGTTGGCAGCCGACGCCTTCCGCTCCTACCGGGGCCGCTCCCCCGCCTGGCTGACCACCGAACTGGCCAAGCACGACCTGCTCCCACCCACCACGCCCAGTCGCCTGCGCTCGTGGCTGTTCCCCACCCGGGTCCGCTCCTAGTTCCGGCCGAGCACGACACCCTCCCGAATGGAGTCCGCAAGGTCCGCATCGACGGCAACCGTGGTCTTCGCCGGCGCGGAGTGCAGTTCGATGGATCTGATCGTCACCAGAACGGACGGCGCCTCACTGCCCAAGATCACGAGTTCGTCGCCGATACGCAGAGCATCGCCCTCCAGTTGCCCAGTGACGAACATCCAAGGACGGCTCGACAGACGGTGCACTCTTTCGACGATGAGCCGAGTCATCTCCGGTTCCTCCTCCACGTCTCGACAAAGCTGTCCTCAGCCTCGTACGCCTCATCCTCCAAGGGCCCGGTCAGGGTCGAGATCCGGCCCTCCTCGTACTATCTGACGTGCACGCTTTCATGTCCGAGCGTCCGCACGAGTGTCTCCTCGTCCAGAAATGCCGAGGGGCCCAGCTGAACACCGAACTGATCGGTTCTGGCCACAGCGCCCTGGATGTCCAGATACGCGATGTCGTCCGCGCTCTCGACGGCATCGACCGGCATCCCCCGAAAGTCAACGCCGGCGAGCTCGGTGTAGTGCTGGATGGTCTCCGCGGTTCGCGGCAAACCGCCACCTTGTTCGAAAGCCTCGCGGTTTGACAACGTGACGGACCGCGAGTAGAGGCTGACGCCACCATGCGGTGCCGAGCTTGTCGGTTCGGCCCGGCTGAGACGCCCGACCAGTTGCTTGAGCCGGTCGAGGATGCCCGCAAGTTCGTCGAGCCTGCCGCTCAGGCGGCGCAAGCTGTTCAACAACGCCCGAATGAAGTGCTGAATCCGGTTGGCCCACGTGGTGACCAATGCGACGACTTGGCTGACCACCACCGGGGTGGCAAGTCCCAACGTGACGCCCTCCGCGGCCAGCCACTGCGGCAACCGGACGGCAAGAGTGGCAACGAACTGGGCGATCAGGTCGCGGACTGTCTCCCGTACCAGGCCGACGAGGAGCCCGGCGCCTTCGACCGCGTACGAGATCGCGTTGGTAACGGTCGCGATGCCCTCGACCGCGGCGATCTGCTCGGCAGCGTGGGCGCGGTAGGCATCACCGGATGCGCCGTACCAGTCAGAGGTCTGCGTTCGGACCGCGGCAGCGTATCGCTCGTGGGTCCCGGCAACGGATGCAGCTACGTTACGCCAGGTAGCCGCATGCGCGGCGATCTCGTCCGGCTGGCCGGCAAGCCAGTCAAGGGCATCCTTGAGCGGCTTGACGTGCTCCAACAGCCAGCTGACACCCCAAGCCATCATGGAGCCGAGCGGATCGATCGCCACGGCCAGGGTGTCGAGGCTGCCCCCGACCCCGCCCAGGGTGGCATCGACCCAGCTGTTGTCATGGATACCGTCGCTGATCTGCCGCGCGTCCTCGATCAGTCCCAGTCCGGTAGACCAGGTGGTCGAACTCTGTGCTTGTGCGATGAGGGGATTGTCGTTCACAACGGCAACTCGAAGCCTCGGTCCACCTCGGTCAGCCGCCGTGCGCTGTCGACATCAGCAGCTTCGATCTCCACGGCAGTAGCGCGCAACTTCAGCGCCGTCTCGGACAGGCAATCAACCGCGCCGTTCAAGACGTCGACAGCACCACCGAACAGGGGACTCAACAAACCGGGCAGGAACTGGCAGATTTCCCCGTACACCCGATGGTCCATGGTCACCTCGTGCACCGCCGACCGAGTGAGGGCCATGTTCTCAGCGGCCTCGCTGACCGCGTCGGCGTGTTGCCGAACAGCCTCGGCCGGAAACTGCATTCCGGCGCTCATCCGCGGGCCGTTCCGTCCGGCGCCGGAAACCGGGCTTCGAACGAGTCGACCACCGCCCGGCCGGCCTCGCTGTCCGCACCGACCGTCGCCTTCACCTGCTCGTCGACCTTGCTGGACAACACGACCTGGACCCGCCGCATCACCACCATGATCTCGTGAGCCAGTCGCGGGCCCGGCAATCCATTCACTCGGTCGTCCAGATCCAATGACTCGACCTGTCCCGAGGAACCAACCTTCACCCGGATCGCACCGTCAAGGCCCTCAGCCGAACCCGTCAGTTCGGCAACCCGCCGCGCTAGCTCGACACTGCGCTCGGCCTGCAAATTGACCTGCGATGCCCATGAGTCCAGCCATTCTTCGGCAGCATCGACATCTTTCACTGAACTCTCCTTCTCGCCAGCACACAGCACGCTATCGGCACCATGTCAGCAGAGAAGCCGTCGCGACCGTCAGTTCTCAACGGTCGCAAGCAGGGCGCTCCCCGCCGGAGGGTCCTCCGAGCGCGACACCTTGGACGACCGACGGACACCATGTGCGGGAGTCTGCGGCCGGGAGACGGTATCGTTGGCGTATGGCGGAACCGCGGGCTTCGTCGTTCGGGCTGGACGATTTCGGGGTCGACGACCGCCTTCGGCTGTTCAGCTACGTCAACGCCGACAACCGGCTCGCCTACCTGTGGCTTCTCCGGGCTTTCGACAGTGCCCGCTCCAGCTATCACGTCGTGTTGCACTCCTCCGACGTGCAGGCGGCGATGGCCGGTCTCGCCGAGATCCACCGTGACTGCCCCGATCCGGCGGGCCTCGAACTCCCCCGCCTGCTGGACGCCCTCGTCGACTGGGGTGTGCTGGACCGCGGGCAGGACGGCACCCGCGCGGCGACTCTCGCCGAGTACCGCAATCGGCACTCCGTCTACCAGTTCACCGAGGCCGGCTACCGCGCGCACCGCGCCGTCGAGTCGGTTCTCGCCGCCGGGCTGGACGACAGCACGCTGTCCCGGCTGGTCTTCGCGGATCTGCTCGCCGACTTGCAGGCGCTGGCTAAGGCCAATACGGACGGTGACGTCGAGGAGGTCTACCGCAAGCTCAACCGGCTGGACCGGGCGCTGGCCGACGTCGCCGAACGCGCCGCCCGCTTCTATCACATGCTCGGCGACCTGAGCCGGACCCACGACATCCGCCCGGAGGTCTTCCTCAACCACAAGGATGCTCTGCTCTCCCATTTGCGCGACTTCCACGACGAGTTGCAGCGGTACACACCGCGGCTGCGGGAGGCCGTCCACGAGGTGGAGGCGACCGGACTGGAGCGGATGATCGAAGCGGCGGCCGAGGCCGACGAGCGGCTGTTCGCGACACCGGTCGAGCGCCTCGAGGACTGGCGCCGCCGCTGGCAGGGGCTGCGTTCGTGGCTGGCGCCGGAGAACGACCGGCCCAGTGAGGCCGACCGGCTGTCCGGCGCGACCATGGCCGCGATCGGTGACGTGCTCGCTCTGCTGCGCCGGGTCACCGAGGCCCGCCGGGGTGGGGTCAGCCGCGAGTCGCAGTTGCGCCATCTGGCGGCCTGGTTCACCGGCGCCGGTTCGGACCAGGCCGCGCACGCCGTCTTCGACGTGGTGTTCGGGCTGGGCGCGCCACGGCACGTCGGGGTGGCGTACCTCGACCCGGAAGCTGTTCCCGGCCGTCTCTCCTGGTGGGAGGCTCCGGCGGTGGAGCTGTCCCGTTCGCTGGTGCAGAGCGGGCGGATGCCGGGGCAGGGCAACGGCCGGATCGCGCGGATCGACCGGTCGGACTCCGCCCGCCGGGCGCTGCGGGAACGGCAGGTCGCTGAGGAGCGCCGGCAGGCGGAGGCGGCCACCAGCCTCATCGGCGCGGAGACTCTCACCGACGCGCAGGCCGGAGCGCTGCGCCGGCTTCTCGACATCGCCCTGTCGACGCGGCAGGCGGGCCGCCGAGAGGCGCCGCTGGCGGCCGCGGCTTTCGGGGTCCGGTTGACGCTCACTCCGTGTCCGGGCCGGTTCACCACCGTTCCCACCGAGTCGGGGCGGCTGCACATCGACGGCTTCGACCTCACTGTCAGCCCGGCCGCGCACACCACGGCGCGCCGGGCGGAGCCATCGGCCGCATGAGGTTCGCCGCCGACGTCTCCGATCTGGAGCTCGCCGACTACCAGCGCGCGATGCGGCTGCTGCTGCGGCATCCACTGATCACCGCGACCTGGCCGGACGAGAAGGCGCTGCCCCGGGTCCGCCGGTTCTCCACCGAACTACGGCGGGACCTGTCCGACGCGTTCGGTTACCGGCTGGAGTTGCACGGCGCCACCGCCCGGCTGGCCCGTACCGCCGATCGACTGGAGACCGGCCGGCCGGCGATCTCGCGGACCGGCCGGCCGTTCGATCGCCAGCGTTACGCGTACCTGTCGCTCTGTCTGGCGACGCTGGGCCGCTCCGGCATCCAGATCACCCTGTCCGAACTGGCCGAGGCGGTGACCGCCGACGCCGGCCGGATCACCGGGCTCGGGCTGGACCCGGACGCCGGAGCCGATCGGCGGGCGTTCGTCGACGCGGTCGCCTGGCTGGAGGAGCGGGGTGTGCTGCGGCTGGCCGACGGTTCCAGTACAGCCTGGGCCAGTGACCCCGGTACTGGCGAGGCGCTCTACGACATCGCCCGCGACGCCGTACTGGCGCTGTTCCGGCCGCCCAGGGTGTTGCAGCACATCGACTCGGTGACGGCACTGCTGGAACGGGCGCCGACCAGCAGCGGCAACGCCGAGCGCCGGGCAGCGGCGCAGGCTGCCCGGCGTGCGGTGCTGGAACAGCCGGTCGTCTACTACGACGACGTGACCGCCGAGATCGGCAACCATCTGCGCGGGCAGGCACTCCCCGCCGACCTGCAACGGCTGACCGGGTTGCGGCTGGAGCGCCGGGCCGAGGGCGTGTTGCTGGTCGACACGGCGGGCTGGTCGGTGGAACGGTTCCCGGGTACCGGATCGGTGGCGCAGGCGGCGTTGCTGCTGGCGGTGGCGATCGCCGAGCGGGTGGCCGATACGGACGGCCGGAAGACCCGCCGCATTCCGGTGCCGGATCCCACGGAGGCTCTGGAGAAACTGATCGGCCAGGTCGACGCGGGGCTGCCGGCGAGCGTTTCGCTGGGCGTGCACGCGGCCGAGGCGCCCACGGCGGAGCCGGCGGAGATCGAGACCGGGGAGCGGCGGTTGCCGCTGATCACCGACAGTTTCCTGCGGGAGGCGACGGCGGAGATCCTTGCGTCGTACGGGTCGGCTTTCGGTGCCGCCTGGCACGCCGATCCGGACCGGTTGCGTACCGAAGCGGTGGCCCTGCTCGTCCGGTTCGGCGCGGTGCTCACCGTTCCGGGCGGTGTCCTGGCCCGCCCCCTGCTAGGTCGTTATCGCAGCACCGTGGCCCAGGTCAAACAGCGCACTCTCTTCTGAACGAGGACTCTCCTTTGGCTCGTCTCGCCCCCACCCGTGCCGGTGTCATCAACCTCTGGGACTACCGCGACGAGGAGTTCCTCTTCGTCGACGGCTGGCTCGTGCTGCGCGGCCCGAACGGCTCCGGCAAGACGAAGGCTCTGGAGGTGCTGTTCCCGTTCGTGCTGGACGGGCGGATCGAGCCGCGGCGGCTGAACCCGTTCGCTGGTGAGGACCGGACGATGAAGTCGAACCTGCTCTACCGGGGGCAGGACTCGGCGTACGCCTACGTGTGGATGGAGTTCGGCGACGGCGAACGGTTCGTGACGATCGGCATCGGGTTGCGGGCTCACCGGCACAACGATCGGGTGACCCGCTGGCATTTCGTCGCCGAGGGCCGGGTCGGGGTGGACCTGTCGCTGCTGGACTCCGACGACCGCCCCGTGTCGCGGCGTGACCTGATCGACCGGCTGGGCGCGGAGTCGGTGCGCGATTCGGCCGAGGAGTACCGGCACTTGGTGGACGCACGGCTGTTCGGGCTGGGCCCGGCCCGTTACGAGCAGTTGCTCGACCTGGTGCTGACGTTGCGCAAGCCGCAGTTGGCGAAGGATCTCAACCCGGTGGAGTTGTCCCGCACTCTCCAGCGGGGCCTGCGGCCGGTGGAGGATCACTTGCTCGTCGAGGCTGCGCGCTCGTTCGACGACATGGAGGCGGTGGCCCGGACTCTCGAGGGGTTGATCGCGGCTGATGCCGCGACCACGGCCTTCCTCTCCATCTACGCCACCTACCTGCGCACCCACGCGCGGGCGGCCGCCGATGCGGTCGGTGCCCGCCGGGACGGCGTCGGCGAACGCCGGGAGGCGCTGACCACCGCGCGTGCCGAGGCCGAGGCGGCGCTGGCCCGGGTCGAGCAGAACGAGCGACGGCTGCGCACGGTCGAGGGCGAGCCGGCGCGGCTGCGGGCGCATCTGGACCGGTTGAAGAGTTCGGCCGCCTACCGGTCGCACGAGCAGCTGGCCGATCTGGAACGGCACGTGCACGACCTGGGTGAGGCGGCGCGGCGGGCCGACGAGGTGGTCCGGGCCGAGCAGGAGGGCGCCGGGCGGCGGCGGGCGGATTCGGTGCGGGCCGCCGCGACCGCGCACGACGCGCGGTCCCGGGTGAACCGGGTGACGACCGACCTGGTGGTGGAGGCCGAGGCCGGCGGCATCGAATGGCGGGCCGGCGATGCGGACTCCGGCGGGCTCGCGGCCCGGCTGGCGGCCCGGTCCGCGGCGCGCCGCGAGGATGTGCGGGCGGTGCGGGAACTGGCCGGCCGGCTGACCGAGGCGGAGCGGGAGCACGTCCGGGCGTCCGAGATCGATCGGGCCGCCCGGGCCGCGGTGGAGGACGCGACGTCCGCCGAGGAGCAGGCCGGCGACGCGCTGGAGGTCGCCAGGGAGCAGACCACCGCGGCGGTATGGGCGTGGAGCACCGAACACACCGGACTGCTGACCGAGCTGGACGTGCCGGATCTACCGGACCGTCTCGCCGAGTCGGTCGCCATCGGCCCGGATTCTCTGCATGAGGTCTACCACGGGTGGGTGGCCGCACCTGTCGGCGCGATCCGCGACGAGGTGGCCGCGCTCGGATCCCGGATCGAGCGGCTGACCGATGAGCGGCGGCAGGTGGTGGACGAGCGGGCGGCCATCGCGGCCGAACACGACGACGCCCCGCCTTCGGCGCCGACCCGGACCGCGTCGCGGGAGAACCGGGCCGGCGCGCCATTGTGGCGTCTGGTCCGGTTCGCTGACGGGATCCCGGATCCGGAGGCGGCCGGGATCGAGGCGGCCCTGCACGCGGCCGGGCTGCTGGACGCCTGGCTGCATCCGTCCGGCGAGGACACCGAGACGGCTCTGGCCGACGGTGAACAGGACGCCTACCTGCGGATCGCCACTGATCCGGCGGACCGGGCCGGCACGCTGGCCGACGTGCTGGTGGCCGAGGACCAGGATCTGGTGTCCGCCGAGCGGATCACGGCCGTCCTTCGCGGCATCGCCCTCGGGGACGTGACCGGACCGTCCGGGGTCACCGACGGTGGCCGGTGGGCGCAGGGGTCCGGAACCGGCCGGTTCGCCAAGGACCGCTGCGAATACATCGGGGCCACCGCCCGCGCGGCTCGGCGGGCCGCCCGGATCGCCGACCGGGACCGGCGGATCGCCGCCCTGGATCAGGAGATCGAGCAGGTCACGGCCGCGCGGGAGGACCGGCGGCAGGTGCTGGGCGCGGTGGACCGGGCGGGTGCGGCGTTGCCGCCGCGCACCGCGATCACCCGCGCCGAGCGCGATCTGGACCGGGCCGCGACCCTACTGCGGGTACGGCGGGAGTCGGCTCTCGAAGCGTCCGGCCGGCTCGACACCGCCGTGGCCGAGCGGGCCGCCGCCACCACCGGGTTGCGCCGGGCCAGCGCCGAACGGATGTTGCCGGCCGAGCGGCTGGACTCCACCGCTGCCGCGCTGGACCGGTTCGACCGGCTCGGGATCGAATTGCGGCACGCTCATGACGGTGTGGAGAGCGCCACCCGTGCGGCCGAGGAGGCCGCCGAACGGCACGCCGAGGCGGAGGAACGGTTCGAGGCTGCCGAGCGGGCGACCCGGGCCGCGCACGCCCGGCACACCGAGAAGGACGAGGAACTGCGGACCCTGTCGGCGGCGATCGGCGCCGAGGCGACCCGGGTGCTGGCGGAGGTCGCCGAGACCGAGGACGCCGTCACCGTCGCGGAACAGGCCCTGGAGCAGGCCCGGGAGGCGCACAGCACAGCCCAGCAGAACCGGGCGGGCGCGGCGGCGCGGGTCGAGATCGGTGCGCAGGCCGTGGCGGAGGCCGTCGTGGAGGCCCGGCGCGAGGCGGTGCGGCTCCGTCCGTACGCCCAAAGTGATCTTCTCGGTCTGATGCGCTGCCCGACTCACCTGCGGTGGCCGGCCGGCGACCCCGCGGACGATGATCTCGACCCGGCGATCGTGACGCTGCACGAGGCCGTCCTGACCGCCACCCGGGAACTGAGCCCGACCGAGACGTCGTTGAAGCAGAGCGCGACCCGGTTGACCGGCGCGCTCACCGATCTTCAGGCGCAACTGCCGGCCGCCGGGCTCGACCACCGGCCGGAATGGGACACCGACGAGGGCGTCATCGTGGTCCGGGTAGCCGACGAGCGAGGGCTGACCCCGGTCGCCACCTTCGCCGAACGGATCGCTGCCGAGCGCCGTGACCAGGAACAACTGCTCACCGACGCGGAGCAGCGGGTCTTCGAGGACGCGCTGCTGGGTCAACTGGCCGGGCAGATCCACCGCCGGACCATCGAGGCCCGGGACCTGGTCGGCGCGATGGACCAGCAGATGCGCGCCCGGAGAATGTCGTCCGGGCTGACCGTCGGGGTCGGCTGGCGGCTCTCCGACGACCTGGACCCGGAGCAGCGTGAGGTGTGCCGGCTACTGGAACGCGACCCGGCACGGCTCGGGCCGGGCCCGCTCACCACGTTGCGGCGGCATTTCGCGGCCCGGATCAAGTCGGCGCGTGCGCAGGCGGCGGAGAAGCCATACCGGGAACTGCTCGCCGAAGTGCTCGACTACCGGCAGTGGCGAGTCTTCGCGTTCACCCTGCACCGGCCGGGCGGAGTGTCCGAGCCGTTGACCCGAGCCCGGCACAGTCAGCTCTCCGGCGGCGAGCAGTCGGTGTCGCTGCACCTGCCGCTGTTCGCGGCGGCGAACGCGCTGTTCGGTTCGGCGCGCCTGGACGCGCCCCGGCTGCTCGGCCTGGACGAGGCGTTCGCCGGGGTCGACGACAACGGGCGCGGCGAGCTGATGTCGCTGGCCAAACAGTTCGATCTGGACCTTTTCATGACCGGGTACGACCTGTGGGCCACCCATCCGGCGGTGACCGGCTGTGCGCACTACGACCTGTCACACTCCACGGTGGAGCACACCGTGTCGACGGTTCTGCTGGTCTGGGACGGCACCGTGAACGTGGCCGATTTCGACGGGACGCTCGCGGCGGCACTCGGCTCGCCGTCGACCCGCGCGGTTCCCGCCGATGCCTGACCTGGCCTCCGATCCGGGCTGGCGACGGCTGCTCATGGCGGCTCGGCGAAGCCTGGAACGTACCGGCGGAAGTCTCGATGGGTCTGTCTCTCTGGCCGCGCCGGACGAGGCGGAACGGCACCTCGTCATCGGGGTGACCGGGGTGCATCGTCCGGCCGGTGTCAGCCGGGTCACGGTCCGGCTGGCCGAGATGGACACTTTCCTGCGGGACGCGTACGGGATCGGTCTGGCCGAGGTGGTCGGCCCGTTCCGGGATCGTCCCGGCGAACGTGTCCGGGAGACCGGCGGGCGTGCGGCGCTGCTGGCGCTGGCCGCCGCGAGCCGGCACGCCGGGCAGCCCTGGTTCGGCGGATGGCTGGACACGCTGCGTCGCGACGGGACGCTGACCAGGATCGTTCGCGGCGGACTGCCGTTCCCACGGGTGCTGGCGGTTCTCGAAGCGCTGCCGGTCTCCGGTGAGCCGATGCCGGTGTTCGCCGAGCGGGTCCTCGGTGACACCAAAGCCCTGGTGGACGGCCCGGTCCGTGGGCTGGTGCTACGGGCGCTGGCTGCGTGGCACGAGATCGCGCCACCGACCGGAGCGCAACAGGAACGGGCCCTGTGGGAACTGGCCGGGGTGGTGCCCGACGACCTGGCGAGTCAGGTGCTGGTTCTGAACCTCCCGGCCACCGGCGGTCTGCTCGGTGACTGGCTCACGTCGGCCGCGGCGGCGCACGTGCCGTTCCGGGTCACTCTGCACCAGCTACGGCTCACCCCGTTGACACTGCCCGCCGCGGAGATCTTCGTGTGCGAGAACCCGGCGGTGCTGCGAGCCGCCGCCGGGCACGTCACGGCCCCGCTGATCTGCGCCGAAGGGGTGCCGTCGATCGCGGTCCACGCACTCCTGGCCCGGCGCGCGCCGGGAACCGTGATCCGATGGCGCAACGACTTCGACTGGACCGGCGTACGGCTGACAGCCTCTGCCCTGGCCCGCTATCCCGGGGCCGTGCCGTGGCGGATGTCCGGCACCGACTATCTTGCCGCTGGCGGCCCGGGTCTGCCCCTGACCGGTACCCCCTCGGCCACCGCCTGGGACCCGTCACTGGCCGAGGCGATGACCGATCTCGGCCGGTCGGTGATGGAGGAACGTTTGCTGGACACCCTGCTGACCGATCTGGCCGGTCGGGCAAAATGGCCGGATGAGTCCCGTGAGCCGCGGCCGGAAGAAGACGAAGTCCCGCCAGTCCGTTCGTCGTGATCTGACGCCGGCACCGGGTGGCCCGCAGGAGTGCGACTGTCCGGAGTGTTCGGGCACCGAGTTCGACCCCGGCGTCTTCATCAACGAGCTCATCGCGTCCGCGACGGTTCACCTCGACGTCGAGGATCCGCTGGAGGCCGAGCTGTTCGGCGCGAGTTTCGCCGCCGCCGGTGAGGTCTCCGCCGACGGGTTCACCGAGGCGCTGAGCGGGGGCATCGTCCCGGCCTTGGCTCTGGTGTCCAGCACCGAGTCGCTCGGGGTGCTGCTCGCGATCGACGCGGTGCTCGACGGCGTCGGCGCCGGTGACGCCGCCCGGCACCTGCTGACGGCCGGAGTGACCGCCCCGGCGTGGGCAGGCGAGTTGAAGGAGCCGGTGACCGCGGGACCGGTCCGGCGTTACAGCGACGGGATCGGCGAGGCGTCGATCCTGCAGTGTTCCTTCGAACGGGCCGGGCGCACGCACGGTTTCCTCATCCACGTCGACCACCTCGACTGTGCCGCGGCGGCCGACATCGCCCTGGTCCCGGGCGAGATGCTGGACGGGATCGAGAAGATGGTCGTGGCGGACGCCCGCCGATCCGGTGTGCGGCTCACCGCCGAGGACCTGGATCCGGCCGAACTCCGCTGGCAGGCCGAACGTGCTCTCAGCGCCCGCCTCGACCACGACCGGGACGAGGGTGCGGCGGACCTCGGCGATGACGACGACGAGGGCCCCGGCTACCACTCCCTGGCGGTGCTGCTGCGCGCCCGGCTGAGGGTTCTTCCGGAGCCGTCGCGGCCGCCCGCCACCCACGGTGACGACGCGGGGAAGGCGGCGCTGGAGCAGTTGGCGCAGCTCTCGGCACAGGCGCGGAGCATTCAGGCCGGCGGCCGGCTGCGTCGTCCGCTCGCCCCCAAACTTCCGGCGAAACGCAAGAAGTCCGACGGGCCCGCCCCGATCCTCCAGATCAAGGTCAGTCTGCGGGGCGCGAAACCGCCGATCTGGCGGCGCCTGGAACTGCCCGGCGACACCAGCCTGGCCGACCTGCACCACATCCTCCAGACGACTTTCGGCTGGCAGGACGGCCACATGCACGTCTTCGAAACCCCGTACGGCGAGTTCGGTGTCGCCGACCGGGAACTGGAGCACCGCGCTGAGAAGCCGGTGACGCTGGAACAGGTCGCGCCCGCCACCGGAGACAAGGTGCGCTACCTCTACGACTTCGGCGACAACTGGGAACACGAGATCGTCGTGGAGAAGATCCTCGACCGCACGGCGGGTGCATATCCGCGCTGCACCGGTGGCCGGCGCGCCGCCCCGCCGGACGACTGCGGCGGTATCTGGGGCTACACCGAACTCGTGGAGATCCTCACCGACCCCACCCACCCGGAACACGCGGACCGTCTGGAGTGGCTGGGTTTGCGCTCAGCCGCCGACTTCGACCCGTCCCACTTCGACGCCGCCGCGGTGACGACCGCCCTGACCAGCCGCGGATAGGGTCGCCGGATGGCTTCGCAGCCGCACACCGACGTCGCTGAGGCGGCCCGAGAAGCGCAAACCAGGTACCGGGTGCCAGCTCTGCACCGCTTTCACCGGAAGTGAACTACCGGCACATAGCCCTGTGCCGGTAGTTCACACCCGGCGTACCACCAGTCCGGGTTTGATATCCGCTGCGGCGCCGAGCCGTGTGATGTCGTTCGGGTCGCTGGTGAAAACGATCGCGCCGTACGTCAGAGCGACCGTGACAACCGTGGCGTCGACAACATCGCGGGTGCCGGCCTTGCCACAGAGCACACCGGCAGCTTTCTGCCAGTCAGCATGGCCCGGAGTTCGGGTTCGCGGCGGTCACCGCGGTGGCCGGGGCCAGTTCCCAGCCTGTTGCGTACGCCGCCTCGAACTCCTCCAGGCCCAGCGCGGCCCGGCCCCGGCCGGTGAGCTCACGGACCTGCGGGTCGGTGTGGTCGTGTGCGCCCCGCAGCCGGGCGGCGGTCCCGAGCAGCGTCGCCGACTCGTGCTGCTGCCCGCGGGCCGCGGCGAGTGCGGCCGCCGTCACCGTCACCGGTGCCAGGGCGGGGAGTTCCCGGGTGGCCAGCGCGGACTCGTACGCCGCTCGTAATGCCTTGTCCGCTCCCGGCAGGTCGCCTTGCGCCAGGCAGAGCACCGTCCGCGCGCTGCCGGCCAGCGCCCGAGTCGCCGGGGAGAACGCCGCATCACGGACCAGACGCCGTTCAGCGTCGCCGAGCAGAACCGCCGCCCGGTCCAGCTCACCGAGCCGTGTCCGCAGACCGGCCTCCCACGCGTCGACCAGCACCAGCATCTCCACCGACGACGCCTGCAGCGCCCGCGCCCGCGCCGCGTCGATCATCACGATCGCCTGCTCGGTGTCGCCGCGCCGCACGTGGATGTCGATCCACCGCAGATCGCTGTAGAGCTGATCGCTGAGGCTGAGCACCCC
The DNA here is from genome assembly GCF_900104725.1 of Actinoplanes derwentensis. NCBI lineage: Bacteria > Bacillati > Actinomycetota > Actinomycetes > Micromonosporales > Micromonosporaceae > Actinoplanes > Actinoplanes derwentensis. Next base: position 6,079,165 of record NZ_LT629758.1, read on the forward strand.
GAACCCGCTAGCCAGCAGCCGAGCTTCGTCCAGATCGGCCAGCGCGCCGTCAAGATCGTCGTAACGCCGCAGCCTGGCCCGCATCGGCAGGACGGCGGCCTGCCCCCACCGGTCACCGGCGTGCCGGAAGCGGGCCAGAGCCGCGTCCACGTGCGCGCGCGTCCGGGACAGCGCACCCGTGTTCTCAGCCACCTCGGCGAGGAACATATGGGCCAGCCCGGACAGCCACTCGTCGTCACCGTCAGCCAGGCTCTGGAAGGCCCCGAACGCCGCCTCCTCCCCCAGCAGGAAGAGCAGAACCGGGCCGAACACGCGATAGTGCCCCGGCAACCGCACCTGATCGAGCAGCCGCCCGGCCAGTTCACGCATCTCCGCCTGATCTGCGGCGGCCTGCCCGGCGGTGATCCCGGACAGTGCGTCGGCCCGGTCGAGCAGGGAGACCGCTCGGGCGCAGTCCCGTTCCGGCGACGGCTCACCGCCGGGCACCGCCAGGGCCCGGGCCAGCCAGTGAGCGCCGTCGCTCTGCCGCCCGGACATCTGCCAGTACCAGGTCAGACTCAGCGCGAGACGGAGAGCCCCGGCGGAGTCGCGAACAGCGCAGAGGTGACGCAGGGCGGCGAGCGTGTTGTCGTACTCCGCGCTGATGATCTTCATGGCGTCCCGCTGGCCGGGCTCGCGCAGCCGGGAATCCTGGCGGGCCATCAGCTCAATGAAATGGTGCGCGGCCAGGTCGCGGGCGGTGTCGAGGTCACCGGTATCGCTCAGGCTTCCGACGCCGTACTCACGGATGGTTTCGAGGGTCCGGTAACGGCCGGACTCGGGCGCCAGCTGCAGCAACGACCGGTCGACGAGGGTCGCGAGCAGTTCCGGGATCTCGGCGGCGGGCACGACGCTGCCGCTGCAGACAGCGACGGCCGAGGCGGGGGTGACGCCGCCGGGCAGGATCGAGATCCGTTGAGCGACGATACGTTCCCGCTCGTCGAGTTGCTCCCAGCTCCAGGCGATGACCGCGCGCAGGGTGCGGTGCCGCGGCGGCGCGGTGCGGCTCCCAGTGGTGAGTAGCCGGGCCACCGCCTCGATCAGATGTTCACAGTTGTCGATCACCAGCAGGCACTCCCGGCCGCCGAGTTCGACGGCGAGGGCATCCGGCGCACGTTTGCGGGCGTCGAACATCGCACCGCCGCGCAGCCCGATACCGGCGAGCACGGCCGTGGCGACCTTCGCCGGTTCGGTGACGGACGCGAGGTCGACGAGCCAGGCGCCGTCGCGGTACTCGTCGCGGTGCCGGCGGGCGGCCTCCAACGCGAGCCGGGTCTTCCCAGCACCACCGGGCCCGTGCACGGTGACCAGGCGCCCGATGCTGAACAGCGTGCCGATCCGGGCGAGATCGTCGTCGCGGCCGACGAAGCTGGTCACCGGTGCCGGAAGTCCGGCCGGCTGGAACACCTCGGCCGCCTTCGGCCCGGTGTTCCGTAACAGCCGCTGGTGGCGCTCGCGCAGGGCAGATCCCGGATCGACGCCGAGAGCATCGGCCAGCGACACACGGACCCGTTCATAAACGGTCAACGCCTCGGCTTGGCGGCCCGCGGCGGCGAGCGCGTCCATCAGCAGTGCGGCCGCCCGTTCGTGAACGGTCTGCTCGGCCAGCACCCCGGTCAGCCGGGCGGCGGCAGCCTCGGCCCGTCCCAGTGCCAGCTCCACTTCGGCGAGATCCACCACCGCCTCGATCGACACCTGCGCCAGCCGTGTCGCGACGGCCGGCGCGACCACGGCGACAACCGCGGGTTCGGCGCCGGGATTCTCGCCCCACAACGCGACGGCCTCGGCAAGCGCAGCGTCCGCGGCGATCAGGTCACCCGACCGCAGACTCTCCCGTCCGGTGGTGGCGAGTTGTTCGAAACGCAGCGCGTCCACATCGGCCGCGTCCACCGCCAGCCGGTAGCCGCCGTCCGCCTGCATGAGCACACCGGCCGGGGTGAGGACCCGACGCAACCGGGTGACGAGAGTCTGCAGCGCGGCCCCCGGACCGGTCGGCGGTTGTTCGCCCCAGATCGCGTCGACCAGCACGCCGGCCTGCACCGCACGACCACCGGCAAGTGCCAACCGGACAAGCAGACCCCGCAACCACGCCCCTGGTACGGCCAGGACGGCACCGCCACGAGACACCTCGACAGTGCCGAGCAGCGTGACGCGAAGCCCCGCGTTCCCGTCCATCGACCCATCTTCGCGTACGCGTGGCGCCACCGTATTCGTCCCATGTTCGTCCCGTGTCAGCGGCCCACCGCAGTCTTCACACGAACCCCGATCCCAGGAGGACACCGTGACCGATCTCAAGCCCGAACAGCCACCGTCCCGCGGCGCCGAGCAGCGGGACTGGCATTCATGGCGAGCGGCGGCATCTATTTCGCCGCCGAGTTCATCACCGCGGCGGCGTGGACCGACCCGCCCTACAGCTACACCTACCATTTCATCAGCAATCTGGGAGTGCACGGCCCGTCGACAGCGCTCGGTCAGCACATGTACTCACCCCTCGCCGCGGTGATGAACACCGGCTTCATCCTGTTCGGCCTCACCGTGCCGGCCGCCGTCCTGATGCTGAGGGGACTGCCGGCCGGGCGGATCGGGGCACTGATCGCGACGGCCACCCTGATGGCGGCCGGCAGCACCCTGGTAGCCCTGTTCCCCGGGGACAACGATGCCTCCGTCTTCCACGGGCTGGGCGCTCTCGCAGCCTTCGGCGGTGGCAACACCCTCGCGATCCTTCTCGGCCGAGCACACCGTCTGCTGGGGATCTCCCGCCGTCTGGGCCGAACCCTGGTGCTGCTCGGAGTCCTCGGCTTCGCCTCACTGGTGGTCTACCTGACCGTGGCGACGGACACCGGCATCCTGATCGGCTTCTTCGAACGCGGCGTCATCTACCCGTTCCTGATCGGCTTCATCGCCTTGGGAGCCGCGCTGAAAGCCCCTACCCCGATGCGATGAAGAGCTAGATCATCTACTCTCTCGCCCGAATGATCCAGGTGGCGCAGGTGTTCGCCGATGTCCCGTTCCCCGCGCGCCGTAGCGGTGCGCACACCTCGGTACCGGCCCGGCGATGACCGCCGCCGAACTGACCGACGCCGCCACCCGAGGCGACCGCACCGGCGTCCTGAACCTGCTCGCGACCATGGACGACCCGGCCAGACGGGCGCGCGCCGCCCGCTGAACGCGGCCCAGAAGGCCCTGACTCCGGGCGCTCCGCCGGAGGTGCACGCCGCCGCCACGCTCGCCGCACTCGGCTGCCGCGTCACCTCCGCGGAGGTGACGAAGGCGCTGATCGCCCTATGGCGGCGGCAGCGCAATTCGTCCGACTGGGCTGGCCCGCAACTGGACGCTTTCGCCGGCCGGGACTCCGGCTGGCTCGCCGACGCCGGGCGGCGTGTCGCCGCCGCGGTGCCGGTGCGACGGCCGGTCGATTGGGCGTTCAGCGGTCACACGAACGGGGAGCTCTACCGCCTGGCCCGGGGTCTGCTGTGGATGGCGGGCGCCGTACCGGAGACCGACGACGGCTTCGTCCTCGAATGGGCGCTGACCAAGTGGCGGCGGAAACCGGAACGCACCCTGACCGACATCACGCACCCCCGCCGGACCACGGCCGAGGAGTCGGTCGCGAAGGCGTTCCGTGCCGACCCGTACACCGCTGAGTTCCTGCCCCGGGTCTTCGACATCACCGGATTCGGTACGTTCCTGAGCCACCCGTGGCATTGGCGGGCCGAACTGATCGCCCTGTCCGAGACCGGCGAACTACCCCGCGCGCCGCTGATCGACCGCTGCGTCGACGGGCTGCTGCGTGGCGGCCGGGTGATCGAGACGCGCGGCTTCCAGAAGCTGCTGGACGAGGTGGAGCCGACCGAGGACGAGCTGGCCGAACGCGCCCACGACTGGGCCGGTCTGGCCGGGCACGCCGAAGCACCGTCCGCCGGCCGGGCCGTCGAGTCACTGCGCCGTACGCCCGGGGACTCCGCCGACCTGCTCCCGGCGGTCGCCATCGCGTTCGGCTACGACGACACCACCGTGCAGGAACAGGCCTGGAAGCTCACCGCCCGGCACCTCGGCACCGCCGGTGAAACCGTACGCACGCAGCTGATCGAAGCTCTTCCGCGGTTGGCACCAGACCTGCGCGAACGAGCCGCCGCTGCGCTCGGCGCACAGCCCACAGCGACCGACTCGGAACCGCCGCCCGTCGTGGTGTCGTCACCACGGCCTACCGCCGCCGCACCCGGCAGCGCCAGCGAGGCGGTCCAGGAGATCGCCGCCCTGCTCGCCGTGCGCAGGCCGACGGCACTGGACCGGGAACGGGCGGTCGACGGCCTGATCCGCGCCGCCTACCGGGACCGGGCAGCACTGGCCGAACACCTGGCCCCCGTGGTCCACCGGCAGGGCTGGATCCCCGGCGGCCTCAACGAACTACTCAGAGCCGTCCTGGGCGAGGTCACCGTCGAAGACATCCCGGCCGACCCGGGAGACATGTCCGGCCGCGCCGACCACAAACGCTGCATCCCCTGCCTGTACGACTATCTCCTGCAGGCCCGCTGGCACGAGGCCGCCCGCCGGTTGCTGACCGAACCGGTGCCGTTCCTGCTGGCCACACCCGGCTGGAGCACAGGCGCGCTGGACGCCGCGGTGCTTGTCGAACGCCTCACCGAGTACACCCGGCTGGGCCTGCGCGCCGACCACACCGACCTCGACCAGGCACTCCTGCGGACCTGGCTGCCCGAGCCCCCGGAACGCGACCGGCTCGCCACCGCGGCGGCCGGCCCGGGCACCCCCGACGGCACCCGGCTCGCCCACTGGTTGAACACCGGCGGCGTCCACGCCGGCCATCACCCCGGTGCCCGAACCGCGTTACCAGTCGGGCGGGACGGATTCACCGTGGCCTTCCGGCACCTGGACCAGAAACTGGACGCCACCTGGCACTTCTCCACCGGCTTCCGGCCCGCCGTACTGCCCGAGTTGGTGGCACTGGTCCCGGTGTTCCGCGAATATCTCGCCGACCAGCTGACCAACCCCTACGGCTACCCCGTCTTCCTCAACGAATACCTCGCCGATCTCCCACTGCTGGTCGAGGCGGACGGCCCCGCGGGTCCCCGCCTGAACATGGTCTTCGCCAGCGCCATCGCCGGAACCGACCGGGCCGACCGACCGGCCGTGGTCGACGCGCTGTTGCAGGCGTCCGCCCGAGGCGACCTGGACGAACAGTGGTGCGGCGAACAACTCGGCCGCTGGACCACCCAGCGAGACGACATGATGGACGTCGCCCCCGTCCTGACCGAGGCCGCGCGCGCCGGGGCGTACCGCCTGGTGTGGGCCGCCTGCACGCGATGCTCCCCGCCGTGCTGGCCCTGCCGACCCGCCCCCGCAAACTCAGCGGCCTCCTGCTGCTGGCCGCCGACTGCGCCGCCCACATCGGCGCCACCGGCGAAATCCCCGGCCTGAACGACCTGGCCGACACCCCAGCCACCTCACAGGCGGCCAAACAGGCCCGCCGACTACGCCAGACTCTGGCCTCGCCCTGGTAGTCAGCTCAGGGCTGGTGCTGGGCCCACTTCGTGCACTCCGCGTCGTACTTCGGCCCGCGTTTCCCGTCATTGGCGGAGACCCTGTCGGCGAGCCAGCGACGTTGACCGTCGCTGGTCTGGACGTAGTGCATCTCGTACGACTCGAGGTTCGCCCGATCTCTACGGACCTGAGATTTTTCGCTGGTATTGCGCCAGTAGCCGATATCGGTGCAGAAGGTCACCGTGACCTGGTCCGGCCCGTTCGTCTCGACGCCCACGGTCTTGACCCAGATGGGCCCGATCCGCGGATCGTTGGTGTCCGTGGCGTTGATGAACGGTTCCAGGGTCGCTTGGTAGGACCTCTCGGTGAACAGGAACCGTCCGATCGGGATCACCGAGGGCCAATCGGTCGATGCATCCAACCATTTGAGGAAAGCGAGACTCCGCCGGGCGGCGAGTATCTCGTCGGTGTCCTGCACCTGGGACAGGTCCCAGCTGATCGGCAGATCCCTGGTTCCGTCCATCGGCAGGATCCGGTATACCTCGTCAAAGGTCATCGAGGTCGGCGCGCTTGATGCCGACGCGCCCGGGTTCACCGGCTCATCGGTATCGGTACAGCCTGCCGTGGCCAGGACCACCATCGCGGCGACCAGCGCCGCAGCGCACAGTTTCACTTGGATTCGCCTCTCTCCGGCCGGCCCAAGACATCCTTGGCCCATTCATAGCCGTTCTGGTAGCCATCCCCTGCCTGAGTCGCCGAATGACCGACCGTATCCCGGCCGTCCGCATCCTTGTAGAACTGCCAATCCCTTCGTTCGAATTCGGTCCACTCTGCTACCGGCTTCAGGTGCCCATCCTGATTGAGACCAGGCGGCAGGCCTTCGAGTCGGCCGCTCTCGTAGAGCGCCATCTCGGCGAGCTTGGCCGAGCCGTCGCGACCGGAGCCCAGCAGGTCACCGAGGTCGTAGGCAACCCTGCCCTGCCCCTCAGTCTTCGCCGATTCCTGGATCTCATCCAGCACACCGCCGACGAACTCGTTGGCCAGGTCACCGACGCCGGGCACCGGAATCCTCTCGGTCACCTTGCCGACCACCTGGTCGGCAAGGAAACTGGCGGCCTTGTACCGCTCCTCGATGACACTGTTGTGCGCCGAGTCCTGCTGCTCGCTGTCCGTGTGCAGCTGTTCCCCGGCCCCGAAATCGACGGCACCCATCACGCTGCCGTAGGTGTGTGACACGACATCGATCGATCGCAGGGCTTTGTCGTCGATGCCGGCCGCCGGGTTCTGCCCGCCGGAGAGGATCTCGTGGTAGTTGCCGGTGGCGTAAGCGGCCTCGGCAAACGCGATCGTCTGGCGCGCGCCCTCGTCCTTGCCGAGGTCGGCCAGAAAGCGGGTGAGATGGGTCCGGTCCACCTCCACGGCCGCGTCGGTGTCGAAACGCGTCCCGTCGACCATGTTCTGGTTGATGTCGGAGATGTACGACGACACGATGTTCGCCATCGAACCGCGGATCTCCGGCGGTACCAGGTTGGACTCCGCGAACCCGACGGTCTTGCCGTCCCTCGGGTTCGCGCCATTGGCTGCGCCCAGGGCCTGCTCGTCGACGTTGGACTCGTAGACGATCGACTCGACGAGCCGCCGCGCGTCCGGCCCGGGGGTATCGGTCGTGGCCTGTTCCAATGCGAGACCGAACTTCTCGAGAGCCCCGTTCTTGTAGTCCCCGCCGTGCTCCAGTACCTCGGCCGTCCAGCCGGGCCCGCCGGGAAGGTCAGCGGTCGGTTCCCAGTTCCGGTCGGTGAGCAGGTAGTCCAGCCGGGGGAGCCGACCGCCGCCGGGACCGTCGCTGGAGTAGTCGGTGACACCGGTGAGCAGGTCCCGGCCGGCCTCGCCGTTGCGAGACAGTGCGTCCATCAGGCCGTTCATCGGGTCGTACCCGGCGGGCGTCTTGTTGTCGTCGTGACCTTGGGTCCAGTCAAGGCGCACGTTCTCCCCACGCGCCTCGCCCCACAGGTCGCTGCCCTTGCCCTGCTCGATCTCGAAGTCGACGATGTCTCCGCCGATGGTCGACAGGAACCCAGAGTCGAAGCCACCACTGTGCAGCAGCGGCCCGAGCAGCTGGTAACCGTAGACATCCTCCACGTACCGCATCGGGCTGGACGGATCGCCGATGTCCATTCGGCTACGCCCGGCGGCCATCAGATCGGTGACCCACTGACTGGATAACTCGTACTCACCGGGCACATAGGTCTCACCCCGCAGACCGGTCATGGTCCCGCCCTCGGTGGTCGCGGTGCTCAGCATCACCCCGAGACCGTTCTGCAGATCCCGTACGACCTCGGCCATGTCCCGGTTGAACAGCACGTCGTCGGCATCTCTGCCCGGCCGGTCAAGCTGATAAGTAGCCAACGTGCCACTGAGCTCCAGCAGCCCCATCGGCCCGAGAGCATCAAGAAGATCAAAGGCGAAAACTTTGTCCTTGCCGTACGTCTGGACAAGGTCCCGCAACTCATCAAGCTCCGCAGCGGTCGGCTGGTAGGCCGGGTCCTTGAGCTTGCGCGCCAGCTCCTCAGCCCGCGAGATCGCACCGGCCGGGCTGGCCCCGAACCCGACCCGCGGATCAGGCACATTGTCGTTGATGACACCGGCCGTGGCGTCGTCCTGCGCCCGCGCGTACTCCACCACCGAACGCAGATCGTTGAGCAGTAACCCGGTCTCTCGCCCGGTCCGATCCAGGTTGCCACCCATGTACGCGGACGCAGGCGCGGTGATGGTGACGGCCGCCGTGTCCACGGTGTATCCGGCCTGCCGAGCGGCCGCGACGATGCTTTCGGCCTGCTGCCGCAGAGCGCTCATGGCGTACGCGTGCTGATCCATCGCCTCGTGAATGCGCCGAGCCGGGTTGTAGCTGTTACTCACTTCGACACGCAACGCGTCGGCTTCCCGGGCCGCGGCCGCCGAGCCCACACCACTCGGCCAGGCGAAGGCGAAGTCCCGGGTCCCCCGAATCAACTGGTCCGTGGCGTCATCGATGCCCCGCGCGAGCCGCTGCCACCGGTCCGCAGCCGCATGCCAGACGGTGACGTCGAACGACAACAGAAGCGGAAGCGTCATCCCACTCATCAGAACACCGACAATCCACTGCGCCGCAGTTCGTCCGCCCCGGCCCGGTCAGCGCTCTGATAACTGTCAGCAGCGGCCACCATCTTCCGACCGAGCCGATCCGCCCGAACAGTCAGCCGTTCCCACTCCGCCGACCAGGCCTTCTCCGCCGCCACAGCCGCCAAGCCGGCCACAGACCCAGGCGGAGCAGCAGGCACAAGACCAGCCCCCGTCGCGGCAACCGCCTCCCGCAACGTCACAGCGGCCCCGGCCACATCCGAGCCCATGACACGCAGGGCCACCACGTCAACCCCCAGCTGTCCTGGTTGCATCGATACCCTCCCCGTCATGCGCCCGTCCCGCGCCTCTACCGGAACGTACGCCGCCATCAATGTTTCGGTTCGCCCCTCCAGCCCACACTTAAAATCCACTACCCGACACACCAGCCCCAGCATCGGTCGCGGCACCACGAAGCGAACGCGGGCGGCGAGAACACAGTGGCCGAGTCGGTGATCCACGACCTGGCAGCTCCGGCGGCCGGTCGTCGAAGAACCCCATCGCGCTTACCAGGCCTCCAACACGCAGCCGCTCGGCGAGTTGTCGAACAGTTCAAGGCCGACGGCCCTCACCTGGAGATTGCCTCAAGCCCGGACGGTTCCTCGTGCTCCCACCCGGCTGGGTCCACAACCCCCACACCCTCGGCCAGGCCGGGGACAGCGTCCACCTGACCTCGGTAGTCCGGGAACGCACCCGCTACTGGATCGGGGAGCAGTCGCTGACCGCTCCAGAATGACGGCCTGGACGCAACCAGAACGCCCTCCTATACTGACCACGTCATGTCCGGACAGTATAGGAGGCGACATGGTCCCCCGGACCACGACGGGCAGCACGGAACAAGCGAAGGCCATCCGCGACCGCCGACTCGCGCTCAACCTGAGCATCGAGGAAGCTGCGGCCAAGGCGGGAATCGGCGCAAAATCGTGGAGCCGCTACGAGTCCGGCGGCGCCATCCGTCACGACAAGGCTCGCGGAGTATGCCGGGCACTGGGGTGGAGCAAGCTCCCCGAAGCCGAGCCGGATCAGGGCGCCCCCGGTGACGACTGGCTTCGCAAGATCGACCGTAACCACGAGGCATGGTCTGAGGCGCTCTGCTCACTCGGCGGGAGAACATGCGCGATCGCGTTCGCAGTGGGTAGCGACCTCCTCCATGACCACCTCGTCGACGATCTCCAAGCTCTCGCCAGCGAGCCCCGAGGAACACACCTCGGGCAACTCGCGGCGGCCTGGCTGGACGGTGATCTACCCCCGCAATTTCTACCTCGCTATGACTATGAGTTCGTCTACGGACTCAAAGCAGCGGTCATCAGGCTCCGCCGACGATTCAGGGGCGGGGACCTCGTCGCCCACACAGTCCTGGAGGAGTTAGCCCTCTACCTGATCTTCGAGCAGGTAGAGCTCTTGGCAGACATGGATCCCGACCTTTTCGAGGAGGATCGGGACGGAACCGAGTGGCTGGCCGAGATTCTCGGCGACCTGGACATCGAGTTTCTGCTGTTCAATTCCGGATTGGCACTGACGCCCGCCGTCTCGTACCACTTCGACCACTGGAACGAGATGCAGTTCCACACCGGCAAAGACGTGGAGGCAGCGGAGCCGTCGCGACACGAACCGTGACAGCCACGCTCCGCGCCACCACCGTGACGTGGGGTCTGGGGGCGCCCCCAGACCGGCAAAGGTGGGCCGGACGTTGCACCATGCGAACCACACCACGGCCATCCCCGGCAACCCATTGCCGGGACGTTTGACCAGTTCAAGGGGTATTCGTCCGGCCCGTTAGCCTGATTTACACCTTCCTCAGTCGCCTCGGACGGCTGTACTACCAGGCCGGCGGGACAGCGCTGGCCGCATGGTGGGCTTCGCTGGATGGTTCGTTCGTGGCTGCTGGGCTCAGGCGTACATTCCGTGAGTCTTGGCGGGCCCATCTGGCTGCTACGCTCACGCTCACTCGAGATCGTTGGGGGCGGTGCGTGTCCAACTTGGGCGGATATCAACTTATGACGACCTTCGCCAAGAAGCTCGGCGGACCGAGGAACCTTGGCCTTGCCGTCGCCCTCGTAGGTGCTGTCGTTTTGAGGGTCAGCGAGGCTGGCGTGAAGGCCGCCGTCAGGAAGGGCAAGTCCGTAAAGGAGATGTTCGACGCGCGCGCTGAAGCGGCGACCACATCGCAGGTCTACCGCATCGCCGAGGACGCAGATGCAGGCGGGGGCCTGACCCTCCGAGGCGGTGACGAGTTCCGTGTACTCGCCCGCGCTGGCGACGCGATCCTCATCGAGGTCATCGGTAATGCAAACAATCCCTGGCACGTGTCGGGCAACCTTCTCACCTCCATTTCGGACTTCACGCTCAATGACACGCAGGATTGATCCCGCGGCAAGAAGCCCTCGCGCCTGATGATGGCAAAATTTCCCGCAGAACTACGCGCACGGACCCGACGAATGTTTCCGCAGTTCTGACCCGCTCGATGGCGCCACCGGCGAAGTGCAGGCGACTCGGAGTCTTTCGTGCGGTTCCAGGCTGGGTTGCAGGGCTCGACCTTGCGGCGGTGAGCACGGTGTTCACGCTGGGTTGTTCGGGCCCCACAGTTCCATCGATTCCTGGCCCCGGCCGCCGCGATTCCAGACCGCATGGCCCCACACAGGAGTCGATGGCCGAAGGCGTCATCGCGGCCTCACCGGGTGGCGCAACTCGGGGCCGAAGTGCTGCCGCGCCGGTCTTCGACCGGCTTGCCACCGAATCGCCCCCAAGGCGTCGCTGGTGGGAGCGCAGCGCCTGGGGCAGGGCTGTCTGGCTGCGGACTCGTCGAGGCTCGGCCGGCTGAGATGCGGCTGTTCCATCCCGCGGGACCGATGGGGCCAACTGGAGCTGGAACTCCCATCGACCCATGGACACCCGTCGCAGTCGGTGGGGCCAGGACTTTCCAGAACAGTGGGGCCAGCAACACCCAGAGAAAACAGCACGGCAAGCCTGCCTCCGACTAGGTCGGCCATGCCCCTGCCAAGCCCCGGGTTTGATGGAGAGTCCATGGACACCGGGGAAGAGCAATATCTCCATCAAACCCGGGGCGTAACAAAGTGTCGTACCCGGGTGCGAGCATGTCGGCATGCCGTACCGATACGAGGATCTGGGCGACGAGGAGTTCCAGCGACTCATCCAGGCGTTACTCACCCACGCCTTCGGTCCGGACGTCCACGCCATGCCGCTGGGCCAGGCCGACGGCGGTCGGGATGCTGTTCACGGAACCGTCGTCTACCAGGTGAAGTTCACCAAGAACCAGGACCAGAGGGACCCGGTCACGTGGCTACTCCGGGTCATCGACGGGGAAGCTACCAAGATCCAGAATCTCGCCGCCCGAGGGGTGCAGCGGTATTGCCTCGTGACGAACGTTGCCGGCACAGGGAGTTTGGACTCGGGATCGATCGACCGGCTCGACGCGGCCCTGGCTGCCCGCTCCGAAGCCTGGGGCGTAAAAATTACACGCTGGTGGCGCGATGAGATTGACAATCAGATGCGATGCGCGCCGGACAGCATCATCTGTTCCTTCCTGAACGTGCTGCCCCCGGGCCAGTTGCTTGCCCGCGAGGCTCGGCTGGCCGGCACCATCCCCGGGTGGGACGCCCACCTTGTGGCTGATTCCGCTGTTGCTGACCGTGGCGGACTTTTGTCCCCGTCAGGCCGCGTGCGGCATTCCGTTATAACTCCCACAACGGTTCTGGCGTCTCTGGACCCGCCGTTCGGGCGACTGCCCGCGACTGTGCACGGCCGATCCACCGAGGTGGACCGGGTGCTCGGCATGGCTAACCGGCGGGTGCAGGTGCTGGCTGGCATGGGTGGAGTCGGCAAGACGACGATCGCTCTGCGAGCGGGCGCCATCGCACGCGATCGTGGGGATCAGGTGTTCTGGATCAATGCGACGTCGGCGGCGACCATGATCGAGGGCTTACAGGCGGTGGCCGTGCTTATCGGCGCGCCTGACGCGATCGTGGCGGAGGCGTGGGCAAGGGGCGGCCGACCGGCGGCGGAACTGCTCTGGCGATATCTTGCAGCTTGGGAACGCTCGTGGCTGTTGGTCTTCGACAACGCGGACGATCTCGACATATTGGGATGTCCCGGGGCAGCGCTGGGCGATGGCACAGGTTGGGTGCGGCCGCCCATCGGCAACGGCGTCGCGGTGGTGGTCACCACCCGGGACCGATCCCGGACGCCTTGGGGCGCCGCCGCTGATGTCACTGTTATCGCCACGCTCGACGATGCGGCGGCGACCGGCGTTCTTCTCGGTCTCGCACCAGGCGCGGGTGGGCCCGAGGAAGCGGGGTTGCTCGCCGCGCGTCTCGGGAACCTGCCGCTGGCGTTGCAGCTCGCAGGCTCCTACCTAGCCGCCGCCGCGGAGGATCCGCTGGCAGCCTCGCGCACCTTCAACGAATACGGGAGTCTTCTGGCGGAAGCACCGCTACGGATTGACGCGATGGCCGCGGAAGTGATCGGGGATCTTCGCGACGAAGACGACCGGACGCGCGACAGCGTGGCCCGCACGTGGGAGTTGTCCATCCGGCTCCTTGAGGCGCGGCGGAGCGGTCCGGTACGTGAGGCATTGCGGCTACTGGCATGGTTCGCTCCCAACGTGCCGCTTCCCAAGGCGTTCGTTGACCCCGAACGGCTCACGGGCACGCCAGTCTGGCCGGCACGGACCGAACCGGCGGACATCCGGCACGCGTTCGCCGCGCTGAGCCGCTTCGGTCTGCTCGATGTCGTGCAAATCGACGGTGGCCCGGCCTATCAAATGCATCCTCTGGTCGCTGAGGTGACCATCGCTTCAGTCAAGGACCCCGATGTGCACTGTGGCGCTGCTGGTACCGCCTATGCCGTCCTCGTGACGGAGACACCTGCGGCCGGCCGAGATCCAAAGCACTGGCAGGCCTTTGCTCCGATCGCCGAACATTGGCCAGCCATGCTGCGACGACTGCCGCCGGTCCTGCCTTCCGAGAACGTGGAACTGGTGCTGGCTTTCGCCTGCACTGCGATCAACTACTTGAGGGCGACGGCTCGGTTCAGCCAGGCTATGGAGTTATCGGCAGAGGCGCTCCGGCAGTGCGACGCGAAAACTGTGCCCTCCCTGGCCCGGCTCGGGATCCGATATCAGGGTGCACTGGTCCACCGCGATGTCGGGGACCTCGCCCAGGCGGAAACCGAGTTCCGGGACATCACCCGGATAGCGGATCTCAGTGAGGAGAAGGACAGTGACGTACTAAAGATCTCTGCGCAGTTCGAACTGGCGGCCGTTCTGCAAAGACAGGGGCGTTACGCAGAAGCGGAGCAAGAATTCACCCAGGTCCTCGATGAGGAGATCGTCAGGTACGGGGCGACAGCGCACGCCACTCTCCTGACCAGGCACGATCGGGCGGCTTCCTTACGTGCCCTGGGACGGATCGGAGAAGCCACGCGGGAGATCACCTTCGTCACGGCCGCACTCGGTCAGGTTCTCGGGCCTGACCATCCGGACACCCTGGTTGCCCGGCATGAACTGGCAGTCGCGTTGCGAGACGACAACCAGTACGTCAAAGCCGAAGCGGAGTTCCGTGAGGTACTCGCCCTCGAACGTCGCGTCTTGGGGGATCGGCATCCATCCGTACTGCAGACTCGCGGGAACATTGCGCTGACCCTGATGCTGCAGAGTCGGCTCGACGAGGCGGAGAGCGAGTACCGAGCCGTGCTCGATAGCCTTATCGAGATCCTGGGTCCCGAGCATGAGATCTCCCTGGTTACCAGGCACAACCTCACCGACGTTCATATGCTCCTGGGCAAGATCAGCAGTTTGCGGGCCGAAGAGACGTTCCGCGACATCCTTACCGGCCTGCTCGGCCAACTGGCACCCGATCACAACGCCGTGCTCGCCGTCCGCGCCGCTCTGGCGAAAACGTTGCTGGTACAGGGTAAGACCGCAGAAGCAGCCACCGAGTACGGGACGATCATCGAATACCAGGTTAAGCGTCTCGGCCCGGCGCACCCCGTGACCCTCGCGTCCCGCTCCCAGCGCGCTGCGGTGAATATGCACCTGCACGGCGGCGCATCCGTGGTCCACGAGTTGTCCGAAATTATCGATCGACAACTCGAGATCCACCCCGACGGCCATGACAACATCCTGCTCAGCCGAAAAGTTCTGGCGGATGCACTTCTCCAGGCGGGACGGGTGGACGAGGCCGAGATTCAGTTGAGGATCGTCGAACGAGCCTGGGCAAAAGCGCCAGAAGCGCAGAACGACCTGCGTATACCCACGTTACGCCAGGACCTGGCCGTAGCCCTCCGCGAACAGGGGCGACCCGAGGCGGCCGCCGCGCACCTCCAGGGCATCCTCGACTCGGTCGCGAGCAAACTGGATGACGCGCATCCGCTCGTCGTCGCCGCCCGGCAGAACCTCGCAATCTGCTTGAAAGATTCAGGTGACCCAGCAGGAGCTATCGAGCAGTACCACGCCGTACTGGCTGTAGAGGAGAGGCGCCATGGCCGGGACAGCCACGCAGCGTTGACCGTCCGGCACAATCTCGCCGTAGCCCTCCGGGATGCCGGACAGGTGGAAGAGGCCGAAACCGAACTGCGTCAGCTCATCCGGGGCCAGCGCAAAGTACTCGGTGCTGAGCATCCGACTACCCTCATCTCGCGCCAGAGCCTGGCCAAGACGCTGGCGGAGCAAGGGCGGTGGACGGAGGCGGAACGCGATTACAGGGCCGTTTTGGCCGTACAACGTCGGCGCCTCGGCGTCCTGCAGCCCGCCACGTTGACCACCTGGGGCAATCTGGCCTTCGGCTTGGCGGCGTTTGGCGATTCGCGTGCCACCGCCGAATATGAGGCGGCCCTCGACGCACACGAGACGGCGTTCGGGAGGGATCATCCGATGACGCTTACATGCCGTAACAATCTCGCTCTTACCCTGGCCAGAACTGGGGACCTGGCCGCTGCTGCCGCGCACCTACGAGCCCTTCACCAGTTGAACTGCGACCGATACGGCCCAATCCACAGCGAGACGCTGCTTGGCCGATGCAACCTGCTTTTCACGCTGGCCATGCAGGGCAGGTCGGCAGCAGCCCGGACCGGTCTCGCCGCGCTGCTGCCCATGGTGCGCGAGAAGTACGGCTGTGGCAGCAGGGCCGAGGCCTACCTGGTTCGCGGCTACAATCACCTCCTGCGACAACTCGGCCAGGCAACCATCGAACAACCCGATGGCGACCAGCTCGACGACGTCCTGGCCCGCCCGCACTCGATCGAGCACCCCTGGCTGACCGCCGCCCGGGACGCCGGTTGATCGAGCCCGAGCCAATCAGCCCAAAGTCGTTGCGGACGATCCTGCCGGGCCGCCGCGTTTGAAATGCTGGGTCGAGCGGCAAGGGCTTCGAGACGGCAAGGCAACGTCGTTGCCTCCCCAGGCGCGGGACCGATGGCCGCCCAGGGACTGGCGTCCTTTTCGTCTTGGCGATCAGCTGCCCGTTGTGCCTGACTTCTTGCCTGCCAGGGTCTTCGACTTCTTGCTCTCCTGGCTGGCATGTAATAGCGCCGCTATGCATGCAGGAACCGTACGGGCGCTTGCAAGACCGTGTCAGCGCCGTCGAGGTCGGCGAGTCGGGCTGCAAGCGTCGCCATGGCGAACCGTTCCGGCAACGCTTGGCTGAACTTGAGCCCGTCGAGGGCCTTCTTGTTGACGTCGGGGAGGCAGAGTCGCTGACTGGCGTCGGCGATGAGGGCCCGCCATTCGGCGGGGGTGACGTTTTCCCGGAGTCGGATGTGCCGGTCATCGAAGCGCTGGATCGGGTCGACGACCTCGGTGAGGGTTGCGGCGAGGGTGGCGTTCGCGCGGAAGCCTGCCCAGGTCCACCAGCGGAGGTCGTCGCCGCGGTGATCGCGCAGGATGACGCTACCGCCTGGGTGCACCAGTGAGGACTCGTCCTCACGCACCTGCGCGAGGCGGTCGATGGCTCGGCGGGTGAGATTCACCGGCGGGTCAGCACCGAGCAGTACGTCACGCATGGCACGGCTCAGTTCGAAGCCGAGGCCCGACCAGCCGCCGGTTGTCCAGCGGGCTTTGCCGCCGCCGTCGGCGGGTTCGACGAAGCAGCGGCGGCGGCGCCAGTCGATGTAGGTGACGCGCCAACTGCGTCCGTTGAGCAGGAGTCGTCGGTCGCCCTGAACTTCTTCGGTGAGTAGGGCTGGGTCGACGCGGCCCAGTTCTTCGCGGCCGACGAGCACGGTGAATTCGGGTGCGCCGGTGAAGACGGCGGTCATGCCCATGAAGTGCCGGTGTCCGAAGCGCCGTTCGGCTTCGGGCCCGATGAAGAGCATGCCGCCGTCGCTGTCGAGATAGCCCTGGTCGATCAGGTGGCGCAGGATCGGGTCGGCGCTGCGGTCGAACGGTGCGAGTCCGTTCCACCACTGCGCCCAGGTCTGGTCTCCCGCTCGGTGTTCTTGCAGGCAGAGCGCGAGGATCTGCTGTGCGGCGATGTGCCGGGGTTCGGGTGGCGCGATGACGGGCTCCACCCATCCACGGCCCCAGAGCAGCAGCAGGGCAGCCGCTTCGAGTAGGGCGTCGCCGTCGCGGGTGAGGAACAGACAGTTGCGGATGCTGCCAGGTCGGCGCCCGGTGCGTCCGAGGCGCTGGAGGAACGAGGCCACCGTCGCAGGTGTGTCGATCTGGATGACGCGGTCGAGATCGCCGACGTCGATGCCGAGTTCCAGGGTGCTGGTGGAGACGATGACGCAGTCGCGGGCTTCAGCGAACGCTTCCTCCGAGCGGCGCCGTTCGTCGGCGGAGAGCGAGGCATGGGACAGAAACGTGGTAATGCCTTTACCTCGCAGCAGGCTGCCGAGCTCTTCGACCGCTTGCCGGGACTCGCAGAAGACCAGGCGCTTCTCCCCAGCGTGGAGACCAGCAATGATTTTGGCTGCGTTCTGGAGGGAGCCGACGTAGTCGAGTTCGATTTCTCCGGGCGGCACAGCGGGAACAGGTTCTCCCGGCACGAGGACAGGCAGGTCTGGCGCGACGACGCGTGCCGGGCGGGTACCGGCGCCCGAGCCTTGCAGCCAGGTCAGGAGCTGGCTCGGATTGCCCACGGTCGCGGATAGCCCGACTCGTTGCACTGGCCGGCCGATCAGGTGGGTGAGCCGCTCTAGGACGGCCAACAGGTGCCAGCCCCGGTCGTCGCCGGCGAAGGCGTGGACCTCGTCCACCACGACGGCTTGCAGGCCGGCGAAGAACGCCCGATGGTCGACTTTCTGGCTGACCAGCATCGACTCCAGGGACTCCGGTGTGGTCAGCAGGAGGTCGGGGCGGGCGGCCAGGATGGCTTGCCGTCGGGACGCGGTGACGTCGCCGTGCCAAAGGGTGGCCTTGCGGCCGAGCCAGCTGGCATATCTGTCCAGCCGGGGCTGAAGGTTGTTGAGCAGTGCCTTGAGCGGGCAGAGGTACAGCACCGACGTACCGGACCAGCTCTCTGCTGTCATCCGGGAGAGAAGCGGGAAGGCCGCGGCCTCGGTCTTGCCGCCCGCGGTCGGCGCCAGCAGCAGGGCGTCCTCGCCCGCCAGCAACGGCTCGACTGCCGCTTCCTGCAGCGGCCGCAGGCCGGGCCACTGCAGGGAGTTGACGATGTGGTGCAGCAGGACCGGATGGAGCAGGTCGGCGGTGCTCACAGGTCGAGGGCGATCTCGTCAGCGCTGGCGGCGTTGCGTTCGACGTCGGTCATCTCGGCGGTGGTCATCGTGGGGGCATAGTGCTGGCGGGGGTCAAAGTCGGGGAACTGGTCGACCCGGTCGAGAACGTCACTGACGAGCTTCTTCAGGTAGAGACGGGGCACGATGCCGACCTTGCCGCCGAGTCCTCCGGCCACGGCCCGCGCGAGCTGATCGAGGTAGGCATCGTCGACGAGGTCCCGAACCCGCTCGGCCGCGGATGATCCGTCGGCGTAGAGGTCACGGACCCGGCCGCCCAGCTCGACCAGGGAGTCAACGGTGAAACCCGGTAGCCGGATCTGTACGGCACGTGGGTTGTCGAACCGGGGGTCGGTGTCGAAGTCGACGGCGAGGCGCTGCGCCAGGGGTGCCAGGCGCTGCACACCCTGTTGCCCGTCATAGAAGGCGGGCGTACCGGTGATGACCAGATACAGCCCTGGGAAGCGGCCGGAGTAGACCTCGTCGATCAGTTGCCGCAGCGCGTTCAGAGCCTTGTCTCGGGCGTCAGAACGGACCCGCTGCAGCGTCTCCACCTCATCGAGCACGAGCAGCAGGCCTGGATGGCCGCTGTCGCGCAGCACGGCGAGAAGTCCCTGAAGGAAACTCAGCGCAGCGAAATGGTCGAGGTTGCCTTTGACGCCCGCTACCCGTCGCGCCGCAGCTGCGACGTGCGGCTGGCCGCCGAGCCAGGCCAGGACCGCGTCTGCGGTGGCAGCGTCCCCGGACAGGCTTGCGGTTCGGTACCCGCGAAGGGCGGCGGCGAAGGCCGGCGCGCTACGGCTCACCTCGGCAAGTCGTTGATCCAGCAGGACGCTCACCGCGTGGTCGAGAGCCGCCGCGTTACCGGGGTCGACCTCATCGGCGGCTAGTACGTCTTCTTCCAGGGCGTAGAACCAGCCGTCGACGACCGAGCGTAGGGCACTGGGTGGGAAGGTCGTGGTGGTGAGCCGCTCGGTGAGCCTGCGATAGACCGTCTCCAGCTTGTGCAGTGGTGTCTCGTTCTCCGAGATCTGCACTTCGGCGGTGGCCAGGTTGGCGCGTTTGGCGCGGTCAGCGATCCAGCGTACGAAGAACGTCTTGCCGGAACCGTATTCACCGCGGACGGCTTTGAAGACAGAACCGTTGGCGGCGACAGCTTCGATGTCATCGTCGATGGCCCGATGGAACCGGTCAAGGCCGACGGCGAGCAGGTCAAGACCGGTCGAGGGTACGGCTCCGCGGCGCAGGGCGTCGATGACTTCGCGGCGTCGCAGCGGGCTGACAGCGGTCACGGGCGTTCCCCGGAGAGCCGGAACTGTTCGCGCAGGAGGCGTATGTCCAGCCGTACGGTGCGCCCGTCGTCGATCAGGGTCAGCACCGGGTAGTTGTCCACGTTGAAGACGCGCTGCAACGTGCTGACGAACCCGGTCGCGCGGGCGGGGATCTCGCCGGCGCGTTCGGCGAGGACCGCCGCCGGCAGCACGCCCTTGGCCTCCACCAGGGCGCGCACCGCTGCCTCGACCTTCTTGATGTCGAGGCGACGGGGCGTCAGCGCGTGCTGTGCCGCGAACAGTTCGCTGTTCTTCAGCTCCTCGACGAGGTCGGCGTTGCCGGACGTTGTCGCAGGTGTCGGCGAGGCTTGCGGGATGTCGAACAACGCCTCGCCGGCTGCGGCGGGTGCGACCGTCGGTTTACGGCGTGACTTGGGCGCGGCAGGCGCAAGCTCGGGGGTGATCGTTGCCGCAGAGGTAGTTGTTTGCCACCAGTCCGGGCTGCGTACTTCGACAGCTGACCAGCCCGCCGGCACCTCGGTCACGTGCGGCAGGAGGAAGGCCAGCAGAGGGATGGTGACCTCGGCCAGTGATGCCCCGCCGTGGTAGCCGGCCTTACTGGGCCGGTAGCGCAGCTGCGGGTCCCACAGCGCGATGATCCGGTTGTCCGGGGCGACGACCCGCGGCCCGGTCAGCTCCACCTCGCCGAGGCTGGCTGGACCGGGACCGGTCCGGTGCCGGGCGGAGGTGCCGTCGGCCGCTCGCACGTGTTCACCGCCGCGTTCCAGGACGTGCCCGTGGTCGCTGGTGATGACGACGGCACGGCCGGAGGACCGGGCGAGATCGAGCAGGCTGCGCAGGAAGCCGACATCGCCGAGCTGCCATCCGGCCTCGCTGCCTTCCCTGCCGTGGGCGAGTGACTCGTCGACCGTGTTGATCACGACGGCGACCAGGTGACCGGAGTCCGCCACCGCGTCGGCCAGGTCACCGGCGAACACCTCGCCGGGCCCGCCGCGAGCCGGCCCTTTGTGGAAGATCTTGGCGTCCTTGCCCCATCGGCCTTCCGTGAAGAAGCGCTTCTCGTTGTCCTGGGTGCCGCTGCGAAGAGCACCGGCGAACAGCGACGTTCGAGAGACGGCGGTCAGGGTGGGCAGGGCTGCGACGACGCCGCGTCGCCGCGAGGTCCCTGACCCGGCGAGCGGGTCGTACTCCACCCAGTGCTGCGACAGCTCGTCGGCCAACTGGATCGCAACGGCTGCGCTCATGCCGTCGAGCACGACGAGAAGGACCCGGCGATCGGCCCGCAGAAGGGGCTCGACGACACGCGGGAGCAGGTTCTCGACGGTGAGCAGCCCGCCGTCGTTGCCGGGCCCCGCGGTGGCCCAGGCCTGTAGCCGGCCCGCGAACGCCTGGTCCAGGTCGCGCCGTCGTTGCTGGGTCCGTTCGTAGATCTCCCGGAACGCCGCTTGCAACTCGGGATGCACGTCGTCGCCGGCCCAGACGTGGTCCGCCGCCACGTCCACCCAGCCCCAGTCGGAGATCTGCCGGTCCACTCCGTCGGCGACACTTGCCGGTGGTTGGACCTGTTCGCCGAGCCAGCGGACCAGTCGCTGCGCCATCTGGATCCGGCGGACGCGTTCGGGTTCGGCGGCGGCCAGTTCGTGGTCAACCAGACTGCTGACAGCCGTGCCGAGTGCCGGGTCGTCTGCCTTGTGCAGGGCGGCAAGGAGCGCGGTGGCAGCGGTGCCGATTCTGCGGGTGAATCCGGTACGCAGGATGGGGCTGTCGGCAGCGCTGGAAACCGCCCCGAACTGAAGCAGCAGTTCTTCGGCACGGTCCAGCACGGCGTGCCCGTGCCGCTTGGCCTCTGATTCCGGCGCGGACAGCATCCCGCGGACCACCTGGACGACGGCGTCAGCGAAACCGGTGACGGTCGCGTCGTGGTCCAGTTTGCCGAAGTACTGGTCGATACGTCCCCTTGCTCGGATCGCCTCATTGCCACGGGTCCGCCAGACCGCATGGCAGACCAGTCCGAGCGGCAAGGCGTCGTCGCCGTGACCGGCGTCGACGAGCGCGAACAACGCGCGTGCAGGACTCCCGTACTGGCCGGTCAGCCACGACTGGAGGCCTTCTCGTTCGGCGGCCCGCAGTAACCCGAACCCTTCGACAGCCCCTGGCTCTGCGCTCCAGCGCAGCAGGGCGTCGACGTCGAGATCGTCGGGTCCCGCTCCACGCCGGTCGAGACCGAGACGTACGGCCGCGAGGTGCCGCAAGGCGACGTCACGGGTCAGCACCGGCGTGGTCAGCTTCGGCCAGCCCGCGGGCGGCATCGCGTCGACCAGCGCTTCTCCGGCCCATGCTTCCTGTTCCAGGGCGCTGTCGGGTTGCCGGGCGCCGAAGGCCTCGACGACCAGGTCCCACGGTTCCATGGTGATGATTCGATGACGGAAGACGCGGCTGCGGACACCGTCACCGAGCGTGGCTTCGGCAAGGTCGGTGAGCAGCACCAGCACCTCGTTCGGCCGGTCGGTGACCAGCTGGTCCCAGATCGCCAGCGGGGATTCGCACGCAACGACGCGGGCGATTCTCCCGTCAGGCAGCGCGATGGTCTCATCGTGCGGCCAGGCCGGCTCGGCGCGCAGCAGGATCACCGGGTACGTACTGCCGTTGCGATGCCGTTCGAGTTGCTGCGCGACCTTCTGCCGCAGGGCGATCGGGTTGACCCGCAGCGCTCGAGCCGGCACGGATGCCTGAGTCACGGCACGATTCTCCACGTCACCTCGATGGCACCGGTGCCGTGGTCGGCAGCGAAGGCCCGTACCTGCTCGACCGCCTCGTCCACAGTGGCGGCGGTCACGGTGACTCGCCCGGCAGGCGGAACCCGGTCCTCACCGCCCTGCTTCGGAGGATCGATGATCGGCGGGGTGACGATCGGCGTCGTCGGTTTGCGTGTCGCTCGGCGCAACAGTTCGGTGGCGGCACTTCGCGCACGCCCGAGGACGGGTGCCAGCGGAGTCGTCAGCTCATCGGCACGGGCGGCGGCACGTACCTCCGCGAGGATCGATGCGGCCTCGGTGGCGTGCGGCTCCGACAGGCCGGCGATGATCTCGAAGGTCTCCCAGGGCGCACCGGACAGGGCCGAGGACACCTGAGAAGCGCTCTTGACGCTGCGCCCGGTACGGTCGGCCGGGCCGCCGAGGTCGGCGCGGGCCAGCCGCTCGATGACCTCCACCGCCGGCAGCCGCTCCTCCAACGCCGCGAGCAACTCGGAGGCGGCGCGGGCGGTCGCCAGCCGTCCCGGACCGGACTCCAGGTCGATCTCCAGCCACTTCGCATGCTGTTCCAGACGCGCGACAAGATCGTCGGCGGCGGCGCGATGCTGGGTCGCCTGCCGGGCCAGGTCCCGCCCGAAGATCGTCATCAGCCGGCCCCGCCGCAGCGCAGCAGACCGGAAACCGAAGATCGCAGTCGCGCGGCTCTGGGCTTCCTCCCAATCCTGCGGGCTGGGCAGCCGCTGCTCCCGCAACGTGTAGTCGGCGTTGATCCGTCCGGGCTCCGGTGGTGGGCTGACCTCGCCGCCGTGCAGGAAGAACGCCCGGTCGGTCTGCTCGGCGAACGTCGCCACCACGAGCTGGGCAACGATCGGGTCGAGGCCGCGCGGGTTCGGGTCGTCGATCCAGCGCAGCAGGTCACCGACACGGATATCGCCGTCGATGCCCTCGCTGGCGGCCTTCTGCTGGAAGTGCTGCGCCCAGCGGCTCTCGATGACGAACGCCGCCTCGTGCATGGTGCCCAACTCGAGAGGGTTAGCGATACGCCGCATGATCTGCCGGTGCGGCCGGTCCACCTCGACGCGGCCCTCGGTCGATTCGACCGCCTGCCGGACGTAGTCGAGGACCGTCTTCACATCGGCTGCCTTGACCAGGTCGCCCTTGCGGTCGGGGTCGAAGTCCGGGTGCGCCGGGTACTGCTGGGTGAGCATCTGGTCGCCGAGGCTTCGCAGCGCGTCGGCGAACGCCGCCCCGATCGGCAGCTTCGGCTCCAGAACCCGGGTGAGCGGCTGCAGATGATCGTCGAATCCGATCCGGACGTCGGTCGGAAGCTTGGAGGCCAAGCCGTACGCCTGGCGCAGCACGTTCTGCATCTTGGTCAGCAACGCGCTGCGCTGATTGGTCAGCGCACCGTGAGCACGACGCCGATCGTCGGGGTTGAGGTGCTCGGCGTGGCTGTCGAAGCGCTGACCTTCGAGCAGTTTGTCGATGATCACGAGCTTTCCTAGCTCGTTGAGGCGTTCCACGGTCAGTGCGGCCGGGATCCAGCACACCGTGCGTGCGGTAGTCCTGCTGAGCAGCTCCTGCACACGGTTCCGGTCGTCGGCCGGGCCGTGGCTGCCGTCGTCGAACGGGTAGTCGATGATGATCCGCCAGTTGGACGGGTTGTCGGGGTGGAACGACTCGTCGCGGATGTCGTTCTGGTCGCGCACGTTGCCGTACACCAGCTCGATGGTCCGGCGGCTGCCGCGCCAGGTGAGACCGGCTTCGGTGAAGAATGAGTCGTTCCAGGTCACGCCGAGCTGCTGCCACAGCAGTCGCTGAACGATGTGCTTGCGGGCACCCTCGTTGTCGTAGTGCTTTGCCGTGGACAGCACGCTGCCCACGTCGACGCCGACCAGTTCCAGGGAGACGACCGGGTCGTCGCCCTCGCTGATCCGAATCTCCGGAAACTCGCCGGCCCAGTCGCCCAGCTTCCGGGAAACCTGAGCGACCTCACCGCCGGGAATGGGGCTGGTGATGCTGCCGTGGTTCAGCGCCGACAGCCGCCGGGCCGTCAGGTTCCGCAGGGCCGGCACACTCGGCGCCAGCGACGCCAGCAGCAGCGTCTTGATGAGCCGGTCGTCGCCGGTAAACGCGCGCACCCGGCCGGCCACGTCGGGCGGGAGGGTGGCACCGCGGAGGGCCGCGTCCAGGTCGTCATCGGTCAGGCTGTACTGGCCTAGCAGGTACGGGCGCATCTTGAGGGCGTACAGCTTCTGGGCCATCTCGAACTCGGCCTTGAGTTTCTCGGTGAACGGCTGGTCACCGCCGCTGCTGATCACGTCGTAGAGGTCGCCGATCGGCACGAGCTGGCCGAGGCGCAGCGTGTCCCGGCGGTCGACCAGCAGTTGCCGCATCAGCTTCAGGGCGGTGCGGGAGCGCTGCAGCGCGCTGGAGACGTGCACGAGCGTGGAGAGGAAGGCCGGGCTGAACGGGTACGTCGACCGGAACGCGTCGATGTCGGCGCCGCTGGCCGCGTCGGTGCCCAACAGGGTGTCGAAGACCTCCCGGCGAACCTTGGTGGTGGCGTCGAAGGCACGGGAGATCGCGGCACCAGCCTCGTCATTGCGGGGCTTGAGGATCCGGCGGCGGGCGATCTCCGGGAGGTTGCGGTCCTCCAGCTGGATGACGTCGAAGCGGCCGCTGGCCAGGTTGAGGGTGTCCTGGTAGCTCAGCTCGTTGGCGCCGGTCACCTCCTCGCCGACGAGTTCGCGCAGGTCACGCTGCCGGGCGATGAAGCTGACGATGGGAATCGGCCGGCGGGTGTTGCCGCCTTCGACGAAGTTGGTGATCTTCTGGATCTCGCGGGAGACGAACTGCTGATCGCCGATCGAGTTGGCCAGCCAGAGGATCAGCTCGTCCAGGAAGAGGATCAGCCCGTCGTACTCGAGTTCTTCCTTGGCGTGCCGGCTGATCTCGGTCAGGCCGCGGTCCAGGGAAATGAACGCCTCGGCGTCCTCACGGGCGTTGCTGAAGAAGCCCTTGTTCCAGGTGGTCAGCAGGTCGTTGACCATCTTGCGGCGCAGCTCGTCGGAGTAGGTGCCGCCGAACGCCTGATCCAGCAGCTCACTGGTCCAGAACTTCTCGGTCTCGCCCCATTCGTCTTCGGTGTCGCCACCGGGCAGCCCGTCGATGAACTGTTTGTCCCCGATACGGCGGCGCAGGTCGGCGGCCTGCTCCAGCAGCGCGTCGGTGCGGTGCACCGCTGGGATGGGCTTGTCGGGGTGCAGCGCGCGCACCGTGTCGACGTAGCCGCCGAGAACCCGCTGCTCCAGCGAGCGAGCATCAAGCAGGTGGTACGGGATGAGCAGGAACTTGCGCCCGTCAAGCCATGCACTGTGCTTGTTCAGCAGCGGCGCGAACTCGTCCCGGCCTCGGGCCGCCTGGTCGCCACGCAACAGTGCGTGCAGCACCGCCATGAAGTGCGACTTGCCGGAGCCGAACGAGCCGTGCAGGTAGGCGGCCTTGGAGGCGTGCCCCTCGATCGCCGACCGGATCAGCCCGAGCGCCTCGTCGAAGTTGCCCAGCAGCCGGTCGGTGACCACGTACTCCTTGAGCGTGGCATTGGCGTTAGCGACGCTGTCGGCGAGCTGGAGGACGAAGTCGCTGGTGCTCGTCCGCTCCGGGATGTCGATGACCTCACGGAGCAGCGGCATGGCGCTGGGCTGTGACATGCCGCTTACCGTATAACTCCAGCGCTGAAGCTGACACGACGCTCCGCCAGGTGACCGCTAGAACGATCACTGGCACTTCCCCGAGCGGCGGAGCCGAGCCGACTGCTGTCGACCCGGCTAATCACCCTTTAGCCTGATCTGCGGCTTACGCCTTCGCCCGGCGCCCGCGGGTCGGCTTCGCCGGCCGCCAGGAAGTCATGGCCTCGTCGGTCAAATGCAGCCGGCCAGCGGTTTCGAAAAGGAACCCGGTGTAGGTGTCTGCCGGGGACTCGCCCCAGACCGGATCGAACGCGCCGTGCCACTGACGCACCCACGGCAGCACCTCGCGCAGACCTGCGAGCAGCGGAAGCAACCGTGCCGCATCCCAGTCATCCTCCTGCTCACGCGCAACGATCAAGGTGGACAGGGCCTGCGCCTGCTCCCGCTGATCCCAGCCAGCCCACCCGATCAGCAGCGACGGGGCACCGTCACGGCTGCCCCCCGGATAGGAAATAAACCGCTCCTTGGGTACGTCGAGCTTGCCCCGATGCCGCCAGTAACTGGTCTTCAAAAAGTCCGCCGAGCCGTACTTCGGCGGCACCGGTATTTTCTTCCGGAACTCCCGCTTGGCCGCCTCGTCCGGCAACGCGTCCTCCTCGCGCTGCAACTCCCACACGTGCTCCCAGTCGGCCCGCTTCGCCAGCCCGGAATCCTTGTAACGCAATGCCGCCAGGTGCGGCACATGCTCGTCGGCGATCAGGTCCGCGATTACCTTGCCGAGGTCCTGACCCGGCGCATAAAGACCAGCCACCGATAGTACGTCTTCGTCACGCCGCAACTCGTCGGCAAGCTGCGAGGTGGTCAGCGGACGAGGCTGCTCTATACCGTCGACGTGGTGGAACCACAAGTCCCACGCCTCGCACCGGTCCAGGAGCCAGTCCCGCAGCGCTTTGGCCTGCATTGCGTCCCAGCCCTCAGTGGCCCAGCGGCGCTTGCACTCGGGCCGCTCGATCAGCGCAATGTTGCGGTTGCCCTCGATGACCGCAATCCGCTGCTTCACCACCGACTGGTACTCGGCCGTCCAGTGCTCAGGCAACTCGGTGATCGGCGTTGACCCGTGCCGCGCGAACCACTGCGTCTCCAGGCCTTCGTCACGCATCTTGCGGGCCAGCACGATCTCGAACGCCCGCTCCCCGAGTCGCAACTCGGGCACCGACTCAGCCGGAGCGATCAACTCGTCGTCCAGCAACCCGTAGAGCGAGTAGACCTGCCAGTCCAACTCCTCCTGCAGCGCGATCATCCGAGCCCGAATCGAATGCCACTCCCGCTCAGCGGCAGACAACCGCTCCCGACTCGGCACCCCAGAAGCCGCGATCTCCGCTGGCCGCACCGCAGCAAGCCGCCGCGCCAGCCCATCCAACTTCCGGGTCAACCCCAGCGGGTACGACGTCGGCAGCGGAAACTCCTGCAGCTTGGTACCGGTGAACTCGTAGAAATCTTCGAAAGGAACAGTCGTCTGACGTGCGCCGCGAGAGTCAACCGTACTGCCTTTGTTGTGACTTACCTGCTTGAGCCAGAAGCAGGCGGTCGAACTGTTGAGCACCCCGAGCAGCCGCAGGTGATCGTCCTCCGACGCCCCCTCCACCAGCTTAATCACCGGCGCTGAACGGTTGAAGGCCTTGCCACCCCGATCCAACACAAAGTGGTTATGCGTAGCCACAAACGCGAAAGAAAGAGACCACTCGTTCGCCTTCTCATCTCGCGGAATTTGATGCCATTCAAACCAAGGCCGGGCGTCACTGAAATAGGTCCCTCGCGAGAATGTAGCTCGGTTTCCGAGATCATTCCTAGAAGGCCACAAGCGTTTCTCATGCTGCGGCATAACGGCTAGCTGAACCAGCCTTCGGTCTGCGTCATAGGGGTAGAAAGCGTGGTCTCCGTCAAGAGTCGCCCAGTCGCGCTGCTCATCACCCACCACCAGCCGGCGATGGTAGTCGCCTTCGACTTTCAGGCGCGCGAAAGCAGCAGCCGGTGCGGTCATGGCTTCGTCTGCGCCCATAACTCCATAGAAGCCGATGCGAAACAAATTTGATCCAAGATTGACGGCGGAGGCAGTCTCGATCGATTGCAGCAGACCGCCTGCGCCGCCACCGGCCAGACTCCACGGAAAGTTCGCGAGAGCCGACCGAGATGTGTCGGCGACGCTGATCCACTGACTTTCGGATCCGGGAGTGTCGACCTGACAAACGATGGCCTGCCATACGAGGCCTTTCCGAGGGTCAGACGGAGCGCTCGGTTCGCCGCGAATACCCATGACCGTTCGGATCGTACTGAATCTGCCTACGTTAGTGTTGCGGCCGGCCAGGATTACAGTCGGGGTGCCATGGCCGGGAATGTAGGCGCCGGAAGTGTCGATGACGTGCGTCAGGTTAACCTCAAGGGCGAACAGCTTTTCGATCATCTTCTTGCCGAACTCGCGCTTCATGAACGAGTTGGCGGTAATCTGGCCGACGAACCCGGCGTTCTTGCCTTCGCCGTCGCCCTGCTTCGCCAGTTGGAAGAAGCGCTGCGCGAATGGGACCGACAGCGCGTACTTGCCGGAGCAGGCGTCGTACATCTCGCGGTAGGCGTCGTTGAGGCCCTTGTCCTTGACCGTGATGTAGGGCGGGTTCCCGACCACGACGTGGTAGCTGCCGGCGGTCAGGATGCCCGGGTGCTCGGCGACGTCTTCGGTCGCGTAGGCGAACTCGGTCATCGGGTCCCCGCCGAAGAGCGTGCCCGCCCGGTGCTTGATCAGCGAGTCGCCGACTGCCAAGTGCATTGGGAAGACGTAGTCGGCCGCCTCGGCGAGCGTCGTGATCCCGCTGGCGCGCAGAGCCGCTACCAGCAGGCGGAACCGGGCGATCGCGACCGCGAACGGGTTGATGTCGACGCCGTGCACCGCGTCCAACGCCAGCCGGACGCGCTCGTGGGCGTCTCGGTTGGGCGCATGTCTTTCCCATTGCTTGAGCAGCCGATCGAACGCACCGAGCACGAAGTGGCCCGAGCCGCAGGTAGGGTCGATCATCTTGACCTGGTCATGCCCGAACTCGTCGATCGCCGGAGTCAGTGTCAGGTCGAGGATGAACTCCTCGACGAACTCCGGGGTTTGTAGGAGGGCGTAGGTCTTCTTGGCGTACTCGGAAAGGTCTTGATAGAGGTCGCCGAGGAACCGAGTGTCCCAGAGTTCGTCGCGGAAGATGTGCACCAGATCGCCGGACTCGCCGCGGCGGCGCCAGAAGCTGATCAGTTCCTTGGCGGCGTCGTGTGACATCGGGATCTGGTAGAGCGGGTTGTGCCGCTTGTCGAAGAGCGACTTGCCGGCCTGGGTGCCGCCGATCGCGTCGAACCCCTGGTGCAGCCAGTCGCGCAGCGTCTTGTCCGGCTGGTCGCGGAAGAACTGCGCCTCCGCCTCCTCGGCCAGCACTAGCCGGTCGCCCGGCCCGGCCAGGAACGGCTCCGGCAGCAGACCGTTGTCCTCACAGAAGCGGACGAAGACCGTGCCGAGAACCCACGCCACCGCGGCCTGGGTGACCCGCTCGTCGCGCCAGACTGTCCAGGTGGCGGCGGTGCGGCCGACCTCGAATGCGCGGTCGTACTCGCCGCGCAGCCGGAGGCGCACCTCCTCGACCGACTCGACCTGCTCCCGCAGGTCCTTTTCTAGGGTCTTGACCTGCTTCTGCAGGTCACTCAAGAGCAGTTTGCGGTCGATCACCCGATGACTTTAGCCGCCGAACAGGCTGCTGAAGAGGACCGTCTTGGCCTGGTTGTCGACCGTTTGGCGGAAGATCGCGCCGCTATGCTCGCCCGCGTGACGACCAAGGTGACAACGAAGCAGCTGTCGACGGCGCGTGGCTGCGTTCTCGGGCTTGTGCTTGGTGACGCCATCGGTGCCGCGGACGCCGAGGTGGCGTCCAGTAGCACACTGCGTGCGACCAGCGCCGCCCAGCTCGCCTGTTTCACGATCGAGGGTGTCATCCGGGCGCACGTGCGGATGACACACAAAGGGATCTGTCACCCGCCGGGCTTGGTCTGGCATGCCTACGCACGCTGGGCCAGCATGCAGGGCATTTCTGGGATCACGCCGTGGGAGAAGGAGGTCTGGCCGGATGGCTGGCTCGCTCAGGTGCCGGTGCTGGCCGCTCGGCGTGGTTCGGCGCCGGCAACTGTCACGGCGCTGCAGAACGGCACGATGGGCCAGATCGACAAGCCGGCTGGGAGCAGTGTCGGCGCGCACGCGCTGACCCGCGTCCTTCCGGCCGGGCTCGTCGGCGACTGGGTTGCAGAGCCTGGCCGCTTCGCGGCGGAGATCGCAGCGACCACCCACGCCGGTGAAGCCGTGCATGCCGCCGCCGTCGGCGCGAGGATCGTCGCCAACATCGTCAAGGGCCAGGGCATCGAGGAGGCAGTACAGCAGTCGGAGTCGGAGGGCATGAGCCTTCTGAAGCAGCCGTTCGATTCTCCCGTCGCCTCCGCCGTGGAGACCGCACGATCTCAACCTCGGCAGACCACGAAGCTGGCCCATCTCACACCCGATGCCCGAGCTGCGGCCGCGCTGGCCGGAGGCGTCTATGTCGCGCTCTCCTTTCCCGAGCGCGACCAGATCCGCGATGCCCTGCTGTTCGCCGCGTCTGGCAGCAACGGAAACCACGTCGCTGCGGTCGCTGGCGCTCTGCTGGGTGCTGCCCACGGAGCCGACGCCTTGCCCCTCGACTGGGTGTCCCGATTGGAGCTGGCGTGGGTCGCCGACGTCCTGGCTCGTGACCTCATCGCTGAGTTCGTCGACAAGCCGTCCGGCACCGAATACACCCCAGGTGGCGATCCGCACTGGTGGAATCGCTATCCGGGCTGGTGATTGACCGCACTGCGGTGCGGGGGCCTACTCGAAGCGTGGCTCAACTGCGGCAGCGAGCCATCGAAGCTGCCCGTTCTTGCCGTCGAGGCTGAAGTAGTCGCGCCAGGTGATCGGGTAGCTGCCGGACAGGTTCCGTTCGCTGCCAGCGTGGTAGCTGTCTTCGGTGCCCCACCGCAGCAGGCCCGACAGGGTTCGCCCTTCGTGGATCCGGAACGCCTGATCGCGGGTGAGCTTGGTGGTCGCGGCCGGTTGCCAGAGCCGCTGGTCGTTGGTCAGCATGATCGCGAGGCCGTTCGACGCTCGGTCGGCTTCGCAGAACCTTTCCAGCCGGGCGATGTCGAAAACGAAGCCCTGGCGGCCCAGGTCGGTGGCCTCGTGGTTGCGCAGACGGAACGGTTCCCCAGTGGCCGGGTCCGTGCCGACCCAGGTCCTGGTGAAGTACTTGAACTCCACCACTGTGCGCCCATACGGTCCGAAGCAGAGCAGGTCGACGTACTCCCGCTCGGCCTGTCGCACCTCCAACCGGATGTTGAGGTCCGGCGCCATCTCGTGCAGCACCCAGGCGAAGGCGTGCTGGAAGTCTGCCTCGGAGTGGAAGACCGGCCGTGCCCGGCTGAGTCTCTCCATGACGATGCTGAGGTCAATGGCTCCCGCGATGAGCGGCATCGGGTTGTCCTGCCGGGTCATGCGCTAGCTGCGCTGCGGTGTGTGTTCTCCACCCAGGCGTCCGGGAGGGAGATCCATTCGTTGTCGCCGACCCGGACGACGGTGCCGTCGAGTTTCGGCAGCAGATCCGGGTCTTCGGTCGGGCACAGCAGCCACAGGTCGCCGCTGCCGCCGCGGGCCGCGTCCGCCAGTTCGTACAGTCGCTTCATCGCCCGGTAGCGGGCCAGGACTGCCGCGTCGTGCAGCAGAAGCGGGCCACTGCCGGCCTGGAGTTCGTCGAGCAGTTGCGGCGCGACCGATGCCCACGCCTGCTCCACGTACTCGCCCAGTTTGATTGCCGAGCGGGTGCCGGGTTCGGCGATGTCCGCGCCGAGCACGGTTTCCCAGGTCGGTCTCGGGCGAGCATCGACCAGGCCGTGCAACGTCACCAGGAATCGGGAGGCAATGTTGAGCGGCCGGGCGGAGAAGCGCCGGACGAGTTCTTCGCGGGCCAGGGCGTACCGGGAGAGTCGTACGGTCAAGGCCCGGAAACCTCCGGCGGACGCCGCACCGGTCAGGCGTTCCTCGGAGCGCAGCGCCGAGGCGAGGATCGGAGAGTCCGCGGTCCACGCGGTGGGCGCTGTCGACGCCGATGACCGGCGTCGCACGATGGTCATGGACGAGGACGCGGCGGCCTGGGTGGGAGCGGTGTAGTGGTCGCGATTCCAGATCAGCTCGAAGCCGGCCTCGGTCAGCAGGCGGTCAAGGCGGGGGTGTCCGGGCAACGGCGCGAGGTCCGGGAAGCGGGCGGCGACCCGGTCGGCGATCTGCGCGGGGGTGAGACCGCGCGATTGACCGGGCAGGCCGGCTGGTGGAAGGACGCCGGCTTGGGCAAGGCGGAGCGCCCGGACGGGATCGAGGTTGCGCGGGTAGATCTCCAGGCGGGCCGTGGCGGCGGCGTTCTCCGAAGCCACCGCGGCGAGCAGGACCCTACGCCGTTCGTCGATGGCGTCGGCGGCGCCGCCCGGTGCGGTTACGGTCCCGAGGGTACGCAACACGGTGGCGGGACTGGGCAGCACCTCGTTGCCGGCGAGGCGGTCGGCGGCCTTGCCGAGCGCGTCGGCGTAGTCGAGCAGGGCAGGTGCGGCCGGGGTGTCTGGGCCGTCGTCCTCGCCGGCCTCCAGCGCCACAAGCAGCCGGTCGCCGTGGCGGCGGGTCAGCAGGCGCGGTTCTTCGGCGAGGGCGTCGATCTCGACGGCGGCGCGGACCGCGGCGAGTGCGACGGTGTGGCGTAGCTCGTCGCCGGTACGCATGGATCCACGGCTGGTGAGCAGGGCGGTGGCGAGTTCGTCGACGCCCATCACCCGGCCGCCGTCGCGCAGCAGGTCGATCAGCTCGGTGCGGACGCTGGACACGACCGGAATGTCGTTCCAGCGTTTGCGCTGTTTGCCGAGGATCTGCGCGACCCGACCGGGGGTGACGTTCAGGGCGGCGGCGACCTGAGGCTGTTGGGGCCAGGGTGTCAGGCCGGGCAGTGTTCCGGTCTCGTCCGGCAAACGCAGCAGGATCCGGGTGCCGTCGACCTCAGTGGCGTTGCGGCCGTTCTTGGCCGGGATGAGCAGGGTGGCGATCGCGTCCAGGCCCACCCGGACGAGTTCGGCGTCGACGGGGCCGCCGGAGGATTCGGCGGACGCCTCGGCGGCAGCGCTGCGGCGGGCGTTTGGTGAGGTGGGCAGGGTTTCCCGCTCGGCGAGCCGGGCACGCCAGTCCTTGACCCGGCGCTGCAGCTCCTGGCGGGTCTTCGCGCCCAGGCCGGGTAGGTGGGCCAGCTTGTTCGCCACGGTGAGCAGGTCACCGACCGTAGCGGCGTCCAGGCGGTGGGCAGCGGAGACCGCTCGGGGCGTCAGACCGGCGGCTTCCAGGGCAGTGGCCCGGGTCGCCTTGGCGGCGGCCTCGTCGCGGGCGGCCTCAGCGCCCTCGACATCCGGTTCCTCCTGCGGTTCGGGGTGGTTGGTACCGACCGGGGCACTGGCGTCGGAGCGTCGGAAGACCTGCTGCCAGGCGTCGCGCATGTCCTTGAGCGAGGCGAACCGAGCGCGGCTGTCACGGTGTAGGGCAAGTTGGAGGAAGTCGACCAAACCGTCACGGATCGCGGGGTCGAATGCTTCGGCGGCGAGGACCGGCGGTCCCTCGGTGTGCTGCGGATCGGCGCTGCCGTCGCCCCAGCCGGGCAGCTCACCGGAGGCCATCTCGTGCAGGGTGACGGCCAGGGCGTACCACTCGGCGTGCTTGTCGTAGACAGGCCGGTTGACCGCGCCCAGGAATGGGTCGAGGTATCGCGGTGTGCCCGCGTTGATCTCCTTGACCGACACCCCGGCCAGCGAGAAGTCGAAGAGCACGAGTTGGCGGGTGCGATTGGGACGGATCCGGATCGCGATGTTGTCCGGCTTGATGTCGCGGTGGTAGACGCCCTCGCCTTCCAGGTAGTCCAGTGCACCGAAGAGGTAGTCGCTGTAGGTTTCCAGCTCGTCGACGGTGAGCCGGCCGTCGTCGCGAAGTTTGCGGGCCAGCGTCCGGTCACCGGCGTGCTCCAGCACGATGATGGTGCGGTCGGCGATCCGCAACGGCTCGGGCCGGGCCAGCCGGATCACCCGGGAGTCGGTCAGCGGGCTCAGGACTCGCGCTTCATGGGTGAGACGGCTGGCCTTCTCGTCGGAAAGGCCGACCTTGAGTACTTCGGCGCGGCCGGTGCGGTCGTTGTCGGCGAGGAAGGCACGGCAGGTCGAACCTGTCCCGAGCCGCTTACGGACGGTCCATTCGCCGACCTTGTCACCGGAGCGTGCCTCAAGCGGATCAGTCGGCTCGGGTTCCGCCTGCGCTGGATGCACGGATGGGGGCGACGAAGGTGCGGTCAGCTCCTCCTCGACCAGCTCAAGCATCTCGAGGAACTCGGCGGCGGTCGTCAGCCGCTGAGCCGGCACCGGCGCCGTCGCGGCCTGCACGAGCTCGTCTGCGAACTCGGAGATGGAATCGGCGACCGACGAGGCACGCAGGCCGTTGTCGCGGGTCAGGCGAGACAGCAGCTCGGGACGCTGCGCAGCTGGAGGCTGCCCGGTGAGGATCAGGTAGGCCAGCGAACCAAGGCCGAAGATGTCCATCGCGACCGGGTCCGGCCGCGGAGCGGTCATTTCCGGTGCCAGGTACGCCTCCGCTGACCGTTCGAGGTGGGCCGCCGCGTGTGTTGACAGCGCTACCAAGCCGCCGCTGCCATCACTTCCAGCAGAGTCGGTTCCTCGGGTCGCGACCTGCCAGTCGCTGATCTGCAGTTGCGGAAGCAGCCACGCCTCTTCCTCAGAGCCGCCGCGCCGCTTCGGGCCTGGGGTGACGAGAATGCTGCGGGCGGACAGTGCCCGATGGTGAAGGTGACGGCGATGCGCGTACGCCACCGTCTCGGCCAACTGGCGGATCATAGTGAGCCGAGCCGGCGCGTCCAGGCGATCCTGGTATTGGGCCATGTAGTGGTCGAGTCGGATCGATCGCGGGTCGTACCGGAAGATCAGTGCCGGGCCGGCCTCGTGTGACTCCATCGAGTCGACCTGGACGATGCCGGGGTGGCTGATGCCGTGCAGGACGAGCATCTCCCGTTTGGCCGCGCGCTCGATGCTCGCCCGCTCGGTCTGCACCGCATTGCGCTCGACCAGGTAGATCCGCACCCGACGGCGTTCACGTTCCAGATCGCGGTGCTTGGCGAGGTGGTCCTGCCAGGTGGGGCCGACGTCGAACGGACGAGTCTCCAGTTCCCACGAGCCGATCTGGTAATGCCGACGGCTACGTGCGATGCCGATCTCGGCGAGCAGGTCGGGGAACGCCCGGGACATCTCGGCAGTGACTCGCTGCCGCTCGTCCTGCGGCGGGCGTTGCAACAGCGCACCGATGGTCGGCAGCCGGTTCGCCGGGTTAGGGCCGACCGGCTCGGGTCCGTAGACACCATGCAGGTGATGATCGGAAAGCTCGACCTGCAGGCCGGGCTTCGACAGGAACACCGCAGCTTGCACGAACGGAATCCGGATAGGCGACCCTCGCCGCCGGGAGGCCGCGGTTTGCAGAAGCGACTTGAGCTTCTTCGCCTTGGCATCGGCCAGATGGAGCGGGTTGTCAAAGGTGCGGGTCTGGCTAGGGCCGTGCTGAATCCAGTTCGAACCGCTGGAAACGAGCCGCCCGTTCAGGCTCTTGATCTCGATGAGATAGAGCCCGCTCGGTGCGGCGACGAGCAGGTCGACCTCGTACGGGTGGCCGGTCTGCGCGGTGAAGGTGAAGTTTGACCATGCGCGATATGGCTCGGTGTCCGGAAGTAGTTGCTGTACGTACGCCAGAGCCTCGCGCTCGTGCGCGAACTGCGATGGCGTGATCGTGGTCCACCGGCCTTCTTGCATGACCGGATCCTATTGGCTGCGAGCACCATTCCCTCCGACAGGACGGGCTGCAGCGACCGAGTTCGAATCCGTCGATCTGTCGCACCGAGTGGAACGACCTCAGTCCGGCAGGTTCGTGGCGAATCTGGTCATCAATTTCGCCCAGGCTTCGAACCGTTGAGGAGCCGCACACACGAAGATCACGCATCGAGATCGAGGAATGACACCACGTGCATGCGTCCGATAGGGTGACGCCCGGTTGATGCCGCATCGCTACGGGGAGGGCCGCGATGGGTTCGATCGCGCAGTTTCTTGGGCGAGCGGTGGATTTGCATCGGCAGGCTGCGTCGTTGCTGCTGGATGCGGAGGCGTCGGTCGCTGGGCTGGAGGATGACCAGTTCGCGGGTGCAGCGGCCGATGGTGAGCTGAGGCGGCTGGTAGCTCAGCTGCAGGCCGTGGCCCAAGCTGGCCTGCCCGGCTGGCTCGGCATGCCGCTCGACGGGCGGATCGTCAGCCGTCAGCTCGGTCAGGACGCGCGGTCGGGTGGCCCGCTGTTCCTACGGGTGGGCGATGCTGAGCCGATCCGTAACAGCGTGTTCTGGGCGGCAGCGCCGTTCGTCGGCGCCGGCCACCTGGCAATCGACACCGACGCCCGAGACCGATCCGTGGCGGCATGGCTGCGCGGTGTCCTGGTGCGCACGATCGCGGCACTGCCGGAGGGCAGCGTGCGGGTGCTGCCGGTGGACGGGGCGATGCTCGGTGCCGTGTTCACCGCATTCCGGCCGCTCATCGATGCCGAGGCGTGGGCCGCCCCGGCCACCACGCTCGCCGGACTGCGCACCGCCCTGGACGAGGCGGAGCGGCAGATCACCGCAGCGCAAGCCGGCGATCTGCAGGCACTGCCCGTGCTGCTGATCGCCGTCGCCGCGTTGCCCTCGGGGCATGGGCGTGCCGAGTGGGCGCGGCTGGCAGCGATCGCTCATGCCGGCCCGGCCGCGCGGGTGCACCTGCTGCTGGCGGGCTGGCCGCCCACGCTCATGCACGGCGACGGGCCACCACGGCTGGACCACACGACGATGATCAGCTCGGGCGTGGACGGCTGGTGGAGGATGTCCGAGACGCCAGGCCCGTACCGGTTGTCGGCCGACGGCAGCGGTCTTGCCGCACCGATCCGGCTTGATCCCGGTGCCAGCGAGGACGTGGCAGCCGAGTTCAGCCGCCGGATGGCGGCGACCGCGGCGGTGGCCCGGCGCACGGACTTCGCGTCGCTGATGCCGGACCGAATCTGGCAGGAGTCGTCCGCGACCGGGTTGCGGGCGACTGTCGGCCGGGACGGGCGGATCCCGTACGAGCTGGTACTGGACGACGCGACGCCGCACATGCTGCTCGCCGGGCGATCCGGCGCGGGCAAGACGAACCTGCTGTTGATCCTGCTGTACGCCCTCGCGTCGCGATACTCGCCGGACGAGTTGGGTCTGTATCTGCTCGATTTCAAGGAGGGTGTGTCGTTCGTCGAGTTCACGCCCACCCTGAAAGACCCGTCCTGGATCCCGCACGCCCGCACGGTCGGCATCGAGTCCGACCGCGAGTACGGGCTCGCCGTCCTGCAAGCCCTGACTCGGGAAATGAACCGCCGCGCCGCCGCACTCAAAGCTGCCGGGGTCACCAAGCTGGCCGACCTGCGCGCCAGCACCGACGTGGCGCTGCCGCGCCTGGTGGTCGTGATCGACGAGTTCCAGGTGCTGTTCGGTGCCAACGACACCCTCGCCCGCGATGCCGTCGCCGCTTTGGAGGACCTCGCCCGCAAGGGCCGCTCCTACGGCATCCACCTCATCCTCGCCTCCCAGACACTGGCCGGGATCGAAGCGCTGTACACGAAAAAGGACTCGATCTTCGGACAGTTCCCGCTGCGGATCGCGCTGCCCGGCGGCTCCGGCATCCTCGAATCCGGCAACACCGCCGCCGACGGCCTCCCGGTCGGCTCCGCCGTGGTCAACAACGCCGGCGGCGTCGAGCAGGCCAACCGGACCGTCCGGTTTCCCGAAGCCGACCCGGCCTCGCTCGCCGCACAGCGCCACATCCTGTGGCAGTCCAGGTCGCCGGTCAACGAGCCGCCCGCGGTGTTCGCCGGCTACGCCGAGCACCACATCGACGACGACCCGCTCTACCGCGCGCTCACCCCGCAGGTCCGCCGCCGGCAAGCCCTCGTCGGCCGGGCCATCGACGTCGGCTTACCGACCGTCGGCTTCGCCATGGACGCCGTACCTGGCCGACACCTGGCCGTCCTCGGCACCTCCACCATCGGCGCGGACGTCCTGCACGCCGCCACGGCCAGTCTCGCCAGCCAACACGAGCCCGGCACCGCCCGCTTCGTGGTCGCCAGTTTCGCCGCTGTCGCCGACCAGGTCGTCGATGACCTCGTCGCCGCTTTGACCGCTGCCGGGCACGACTGCACCGAAGCCGACGGCGGAACAGTTCGCGCGATCCTCGCCGAACTCGCCACCGCTGTGCCCGGCAGGCCGACATATCTGGTGGCGTTCGCCGCCGACGTCATCGTGCCGCTACTGGGCGAACGCGGCCCGGAACGCCGTACCGGCCTCGACGACCTGCGCATCGTGCTCCGCCAAGGGCCTGGCCACGGGGTCCACGTGCTGAGCTGGTGGCGAGTCGCCCGCCGCTTCTCCGACGCCATCGGAGGCTCCGCCGGACGCGAAGACGTGGCCTGCCTGGTCGCGCTCAACGTCCCCGGCAGCGAGCTGTCCTCGCTGCTCGGTGACCACACGCTGTCCTGGCAACCTCGCTCCAACCGGGCACTGCTGCTCGACCGGCACGACCAACGCCAACGGCTCATCGTGCCGTTCGTACGCCCCGGCCGCCACGACGAGATCAACGAACCGGGATGAGCTCGCGGCTGTAGACCTCTATGCCACTACCGCGCTTCGAGAAGGAGGACACGCCGATGTCCGCGATCGATGAGGTGATCGCCGCCTTGCAAGGGGTGATCGACGAACTCAACGACACCAGCAACGCCGCCAACGCCGCAGCCTCGAAAACCGACGAAGCCGTGAACCAGGCCGTCGCCCTTGGCGCTACCGCCACCGTCGCCGGCCTCACCACGGTCAAGGAGAGTATCGAGAAGCTCTCCCAACAGGTGCACGGCACGATCGAGATCGCCAACGACACCATCAGCCAGGCCCGAGCCGTCGCCGACGGCACTTGAAGAGGTAGCGGCGGGGGCAGCACAGGACCGCCCGCACGTTCTCCGCGGAAACCCAAGCGCCTGACCAAGAAGGAGCGACGAAGGAGAGCGGCAGCGCGACGCGTCGCTGAGGAGCAGCACGCCAAGGCGCCGCCACGCCGATACTTGACTCCGACCGCAATCGGGGCAATGGGAGCGGCGACGGCGGTCGCCTGGTCGCCGTGGCAGGAGTTCATGCCGGTGCCGGTGAAAGCGGTAGCCGGCGTGACGATCGCTGCGATCGCTGCAGTCGCCGCGATCCGATCTTTCGTCGACGAGCTACGGAAGAACCGAAAGGACTGATGGTGGGAAAGATTGACTTCAGTGTGGAGCCACTCGTACGCGAGGCGCTTGGAGCGGTAGTCGGCAAGGACCTTGCCCGCCTGCAACAAGCTCTCGGCGCGTTCACCAGCGATGAGGCCGCTATTCACGGCCTGAACCTCGCTACTGCGGTGTCGCTCTATGTCCTGTACGACCTCAACGAAGGCGCACGGTCGACCAACGAGGAGCTCGCTGAAATCGCAGGAGAGGTTGCAACCGCTGAAAAGTGGGTCGGCGTAGCCGAGGACGAGGTCAACAAGCACCTTCAGGCAGCTCACTCCGGAACGCGAGTCGATCAGATCCTGCCGATGGAACGCGTGATCATCCTTGCTTACGTCATCGCGGCCAATCTCCTTGCCTCCTACTGCGATGAAGGCGAGCACTGGTGGGATCTCCTCGATCGGGCTGAGGCTGCGATCGAAGCTTCGCCGGAACGGTGATGTTCGTGATGCGGGGCCGCCATGAGATGGCCTGAATACACTGACCTCGCGCGCCAACTCGCCGATGCCCGCAGCCAGGAAGAGGCGAGGTCTACGCAGGTCCGGCAGCGAGCCCTCACCGGCCGGGCCGAGATCGACAAGCTCAAACGACGGCTGAACGTTCAAGGGGAACACCTCCCTGCTCTGGCGCAGCGGTTACGGGAGCCACATCCGTCGTTCGGCGGCACAGCGCGAACTGGGCTGAACGACGTCGATGAAGCACTTCGGCGAGCCTGGGAGGCGGTGAACCAGGCTGACGTTGAGGCCCGGAAGGCCGAGGAACGCGGCATGCGGCCTGCTCTCTTCCCGACGATGTCGCCAGTAGGCCGTAACGCGCTGGTCTACTCTGTCGCGGCGTTCTGCACGTGGCTGGTTGCCTGCGGTCTGTTCATCCTCGCTCCGTCCGATGGGGCTTCGGTAGGGACGTTGTTGTGGTCGATGTGCGGCCTGCCTGCTATCGCGTACTTCGCTGCCTACATCGTCATCTCGGTGTTCGGTCGGCCGCGTGCGCAGTCGTTGGGCGACGTCGAGCATTCCGCGCGGCTGGGCGGGCTGATCTGCTTCGGCGGTAGCTTCCTCGCCTGGATCCTGGTTCTGGCGGTGACGGCGCTGATTTGAGCCGCCGTCAGCGACATGGCATCGCGCTGCGTCGCTGATGAAGCAGAACAGCCCGCGCCGGCATGGTCATGCGCTTCGACGAGTCTCACCGCCGGGGTTCGTCGGGATGCCGACCGATTCCAGGAACCTTTGGACAGTCGTGGCGAGTCCTTCGATACGGTCGTCCTCGACGAACGCGTAGCCGGCCTGCGACAAGCAGTCGGCGGCTTGTTGGGCCGCTCGCCACAGGGGATCACTCGGGCTGATCATCGCGGTCCTCCTTGAATCTCGAGAGGTTGGTCGCGGATTCGTCCGACCCGTACGTCATAGATGTGGGCCGTCGGTTCGAGGCACCTCCTTCGCTGTCGTCGAGGCCCGGCCGGTGGACGCAGTGCGTCACGACCGGCCGGGATGTTCCACGGCCACGGCACGCGGATGCCATGGCCGGTCACTCGCTGGGTTGCGGACCGGGGAGCGACAACCAGCAACCTAACCCAACCTTATGCATAAGGCAACACCTAGACGCGACAAGATGCGTCCTTATGCTTGCGGCTGGAAGTCGTCACATGGTCCACTGGTCGTGCGGACCAGGGAGAAGACGTGGCGAAGTCCAAAACGCAGTTGATCATCGATGACATCAGCACGCAGATCGAATCGGGTCGCCTCAAACCGGGCGACCGCCTACCGAGTACTGCCGAACTCCGAGCGCAGTACGACGTATCGATCACCGTAGTACGCAACGCGATTCAGTGGCTCAAGGCGAAAGGACTCGTCGAGGGCCTCTCCGGTGTCGGCGTTTTCGTCACCGAGCAGGGCGAACAGCCCAAGAGCTAGACGCTCCAGTTCCCGTCGAGCCACGGAGAGCGTGCCCGCCGACTTCCAGCGTCTTGCAGATGGTGGCAGGCTGGCTCACGTGATGGCGACCTCTGATCCTGCAGACAGCCGCCGCCATAGCGCGGTTAGCGACACCGAGGCCGCCGTCTCGCCCGCTGCGGCGGTCACCAGTCGCGAAACGTTGGCCGGCTCGCTGGCAGCGGAACTCCGCGACATGCCGGCCTCAGTGTGGCCGGCGCGGTCGCGGGGTGCGGCGTCGTCGTACGTGGTGTTCATGGAGGACGAGATCGTGCTGGTGGATCTCGTGGTGGTGTTGTGGGACATCGCGCGGTCGGGCCCGTTCCCGCCCGAGGTGACGGTTCAGGCCGGTGTCGCGGGTGCTGTCGTGCTGGTGCATGGGCCGGATTTCAGTGTGGCGGGTCGGTCGGGTGGTCCGGTGTTGGTGGTGTCGGATCAAATCCGTGGGG
This sequence comes from Actinoplanes derwentensis, assembly GCF_900104725.1. Classification (NCBI taxonomy): domain Bacteria; kingdom Bacillati; phylum Actinomycetota; class Actinomycetes; order Micromonosporales; family Micromonosporaceae; genus Actinoplanes; species Actinoplanes derwentensis. Next base: position 6,121,173 of record NZ_LT629758.1, read on the forward strand.
TGTTGCGGATCGATCGTGATCCGAGCTGGCAGCAGGAGCTCTCGGCGCTGATCGGCGAGTTGATCGCCGTGGGTCAGGGTGCGGAGCCGTTCGACGAGTCGATGCTTCCGCCGCCTCCGCGGATGCCGTGGCACCGCGACCGGTAGCCGACTTCCCGTGAACTCCACCGGCTGGTTCATCGTCGGGTTCCCGGTCGCGGGCGGCGAGGTACTTCAGGAAGCGGGCCTTGGCGCGCTGGCGTTGCTTGTAGGCGGTCTCCAGGCTCATGCCCAACTGGTCGGCGGCCTCTTTCATGCTGCCGTGGTCGAAGCCGGTGATGGTGAGCAGCTTGACGTCCCGCTCAGCCAGCGGCCGTCCATCCACGGCGAGCGCGGCAAGAAATTCGTGGAAGAGGATGCTGAGTTCCTCGTCGGGCGTGCTGTCGGCCATGGGCGCAGGTGGTCGGCGTTTGCGGGGTTTCCGGGGTTGTTGGGATGGCCGGGATTGTCGGCCCTTGGCGTGGGTGATGCCGCTCTCGATCAGTTTCATGCCGAGGTTCGTCGCCCGGATGTCGATGGTCGTCATCCGTTTCAGGAAGCCGTAGAGCAGGTCATGGTCGATGTCGGCGGTGTCGTCGCGGTGGGCCAGAACGACGCGCTTGCGAGAGCGGCGCAGGCCGCGAGCGGCGAGGCTGATCGCGAGGAGCCGGTACGGCTCGGCAGTCGCGGGCCGGCGGGCGCCGGTGATGACGGCGGCCCAGATCTGGTCGCGCTGGGGGTAGTCGGCGTCTTCGAGCAGGAACCGCAGAAGCATGCGGGGCCGCATGTCCCTGGGCGGCAGGCCGGGACCAAGGCGATCGGCCGGGATGGTCCAGTTGAGCATCGAGAAGCGGTCCTCGAACCAGTCGAACAGCGGCCCGTGCCGAGCATCCGAACCGTCCCGGTTGCCCGGCAGCACGAGCGGGGTCAGGTCCTGTAATGCCAGCTCAGCGCGCCGTGAGAGTGGTGTTGATCGGTTCGGCTGCACCACCAACCCCCATCGCCGGTGTGATCGCTGGAAAAAATCTTGTCGGTCTGGTGTCCAGAACGGCGTCGAGCCGCCCCTTTCTCCTGTAGCAAGCCCGCGCTCTCTGCTCGGCTTGCCTGCCGCCGTCGCCGCCCTCGGGCTGCGGCGGCTGCTTCGTTCATCCCTGTTCCGCTGCCGCGGGGCAGGTTCGTCGTCTCTTGTGGAGAGTAAAACCATGATTATCGATCACTGTCACGCTGTTTGGGGAGAGCAGGATACGCGCCGGATCTGTCACCAGCGCCGATCCGAGCCCGTTCGTGATCTGTCACGGTCTGTCACCGCGAACGGAATCCTTCCCGCCGCCCGGTACGGCCGGGCATCACCACCCGTGCGGGGCCGCCGGTGAGCGAACCCCGTACACCACTCCCGGCGCGGGCGGACCGTGCCGCCCGCGTCGAGGGTGTCGTCCAGGTCGTCATCATGCTGGCGATCGGGGCGGCCGCGGCGGCAGCCTCGTTCACGCACGTGCACGACGTCGCCGAGGCACACGGCCAGCCAGGGTGGCTGGCGTGGGCCGACGCCGTGGTGCTGGAGTTGATGTCCGTGGCCGGAGGCCTGGAACTCCGGCGCCGTAAACGCCTCGGTGCTCACCTGTGGTTCCCGGCCGTGGTGCTGGTCGTCGCTGTGGTGCTGTCGCTGGGCGCGCAGGTCGTGGAGGCCGAGCCGTCGGTCATCGGCTGGCTCGCGGCGGCGCTACCCGCGGTCGGGTTCCTGGCCATGGTGAAGATCGCACTCGGCCGGACGGGATCCGGCCCGGCTGCCATGGTCCCGGCCTCGGCGGCCGTCCCGGACGGTCCCGGACGTCCGCAACAGCCCACGACTGTCGCGGACGACGGTCCGCCACCCGCGACGGTCGATGACGAGATCCGCGACCTACTCCCCGTCGCCCGCAAAGCCGCGGACGACCTGACCGGCGAGGGTCGCCCGCTGTCACGCGAAGCCCTGGCCGATGTGCTACGCCGACAGGGCCACGCGATGTCGAACGCGCGGGCGTCCGCACTGGTCAAGCTCATCCGCGACCAACCCGCCCGCCCCGAAGGACCGACCGTAGACGGCGACACACCCCCGGCCATGGGGAAAGCCGACCTGCCGGCTACCGCCGTCACCGGCTCGCCGCCGTGATGACGGGCGTCGGCGGTGCTGCGGCGAGCCGTCTGCCGTCCTACCAACGAGAAGGAGTGTCCATGAACCGCCCGTTAGAAGAGCCGCGGAACGTACCTCCGTGCTCCTGCCGAAGTCCAGGCCCAGCGCCCCCGGTCGATCTGTCAAAACCTGTCACGCCCGCGACCAACGATCCATCACCATCGCTGTCCACTTCGCTCGGAACCCAACTGGCACCCAACTGCGACAGCACGCCCGGACCGTTGATCACAACGCCACCAGGTCAACCAGCCGAGGCGTCCCGTCCTCGGAACGGGACCAGCACGGCTTTCGACTCAAACCGACTGGCTGGGTGGGGTCGGGGTGTCGGTGCCGGGGTGCGTCCGGGTGACGGTGTGGGGGTCGGTCTTGACACCGACCCCCACACCGACCCCATCGTCCACCTGTCAGCCCAGGTCAGCCGCTATCCGGCGACGGTCGTCGTGTGCTGCGACAGACCCTCGTCTGGGGTCTCCCCTGGGGGTGATGCCTATCCCTACCAGCACTGAACAGCGCCTACTGCGGGCGCAATCCGCTCTCACCGGCCGTGATCTGCGGCTACTCGGCTGGCTCTACGACCACGGCGTCCTGACCACCGACCAGATCAACACCGCCCTGTACGGGTCGCTGACGTTCTGTCAGCGGCGGCTGCTCAAGCTGCTCGCGTTGGGCGTGGTGGCCCGGTTCCGGCCACAGCGCTGGGAGGGCGGCTCCTATCCGTACCACTACCTGCTCGACCAACTCGGCACCGAAATCGTCGCCGCCCAACGCCGCGACCCCCTGCCCCGTCGCGACCAAGCGAGGCAGCGCCGCCAGCACCTCACGTCCCGGGCGAACCTGCCGCACCTGCTGGCCACCAACCAGTTCTTCGTCGACCTGGCCGGCCACGAACGCACCCACCCCGGCAGCCGCCTCATCCAATGGCGGTCCGCTTCCGCCCTGCAAGAGAGAGGAGCTTTCTTCCGCACCGGCGACGACCCCAGCCTGATGCTGCTCAAGAACCTGCCCCGCCCGGACGCCCACGGCATCTGGACCGAACACGACCGGCAGATGCCCTTCCTGCTCGAGATGGATCTCGGCACCGAAAGCCTGACCGTCCTCGCCAACAAGATCATCAACTACGTCCGGCTCGCGGACATGACCCGCTGGCGGTGGCCGGTGCTGTTCTGGCTGCCCTCGACCCGCCGCGAACTCCACCTCCACCACCTCCTGACCGACACCGACGTCCCCGACCTGGTGGCCACCGCCGCCGGCGACCACGCCACCACCACCGGGCAGTCGCCCGCCGAGAACGTGTGGTGGCTGCACGGCCACCACGGCCCCCGGCTACGCCTGGCCGAACTCCCGTACGACGACCACGAGATCACGGAGCACAACTGATGAACGCCCACGAACCCGAACCCACCACGACCAGCGACAACCACGACACCGACGAGCAGCAACAAGCGAAGACCAGCGTGCTGCCGCTCCCGACCGACGACCACCGAGACGATGTGCAAGCGACACGGACCCTTGCCGAGTTGCTCGGCGAACCGGAGCCAATCCGCCAACCTCACGACGTGCAGTGGTTCACCGCGACCCTGCTGGCGCATCCGGGCAAGGCAGTCCAGACCGCCCCGGTGATCGCCATGGTCGCCGAACTGCTCGACATCCTGCGCGACGAACACGTCAGCGACCAGCAAGCCCACCACGCCCTACGCCGCGCCGTCCGATGGCTACGCATCTTCACCACCGAACCGCCCGGACCGACCAGCCGACACCACCCGGATACGGGCGGCCGCAACTACGCGGTCTCCGCGACGAACCTCGCCGCCGCGACCGCCTCCCGGCAACTGGCCACCGCCTGGCTGCGCGGCACGTCGCAAGCCGCCATCCGTACCGCCCCGGTCATCGGCGTCATCGACCAACTCCACGCCGACCTGCAGTACTCCATCACCAACCGCGACGCCCAATCCCGGCTGCGACACGCCGTCGCACTGCTCGACGTCTTCGTCACCGACGACCAGACGGCACCACAACTCCCATAGCACTCGCACGCTCTCACCGTGGCCGGCACTCCGTCGGGGTGCCGGCCACGGCTCGTGCCAAAGAATCCTCGGCCGACCACGATGCAATTGCAGAAGCCGCATTGAAGAAAGGAATCCGAGCACATGATTCGTCACGCAAAACACTCAATCTTGCGCATCTCCTATGGAGGCATATGCCGCGCGACCCCGACCATTCAGCAACAGAAATCGGGTATCATCGAAATGCGCCTGCCGAACCCCGTCCGGGATCCGAAAAAGCCAGAAAATCACGGACCGCATCCGGCCGAAAACAGGCCGCCATAACCGACATCCGAATCCACCACATCGAAACGGTCCCCATGACCGCCGCCCAATACGCCAGAGCAGTGGAAGCACTCGCCGTCCTCATCGCCCGCTACGAACGCGAACACCCCGACGACCCGACCACCGCATGACGCACGACCAGGCGGGGTGGCGCGCCAAGCGCCACCCCGCCGACCACCCCTCGGAAGGAAACGCCCGTGGCAGCCACCACCGCCCGCTCCCGACGCCGCCGCCCACGCACCGGTTTCGGCGACACCCCCACCGGCACCCGCCGCGTCGCCCTCTACCTGCGCCGCTCCACCGACGACGAGCACCAGCCGTTCTCCATCGACGCCCAACTCGCCGCTCTCACCTCGTACGTCAACTCTCAACCCGGATGGATCATCGCCGGAGAACCCTTCACCGACGACGCATCCGGAGCCACCACCGAACGCCCCGGCCTGCAACGAGCCCTACGCGCCGCCGCAGCCGGCCGCTACGACGTACTACTCGTCTACCGCGTCGACCGGTTCTCCCGCCGCCTGTCCGACCTGCTGAACCTGCTCGGCCAACTCGAAGGCGCCGGAGTCGCGTTCACCTCCGCCACCGAACCGTTCGACACCTCCACCTCCATCGGACGCATGCTCGTCCAACTCCTCGGCGTCTTCGCCGAATTCGAACGAGAAACCATCATCGACCGCGTCATCAACGGAATGAACGCCAAAGCCGCCAAAGGAAAATGGCCCGGCGGTAACCGCCCCTACGGCTACCTCATCAACCGGGAAACCCAGAAACTCGTACCACACGAACACGAAGCGGCGATCCTCTCCGAAATCGTCCGCATGTACGTGAAGAAACGCCTCGGCACCCGCGCCATCGCCGACGAACTCAACCGGCGCGGCGTCACCAACCGCACCACGGTCGTTTCAACATCATCTGGTGAGACCGAGGATGGTGAATGGCCTGGTCATGTCGCGGTTGGCCCAGCGGGTGGCTTCGGTGATGTCGGTGCGGCCTGCCAGGCGTAGGGCGTTGATGGCGAGGTTGCGTAGCGATGCGAGGACGCGGGGTCCGGAGCGGGTGCGGACGTGGGAGTGGTCCTCGCGGTAGCAGGTGTCCCTGATGAAGTGCAGGGTTTCGATGGCCCAGTGGCCGCGGTTGAACGCGGCCAGTTCGGCGGGTCCGGCTTGGTCGGCGGGGTGGCTGGTGACGCCGAGTTGTGCGGCTGCGGACTGTTTGCCGTTGCTGTGGGTGACGTAGCGTTCGATCAGCCAGACCTGTTTGACGTGCGGGAACGGCAGGCCGGGTGGAGTGGGTAGGACCCGGATGGTGGGGCGGGTGGTGCGGCCGTGCCCGGTGTCAGTGCTCTCGTGGCCGATCGGAGTGTCGGTCCAGGGCAGGGCGTCGAGGGCGTCGAACAGGGCGTGCCGGTTCTCTTTGACCGGTAGGACGAAGTGGCCACCCTGCTGGTGGATGAGTTCGGCGGTGGCTTTGACGGTGTGCAGGGCGTCGGCGGTGACCGTGACGTCGCGTAGGTCGAGAGACTCGAGCAGGGCACGGGCGGTGGCCGGTTCGCGGGTCTTGGCGCCGTCGGTCGGCGCTTGGGCGATGACGACGGCCGCTGATCCCTGGTGCGGTGGGCCGGCCAGAGCGGACAGCAGGTGCAGTTGTTCACCGTCGATGTCGACGGCGCCGCGGACGGTCTTGCCGTCCAGGCGCACCTGGATCGGGGTGTCGGTGCTGGTGGCGGTCTGCTGGGTGGTGGTCCACTCGGCGATCACCGCGTCCAGGACATCGGTGTCGGTGTCGGTGCAGACCCGCCAGAGTGTCGAGCGTGATGGCCGCCCTGCCGGGCGGGCTTCGGCCCGCGTGTACAGGCCGTCGAGGATGTGGCAGGGCACGTCGGCGACCCAGCCGCTCATCGCGCTGTAGCCCTTCAAACCGGCTACCGTGGCCGCCGCGACCAGCGCGAGCACGACCGCGACCGGATGATCACGGCCCTGGTCCGAACGGCCGTCAGAAACGGCGAGGAACAACTCCAGCAGACCGTGACACGAAGGCGTGAACGAGGCCTCGCCGACGGTCGCCGACGATGCTGGATCGGTGGTGGGGATGACAGACTGCGGCACGACGAAGCTCCGTTTGAACCAGTTCCGTGGAAAGACCTGGTCTCAACGGAGCTTCGTCCATATCCGACACGCTGAAGCCGCCACCATCACTCACCGCAACTATCGATCTTGAAACGGCCGTGCCAACCGCACCGGCAAGAAATGGTCCGGCATGACGATCGGCCGTCTCCTCGAGAACCCCGCCTACACCGGCGACATCGTCTACGGCGACACCCACGTCCCCGACGCCCACCCAGCGCTCATCGACCGCCCCACCTGGGACCACATCCGCGAGATCGCCGACTCCCGCTCCGACGCCCACAACCAGCGAGCCATGAACGGATCCGACTACCACCTCACCGGCCTGATCACCTGCCCACGCTGCAAGAACAAGTACATCGGCACCTCAGCGAAAGGCCGCACCCGCAGCTACCACTACTACACCTGCTACTCCCGCAGCCGATACGGCGCCCACGGCTGCACCAGTCCCCGCCTGGACGCCCCCGCCATGGACGAAGCCGTCCTCCAAGCACTGCACGACTTCTACCGCGACGCCGACACCCTCATCGCCACCGCCATCAACAAGGCACGAACCCACCACCGCGACACCAACGCCGACCGGCACGCCGAACTCGACGCCATCGAAGCCGCCATCACCGCCAAGACCACGGCACGCGACAAATACCGGACGGCATTCGAGAACGGCACCATGGACGAGGAAGACACCGGCCCGCGACTGCGCGAACTCCGCACCGAGATCGAAGCCCTCAAGGTCCGCCGCGACGAGATCACCGACCTGATCAGCGACGAACCCGTCGCACCGTCGCCCAGCACCCTCGCGAAGACCCGGGCCCGCCTGGAGCAGGTGATCGCCAACGGTGACTCAGCCGAGCGCAAGGCCATCATCGAAGAACTGATCGCCGAGATCCGCATCACCGGCGACGAGATCATCCCCGTGTTCCGGCTGCCGCACGACGAACCCGTCCCGGTGGACGCGGCGACACCCGCTACGTCCCCTGGCGACGGCAACGAACCGGATCCGGTTCGCGCAATGCCAAACCTGGTGGGGCGGGCGGGACTCGAACCCGCGACCGAGGGATTATGAGTCCCCTGCTCTAACCCACTGAGCTACCGCCCCGTATACCGGCGGCGATACTATCCCGTGCCCCGCTCCCAAGCCTAGCGATCTATCACTGCACCAGGGATTTCGGCAGAAGAACGATCTGCGACCGGGGATCCTCGACCATGTCGGGTGGCTGAAGATCCTCTACCCGGGGCGGTTCCTCGTTACCGGGACCGTCCTGGGTGGTGAACTCAGCGTAGTTCTCCGGGTTGATGTCGCTCATTGAAACCCCCTAAAACGGCCGTTAAACCCCGACTCGGGCTCCTAGTGACGCCAGTACCGCTCCGGCGGTGCGCCAGCCGCTGGCCATTGCGCCCTGCAGGGAGGGACTGTCGCGATGGTCACCGGCCACGAAGAGGCCGTCGCCCAGGTTTACCGGCTGGCGCAGCCTGGCCTGCGGCGGGCTGGCCGAGGGCAGGGCCTGCGGGATGCTGATGACTTCGAGGAGTTCCCAGTCGTCGGCGGGTGTGCCGTAGATCCGTGACAGTTCGACCCGGATGACCGCGTCGGAGGCGCTGGACGGCGCCGAGGTGCCGACGACGGTGGCGGCGATGAGGCTTTTGCCGCTGGGGGCGTACTCGGGCGCAGCGTTGCTCATCACCACGGTGTTGGCGATGATCTCCCGCCGGTCGCCGTCGAGCAGCAGGATCGGCTCGTCGATGGGGGCGTGGTCGGCCCCGAAGTAGTAGGTGGTGAGGCTGTGCACGTCCGGCCGGGGCAGTCGCCCGCCGAGCAGGCCGGCGGCGCCGAGCGGGTCGGTGGCGACGATCACCGCGCGGCAGCGGAGTTCGCCTCCTTCGGTGACGACCATTCCGGGGCCCAGCGAGAGGGTACGAGCCCCGACCAGCAACTGTGGGAACGGCAACGGGCCGGCGATCGCCGCGGGCAGGGCGGCCATGCCGGCGGCGGGCACCCCGATGCGACCGCGGGTGAACGAGCGCAACACCATGGCGGCGACGTGACTGGACGTGTCCAGGGACCGGTCGGCGAACACGCCGGAGAAGAACGGCCGCAATGCCTCTTCGATGATCCGGTGGGAGAGGCCGGCCGCGCGCAGCATCTCCTGGGTGCTGGTCTCCGGCATGTCGAGCAGCCGGTTCACCGGCAGGGTGGCGCAGCGGGTGGCGAGCGCGGCGAACTTGAGCCGGTCGGCGAGCGATCCGATTCCGGAGAGCAGGGTTTTCGGGGTGGTGAGTGGTTCCCGGAGCGGGTTCTCCAGCCGGTGCAGTGCCCCGCCGCGGCGCACCAGCACGCCGGACGTGAAGTAGCGCATGTCGAGCGCGTCCACGTCAGCGAGCGCGGAGAGCCGCGGGTAGGCCGTGTTGAGGACCTGAAAACCCCGGTCCAGGTGCCATCCTTCGATGACGTCGGTGGCGACGCGCCCGCCGAGCCGGTCGGACGCTTCGACGAGGAGCCACTCGACTCCGGCCCGGTCCAGCCGTCGCGCGGCGGACAGCCCGGCGAGCCCGCCGCCGACGATGACGACGTCCACCTCTACCGGCTGCGACATTTCCACCTCACAGGATGCAATTGTTACCGAACCCAGCGTAACCAGACCAACGTCCCCACGGTGTCGAAAGAGCCAGGCCCCAAACCCGACTCGGCCGTACGCCCGTCAGCACCGTCCGCAACTACCACCATGCCGACCGCACCGCCCAGTCTGATGGACGCCCACGACATCCGCATCCGCCCGCCCCAACGCAAGGGCCGGATCTGGCGAACCGAGAACGTGGAAGCCTTGCTGAGTGCTCACCGCGACCAGTCCGCGGATGCCTTTCGGGTAATCCCGGCACCTAGGGGCAGCAGAGGTCGGACAAACAGAAAACCCCAGGCCATAAGCCTGGGGTTTGAAAAGCTGCTCCCCGAATTGGACTCGAACCAATAACCTGCCGGTTAACAGCCGGCTGCTCTGCCAATTGAGCTATCGGGGATCGTTCTTTTTTTCCTTGCCACCCGGTCTCCCTGGCGACGAAGAACAGACTACATGACCACCGGGCCTCCCCACCAATGGGATACCCCCGTTCGAGCCGGAGGCCGACAGCGGGGCCGAAACCGGGATGTGGGGAGTACCGGCACGGCAGGATGGGTATGCACTCCGCAGACGCAGGCGCGTCGAACTACGGAAGGAGCCGCCATCATGCGCGGAAAGTTGATGTTCCTCACCGGTCTCGCGGCGGGCTTCGTCCTGGGCAGCCGTGCCGGCCGGGAGAAGTACGAAGAGATCCGGTCCACGGCGCAGAAGGCCTGGCAGCACCCGACGGTCCAGGAGGCCGCCGGTGTGGCCCAGGCGCAGGCCAACAAGCTCTACACCGAGGGTAAGGACAAGCTGCAGTCGTCGAAGCTCGGTGAGAAGCTGAGCACGAACGGCAGCGTGGACACCACGGACGAGCTGACCGCTCCGAGCGGCACGAAGGTCACCGGCACCACCTACTGACGACCGCCCGTCTTCCGGCGCCGCTCCCGACCCCGGGCGCGGCGCCGAGGCACGTCCGGGACAAAAACAGCCGGAACAAAAAAGTCGGAACAAGAGCAGTCGGGGCAGAACAGCAGGAGATCAGGGCGCGGGGCAGGGTTCCTGCTCCGGCACCAGCCCGAGGGCGGTCAGTTCATCGAGGACGTACGCCAGGGTCTCGCCGCGTTGTTCGTCGGTGCCGTCGACGTCGACGTCCACGTACTCGGTGCGGGCGGTGTCGGCGGCGAGCAGGTGCCGCAGGACGGGCTGCCAGGTGGCGGACGGGTCGGTTATTCGGGCGGTTATCACCGACAGCCCGGCGTCGGTGATCCGGTCGATGCCTGCTTCCGGGGCCGGCCAGTCGCGGAGCACGGTGGCCAGGTCGAGGCAGATGCCGAGCCGGTCCTTGTCGATGCGGCTGAGCGCGGCGACGGTCTGCTCGGGGCTGTCCAGGATCTGGCCGGGGCCGGGCTGGAAACCGGCGCGGACGGCTCGGCCGACTCGCCAGGCCAGGTCGGCGAGGCCGCCGGAGAGGCGGGACAGGTGGCGGGCGCCGTCGCGCTGGCGGGGTTCGTCCCAGTCGCCGGCGCGGCCGAGTCCGCCGGTGGTGAGCGCGCCGCGGACCTCTTCGGAGGGCAGTAGGTCGACGAGGACGCGGGCCAGGTCGAGGGTGTGGCGCAGCCGGGCGGGTTCGCTCCAGTCGGGGGCCGAATGCTCGCCGCCGCCCTCGGGCGCGCCACTCAACGTGACGACTTCGAGGCCTCGGGCGTCGAGTTCGTTACGCAGCCGGGTGCGGGCGCGGCCTTCGTCGGCGAGGGCGGCGGCGAGGCGGAGCGGCAGCCGAAGGGCGACGGTCAGCGCGCCGGCGCCGAAGTGACTCCGCAGGACCGTGTTGGCGGCGTCGAGTCGTTCGACGGCCGCTGTCACGTCTTCGGCGTGGACTAGGCTGATTCCGCAACTCAGGTGCACAGTTCGGCCGGAGGGATGTCGAAGCCGCATCAATATCCTCCCCGGACGAGGTCACCCGTGCAGGTGCACGTGCATTCGCACGCGCTGACGCTTCCAGTATGGACCATGCGGGAGCCGTCACCTGAACGGCCGATCTCGCGCCTCCGCGGTGCCATAGCCGCCTCCATCCGTGGATCCCATGCCCTCGGGTACGAGCCTGTGGCGTGCGGCGGATCAGCGGCGCACGTTGCGTGCGACACGACCACCAGCGCGAACATGATCGAAAGCGGCCTCACCTATCGATGCAGGTCAATGGACAAGCCCGGGGTGACCAGCGAGTAGCCACCCCGGAACCAACACGGAAGAGCAACTTCGGTCAGTCCTGATATTCAGACTGTGCACAAATGGACATGCAATCGTCGGCTGCTCGTGCGTATGTTGCGTGCCGAAGCACGCCGAAAAGCCCGATCAGTGCTGACTCAGACCGTGCTCGCTCCCCTTCTTGAGCTTGCGCGTGTCCCGCAGCTCCAGGAACGGCTCGTCGTCGGCCGGGTGGCCGGCCGCGATGGCCCGGCCCCGCTCCAGTTCCGCGTCGAGTTCGGCCCCGAGCAGGATCGCCATGTTCGAGATCCACAGCCAGACCAGGAAGGCGATGACACCGCCGAGGGTGCCGTACGTCTTGTCGTAGCTGGCGAAGTTGGCCAGGTAGATCGCGAACCCGGCGGAAGCGACCACCCACAGCACGACCGCGAACATCCCACCCGGCGTGATCCAGCGGAAGCCACCGGTCTTGGCGTTCGGTGAGGCCCAGTAGAGCAGCGCGAACATCAGGCTGACCAGGACGATCAGAACCGGCCACTTGGCGATGTTCCACGCCGTGACGGCCACCCCGCCGAAGCCCAGCCGCTCGCCGACCACCCGGGACAGCTCCCCGGTGAAGATCACGATGGTGGCCGAGGCGATCAGCATCACGCCGATGCCCGCGGTGACACCGACCCGGATCGGCAGCGTCTTCCAGATCGGGCGGCCCTCCGGCACGTCGTAGACGGCGTTCGAGGCACGCATGAACGCCGCCACATAACCCGACGCCGACCAGAACGCGACGACCAGACCGACGATCGCGGCGAACCCGGCCGTCCCGGAGTCGCCCACCTGCGTGAGCACCGTGTCGACCAGGCTGCGCAGCTGATCGTTCGGGGTCAGGTCGTTGACCGCCTCGGTGACCGTGTTCTTGCCGTCGCTCCCGAGCAGGCCGAGCAGCGAGACCAGCACCACGGCCGCCGGGAAGATCGACAGGACGCCGTAGTAGGTCAGTGCCGCCGCCCAGTCCGAGATGTTGTCCTCGTCGAACTGCTTGAAGGTCCGCTTGATCGCGGCCCAGATCCCCTTGCGGTGCAGCTGGCTGGGTCTGTCCGGCCCGGCGTCCGGGCTCGGCGCGTTCAGCTTCGGCGCGCCGTCGTCCGGGGTGCGGGACGTGGCCGCGGCGGCCACGTCGTAGTCGGCGGACCCCTGACTGCGGGCCTCGTCCGCCGGGTGGTCGTCGGTGCTGTCCGGCTGTTCGTCAGCCTGGTGGCGAAGTCTCATGGTGGGGTCCCTCCGGGCCGAAGTGATGGCCGGCCCGCAGTCGCGTCCCCACGACGACCTGCGCGAACGGCCTGACCAGGAGGTGCCCGCAGGCCGTTCGCCCTAACCATCCCGGACGGGTCACTTACCGAGCGACGCGCCACCAGGAGACGGCTCACTTACATAGTTGGCGCTCCATCCGGCGACCGGCGATCAGCAGGCCGGCGACCGTCAGGGCCAGCAGATAGGCGACGTCGAGCAACTGCATCAGGCCGGCCTCGCCCAGGGTGAGACCACGGATCAGGTCCACCGCCCGGTACAACGGGGTGACCTCGATCAGCCAGCGCAGCACCTCCGGATAGGCGCCGGCCGGGGCGAACGTGCCGGAGAACAGGAACAGGGCGAACTGGCCGGCGCTGATCAGGTCGAAGTCCTGCCAGCCACGGATCACCGTGGAGATCGCCAGCCCCAGGCCACCGAAGGCGAACCCGATCAGGACACTGGCGGGAAAAGCCAGCAGGGCCCGCGCCGGGGTGGTCAGGTCCATCACCACCATGACCACCAGGAAGGCGGCCGAGTAGACGCTGCCGCGCAGCATCGCCCAGCACAGCTCGCCGAGGGCGATCTCGATCGGCCGGACCGGAGTCGCGAGTATCCCCTCGTACAACCGCCAGAATTTCATCTTGCCGAAGAAGTTGAACGTCGTCTCGGCGAGCGCGCCACTCATCGCCGACGCCGCCAGCATCGCGGGGGCCACGAACTCGGCATAACTCACCATCCGGCCGCCGGGCAGCGGGATGTCGCCGATCAGCGCGCCCACGCCGAGACCGATCGAGAACAGGTAGAGCACCGGCTCCAGCAGGCCGCCGAGCATGGCCAGCCAGTACGCGCTCTTCAGCGCCGTCACGTTGCGCTGGGCGACAGCGGCGGACCGCCCGGCCAGGGTTGTCGTCAGCACGTCAGACCACCAGTTTCCGGCGGTAGCTCCAGACCGCCAGCGCCCACCCGGCGGCACACCACAGCGCCAGGTAGAGCACGTGCCAGACGGCTCCCGGACCGGGATCCAGGCCCAGGGTGGCGGCCCGGCTCAGATCGACACCGTGCGACAGCGGCAGGACGTAGGCGATCCACCGCAGCGCCACCGGCAGCGAGTCGACCGGGAAGAAGACCCCGGAGAACAGGGACATCGGGAGTACGGCGAAACGGAGCAGGATCGTCAGGTGGGTCTCCGAGCTGACGTTGGCCGTGAACGCTGCGACCGGAGCCGCGACCGCCAGGCCGAGCAGCACCGCGATCAGCGGCACGACCAGCGCCCACACCGAACGCAGAGTGCCGAAGGCGAGCGTCACCAGCAGGAACGCGACGACGTTGAGCAGCACCCGGAACATGATGAACGCCAGATGGCCGCCGAGGATGTCGATGATCCGCAACGGGGCCGCCGCCTGCGCGAAGTAGCTCTTCACCCAGTCGAAGCAGCTCCGCACCGGCCAGGTGGACTCGCCGACGGCGGTCTGCGCGGCGGTGGAGGCGATCAGGCCGGGGACCATCCAGGCCAGGTACGAGTGGCCGTCGATGCCGCCGGTCACGTAGGCGCCGACCCCGACGCCGAAGCCGAGCATGGTGAGCAGTGGTAGCGCCAGCGAGGAGAGGACGCTGGATCGCCAGGTGCGCCGGTAGTTGACCAGGTGGTATTCCAGGACGTAGGTCATCGTCAGTCCACCAGTGTCCGGCCGGTGAGGCGCAGGAACACGTCCTCCAGGCTGCTGCGGCGGACCAGCGAGCCGGCCGGGGTCAGGGACCGCCGGTGCACCTCGGCCAGAGCCCCGTCGCCGTCGCTCACGTAGAGCAGGATCCGGTCCGGCAGCACCTCCAGGCGCTCGCCGAGGCCCGCCAGCTTGCCGGCGTAGGTGCCCTGGTCGTCGGTGGCGAACCGCAGCTCGACGACCTCACGTGTCGAGTACTGCTCGATCAGGGCCCGGGGCGAGCCCTCGGCGACGATCTTGCCACCGTCCATCACCACGAGGCGGTCGCAGAGCTGCTCGGCCTCGTCCATGTAGTGCGTGGTCAGCACCAGCGTCACGCCCTGCTGCTTGAGCCGGAACAACCGCTCCCACACCAGGTGCCGGGCCTGCGGGTCGAGGCCGGTGGTGGGCTCGTCGAGCAGCACCAGGTCCGGCTCGTTGACCATGGCGCGGGCGATGGTGAGCCGCCGTTTCATGCCGCCGGACAGCGGCTCGACCTTGCTGCCGGCCCGCTCGCCGAGCTGGACGAAGTCCAGCAGCTCCAGAGCCCGGGCGCGGGCCGTCTTGCGCGGGATGCCGAAGAAGCGGGCATACGTCGTCAGGTTCTCCAGCACGGACAGCTCGGGGTCGAGGTTGTCGAGCTGCGGGCAGACCCCGAGCCGGGCCCGGATCGCCGGCCCATCGCGCCGTGGGTCCATGTCGAGGATGCGCAGCACCCCGTCGGTCGGTGGGGAGACACAACCGATCATGCGCATGGTGGAGCTCTTGCCCGCGCCGTTGGGCCCGAGGAAGCCGAAGGCCTCACCGGGCCGCACGTCGACGTCGATGCCGTCGACCGCGGTGAAGTCGCCGAACTTCTTGACCAGCCCGCGCGCGTGGATGAGGGAGTTCACGCCCCGACCTTACGGAGGGGGTCCGACAGTTTTCAGTCGGCCTGTTCGAGAGTGGACCGCGCCGCACCGACCAGTTCGTCGGTCGCTTCGAGAGACTGCTCGACCGGGGTCCCCGCGTCGTAACGGACCGCCCAGCTCAGCCCGTCCTGCCCGCTGACCCGGCGGCCGACCACCCGGACCGCGCCCGCGGCCAGCTCGTGATGGGTGGTGTACGCCACCGACCGGGTCACCCGGGCTCGCACCTGATCGGGCAGCTCCCCCGGTTCGAGCAGCAGGAACGACACCACCGGCCCGTCCACGAGCACCGTGTAACCGTCCCGGTCCTCGGCCACCTCGGCCGGGGTGATCCGCAGCTCCCGCCCGGACCAGGCCACCTTGTGGATCTCGTGCCAGCCGAGCCGCTCCGTGCCGGGCAGCCAGAGACCGTGGTTGGTCGCGACGACGACGTCCGCCGTCTCGGCGACCGTGCACCACGCCACGACACGTTCCTCGGGCGCCAGCGGTGGCCGCGAGCCGGCCGGAAGTCTCGGGCGCCGCCGGAAGAGCTTCACATCGCACCTGCCGCCTGGTCACGCAGGGCCCGCGCCTGCTGTTCGAGGGAGAAGAGTTCACCGGCCAGCGCGAGGTACTGGTCCTTGTGCGCCACCGGGTTGAGCCGTTGCACCTTGGACTTGAGGTCCCGGATCCGGGTGGCGAGCGCCCCGCCCTGGAGCCGGGCCAGGGTGACCTGCACGTAGCGCGGGTCGACCTGGCCGTCGAAGTAGAGCGGTTCCACCGCCAGTTCGCCGACCAGCATCTGACCGCCCATGTCGGCGCAGGCGTCCCGGACCTTCTCGATCCAGACCGCCCCGCCGGT
Organism: Actinoplanes derwentensis; assembly: GCF_900104725.1. Lineage (NCBI taxonomy): Bacteria > Bacillati > Actinomycetota > Actinomycetes > Micromonosporales > Micromonosporaceae > Actinoplanes > Actinoplanes derwentensis. Next base: position 6,137,351 of record NZ_LT629758.1, read on the forward strand.
CGCCGCCGACTGGACCCCACCGGCGTCGGTGATGGCCTCCCGGACGGCCTGGAGCACCGCGTCGCCGTAGTTCTCGGTGCCGACCGCGTCGAACATCGGCCCGGCCAGCACCGGCTCCTGCAGCGCCAGTTTCAGTGCCTCCCGCTCGACCAGCCGCTGCGGCGAGTCGGGGGCGCTCTTGGCACGTGGGGCCGGCTGCTGGGCGGCCTCACCCCGCAGCGCGTTGTTGACCGCCCGCTGCACCGGTTCCAGGTCCATGCCGAGGTCGCCGGCGAGCTTCCGGGCGTACTCCGGGCGCTTCTCCCGGTCTTTGATCTTGGCGACCAGCGGCGCGGCCTTGCGCATCGCCTCCACCCGGCCCTCGACGGTGTCCAGGTCGAACCGGCCGATGGTGTGCCGCAACGCGAAGTCGACGAGCGGCTCCCGGCCGGCGATCATGTCGCGGACCGCCAGGTCACCGCGGGCCAGCCGCAGGTCACAGGGGTCCATGTTGCCGGGCGAGACCGCGATGAAGGTACGCCCGACGAAACGCTGGTCCTCCTCGAACGCCCGCAGTGCCGCCTTCTGCCCGGCCGCGTCCCCGTCGAAGGTGTAGATGATCTCGCCGGTGAAGCTGTCGCTGTCCATCAGCAGCCGCCGCAGCACCTGGATGTGGTCCACCCCGAACGCGGTGCCACAGGTCGCCACCGCGGTCGGCTCACCGGCCTCGTGGCAGGCCATCACGTCGGTGTAGCCCTCCACGATCACCGCCCGGCCGCGCTTGGCGATCTCCCGTTTCGCGTGGTCCAGGCCGTAGAGCACGTGCGACTTCTTGTAGAGCGGCGTCTCGGGGGTGTTCAGGTATTTCGGGCCGTCGTCGTCGTCGAACAGTTTCCGCGCGCCGAACCCGATCGTGTCCCCGGTCACCTCCCGGATCGGCCAGAGCAGCCGCCGCCGGAACCGGTCGATCAGCGACCCGGACCGGGCGTGTTTGGACAGACCGGCGGTGACCAGTTCCTCGGCGGTGAAGCCCTTCAGCCGCAGGTGTTTGCTGAGCGCGTCCCAGCTGTCCGGGGCGAAACCGCAGCCGTAGCGCTCGGCCGCGTCGCGCCCGAATCCGCGCTCGGCCAGGAACTCGCGGGCCTTGCGTGCCCCCGGTGTCCCCAGCTGCTCGCGGTAGAAGTCGACGGCGGTGGCGTGCGCGGCGATCAGCCGCTGTTTCTGCCCCGACGGCGGCCGCGGTCCCGACGGCTTGCTGGTGTCGGTGTCGTAGCGCAACTGGATGCCGGCCCGGCTCGCGAGCCGCTCGACCGACTCGATGAACGTCAGGTGCTCGGCGTCCATCAGGAACTTGATCGCGTCGCCGCCCTGCCCGCAGCCGTGGCAGTAATACACGCCACGAGCAGGCGAAACGTTGAACGACGGGGATTTCTCGTCGTGGAAGGGGCACAGCCCCTTCATGTTGCCGCCGCCCGCCGACCGCAGCGTCACCGTCTCGCTGACCACGTCGGTGATTGAGGTCCGGTCGCGGACCACTGCGATGTCCTCGTCCTTGACCCTGCCCGCCACGGCTACATCCTGCCTCGTTCGGCCGGGCGGCCGCCAGCAGGGTCGGCTCGCGTCAGCGGCGTTTCTTCACGACCTTGTCGTGCCAGGCCACGGCGGTGTGGTCGGTCAGGGACGCGACCTGGTCGATCACCACTCGCAGGGCGGCCGCGTCGTCCGCCGCGCCCGCGTGCAGCGGCTGGAAGAGCGGATCCAACCCCTGCGGCGTACGGGTGAGCGCCTCGACCAGTTCGGCCAGCATCGTCCGCTGCTGTTCGTACCACTGTTCGGCGGAACGGGAGCGCATCACGTACCGGAAAGCCATGCCCTTGAGCAGAGCGCACTGATCCCGGACCGTCCGCGGCACGATCAGATCGGCCTGGTAACGGCGTAACGGATCGACGCCGTGGTGACTCTGTGTCGCGCCGACCGCCGAGGCGACGAACCGGCCGGTCAGCACGCTCGTCATCCGTTTCAGGGCGACCAGCGAGTGGTAGCCCCCGTCGTAACCGGCCACCGCGATCACGGCCGGGTCGGCGAGTAGCTGGTCGAGGGCGTGTTCCAGTTCGTCGCGGGACTCCGAGGAATAGGTGGCGGCCACGTCGGCGCACAGCTCGGCCCGCTCACCGGCGTCGGTCAGCAGATCACTGAACGTGATGTAGCCGCCGTGCACTCCGTCCTCGACGTCGTGCACCGAGTAGGCGACGTCGTCGGCCCAGTCCATCACCTGGGCCTCCAGGCAGCGGCGCTCGTCGTCCCGTCCGTCCCGGAGCCATTCGAAGACCGGCCGGTCGTCCTCGTACACGCCGAATTTGCGTTTTCCCGGTTTGCGGAACCACGGATATTTGGAGCAGGCGTCGAGGGTGGCCCGGGTCAGGTTGAGGCCCGATCCGGGCACCTTCGCCTCCAGCCGAGTGATCACCCGCAGGGTCTGCGCGTTGCCCTCGAAACCGCCGCAGGACTGCGCGGCGGTGTCCAGCGCCGACTCGCCGTTGTGACCGAACGGCGGGTGCCCGAGGTCGTGGGCGAGCCCGGCCACGTCCACCACGTCCGGATCACAGCCCAGCCGGGCGCCCATCTCCCGGGAGATCTGCGCGACCTCCAGCGAGTGGGTGAGCCGGGTGCGCAGGAAGTCGTCCGACCCGGCGGTGTGCACCTGGGTCTTGGCCGCCAGTCGCCGGAAACCGGCCGAGTGCAGGACCCGGGCCCGGTCCCGCTGGTAGGGGGTGCGGCCGTATCCACTGTCCTTGGCGGGTTCGGTGGTCCATCGCTGGGAGTCGGCCGTCATGATCACAAGACTATGTGCCCGCTCGGGTGAACCGGGCTCGGACAGCGCACCCACCGTGCGACGACAGCACTCGATGTGTCCCCCAGGATGACGACCCGTGATTCCTGGTTCACCGGCGACCGCTTCGATGCGGCGCCTGCTCACCGAGCTGGGCGAGTCGGGCCGTACCGGCGCGCTGCACGTCGGTGGCGCCCCGGGTGGGGTGCTCTACCTGATCGCCGGCCGGATCTCGTACGCCGCGACGGCTGCCAGTCCCGGCCTCGGCGAACGCCTGATCTCCTCGGGCCGGCTCGCCCCGCAGACGTGGCGGGCCGTACACGCGGAGGGTCGCGGCAGTCACCGGGTCGGCCGGGTACTGCTGCGCGACGGCTGGCTCGGGCGCCACGAACTGGCGCTGCGAGTGATGGCGGTCATCGTCGACGCCACGCACGTGCTGCTGCAACAGGCCGACGCACCGGCCCGGTTCGCGCCCGGGGAACGGCACTGGATCGGCGACGTCGCCGGGGTGGAGCTGGGCGCGCTGGGCCATCTGACCGCCGCGCGGCTGCGCGCGGTACCGCATCCACGGCGTCCACGTAAACGAGTGACGGCTACTCGACCATGACGCACACCACGTGCGACTTCTAGTCGCACGGTCACCGGAGGATGGCCCACGGTGGCGGGCGGAAAGCGCCCGAACGGGACCGCAGCACTGAGGAGTGAAGTGCCCGGCGTCGACCACTGTCTACAGGAGGCCATGACGATTCCTGGCGCTGTCGGGGCCAGCATCGTCGACTACACCACGGGCTTTCCGGTCGCTACGACCGGAGCCGCACCCAACGAGGACCACGAGGCCGCAGCCGCCGGCACGGCCGAAGTGGTCCAGGCCGCGACCAGCCGTTCGCTGTTCGTCTCGGCGATACCGCACGACCTGCTCGAAGACCTGATCATCACGACCGCCGGGGGTTATCACCTCCTGCGCATGGTCCAGACCGAGTTCGACAGCCGCCTGGTGCTCTACGTGTGGCTGGACCGGGTTCGCGGCAACCTCGCCGTGGCCCGCCGCAAGATGCAGCGCCTGGCCGACGAACTGGTCGCTGACAGATGACCGATCCAGTGACCGTGAAGGAGCGATCGGTGGCCCCGATGAGGACCGCGGCAGCGCCCGGAGACCTGCTTCTCGAGGCCTCCGACGCGCGGCAGACCGGCGCCCTGGTGGTCGGCGGTCATCCCGGCGGTGCGGTCTACGTCGTCGAGGGCCGGGTCATGTACGCCGAATCGCCGGCCGCCCCCGGGGTGGGTGAACTGCTCACCTCGTCCGGGCGGCTGGCCGGGCGGACCTGGCAGCAGGCGCTCGACATCGGCGGCTCGACCGCCCGGGTCGGCCGTCTGCTGGTCGAACAGGGTCACCTCACCCAGGGCGAGCTGGAGCTGTGTGTGCTCGGCTCGACCTACGACGCGGCGTACTTCGTCCTGTCCGAACGGTCCGCACCGGCCGAATTCCGGACCGGCGCCACCCACTGGCTCGGTCAGGTCGTGCACATCGACGCCGCCGCCGTCGAACACGAGGTACGGCGCCGGATCCAGCTGCTCGACGAGATCTTCCCCAACCCGCGGATCGACGTGGCACCGGTCATCCCGGTGCCCCGGCCACCGCGGGCCCGGGTCACGATCACCGCCCCGCAGTGGGAGCTACTGGTGCACGCCGACGGTCAGCGCACCCCCGCCGACCTGGCGCAACTCCTCGGCCGGGCCGGGTACGCGATCATCCAGGAACTACGCCGGATGGCCGCGGCCGGGCTGATCGAACAACCCGCGGAACGGGCGCCGGAGACACACGAGTTCGTCCGGCTCCCGCACCCGCGCGGCAGTTCGGCACCCCTGGGGCGGCCCGCCGTGGCGCCGGTGAGCCCACCGGTGATCGCCGGGCCGGCACCACCGGCCCGGAACCCGCCGGACCCACCGGTGATCGCGCCCGCGGTCCCACCACCGGCGGTCGCATCGCCGCCCGACCAGAACGCCGGGACGAACCGGCCACGGCTGGCCCGCCGAAAACCCGGCGCGAAACTGCCGAAAGAGGTCGCGGGCGAGAGCCCGCCCGTGCACCAGGGCACCGACGAGGTCCTGCTCAAACGCATTCGCACCGCACTGAGGGCACTGCGGTGACGCGCGCACCCCCCTCTCAGCCGAAGGCTCTCAGACGAAGGAGCGAGGAGAAGTGACGGTGGATCCGGCGGTACTCGAGGAACTCGGTCGCCTGCGCAGCAGGGTGCCGGAGCTGTCCGGCAGCGTCCTCGCCACCGCCGACGGGCTGGTCATCGCACACGACTCGCACGGCATCGAACCGGACACGCTGGCCGCACTGGCCGCGGCCCACCTGGCCCTGGCCCGGCGGTTCGCGCACGCGGTCAACCACGGTGACCTGCGGGAATCCGTCGTCGAATGCGACGGCGGTTACATCACGTCCTACACCGCAGGGCCCAACGCACTGCTCACCGTGGTCACCTCGGGCAACGCCAACCTCGCCATGGTCCACCTCGAGGCCCGCCGGTGCGTACGCCGCCTGATCCGGGTCCTCGCCCTGGAGACCGCGCCCTACCTGCGCCCCGAGATCCCCACCCAGGCCGGCCCGTCGACTCCGCTGGCCCGGCGGACCCCGATGGCCACCCTGCCGAACGTGGTCCGCCGCCGCCAAGCGACCGGCTGACCCTTGTTGACACACCATCCCACCCGATAACGGAGGAAGATTCCCATGCCCGACATGGAAACCGCACTCAAGGAAATCATGGAGATCGACGGCTGCATCGGCGTCGCGCTCGTGGACCACACCAGCGGAATGGCCCTCGGCACCCTCGGCGGCGGCAAGGAACTGGACCTGACGGTCGCCGCCGCCGGCAACACCGACGTGGTCCGGGCCAAGCTGCGGGCGATGGAGATGCTGAACCTGTCCGAGAAGATCGAGGACATCCTGATCACCCTGGACTCGCAGTACCACATGATCCGGCCCCTCACGAGCCGCTCCGGCAAGGGCCTGTTCCTGTACGTGGCCCTGCGCCGCGACCGCGCGAACCTCGCGATGGCCCGGCACCAACTCCGCCGCATCGAGAACGACCTCGACGTCTGACCCGCTACGGCGTGACCGCCACCCCCGGCGGGGAGGGCTCGCACCGCCCTCCCCGCCCCCGCTACCAGTCCGACCTCGGTGAGGCCATGCGCGTCCAGCTCAAGCCCATCAAGGCGATCGCTCAGAATCAGTCGGAGCACACTCAGACGCTCGCCAAGCACACCGCGATGTTCGAGAAGGTGACCGCGACTCTCGACAGGCATACCGCGATGCACAAGGAACACGGCCTGGCGCTCTCCGGTCTCACCATCGACATGCATCTCGCCAAAGATCGGGACGAGCAGATCATCGGACTGCTGCACACGCTGATCGACCGCGAAGACGGTCGGTAGAGCGGGCGATTCGAGGTCGCCGGGCCGGGCGTGTCACGCTAGAGCGTGTGACTGCACCGCTCATGCTCGGCGACCACGCCGTACGACCGCCTGTTGTTCTTGCTCCGATGGCGGGGATCACCAACGTGGCTTTTCGGCGGCTCTGCCGGGAGCAGGGTGGTGGGGTCTACGTCTGCGAGATGATCACCACTCGGGCGCTCGTGGAGCGGATTCCGAAGACGCTCAAGATGATCACCTTTGCTGAGGACGAGGGCTTCCGGAGTCTTCAGCTCTACGGGGTGGACCCGGATGTGACGGCGGCCGCCGTCCGGATGGTCGGTGAGGACAACCTCGCTGATCACATCGACCTGAACTTCGGGTGCCCGGTGCCGAAGGTGACGCGGCGCGGTGGCGGGTCGGCTCTGCCGTGGCGGCGCCGGCTGTTCGGGCGGATCGTGAGCCAGGCGGTGGCGGCGGCGAAACCGTTCGGGATCCCGCTCACGATCAAGATGCGCAAGGGCATCGACGACGACCATCTGACGTACGTGGATGCGGGGCTCGCCGCCCAGGAGGCGGGTGTGGCCGCCGTGGCCCTGCACGCTCGCACCGCCGAGCAGCGGTATTCCGGTAAAGCCGACTGGGACGCGATCGCCACGTTGAAGCAGGCCCTGGACGTGCCGGTGCTCGGCAACGGTGACATCTGGGAGGGTTCGGACGCCCTGCGCATGGTCGAGCACACCGGCTGCGACGGTGTCGTGGTCGGCCGGGGCTGTCTGGGCCGGCCGTGGCTGTTCGCCGACCTGGAGGCCGCGTTCACCCGGGGTGCCGCGTACCAGCCGGTGCTGCCGACCCTCGGTGAGGTCAGCAAGATCCTGGCCCGGCACGCGCAACTGCTGGTGGAGGCACTGGAGGACGAGAAGCACGGTTGTGCCGACTTCCGTAAGCACGTCGCCTGGTACCTGAAGGGTTTCCCGGTCGGCGGCGATCTGCGCCGCAGCCTGGCAATGATCTCCTCACTGGCCGAGCTGGACGACCTGCTCGCCAAGCTGGACCCGTCGATCCCGTTCCCGGCCGACGCGCTGGGTCAGCCGCGGGGCCGGGTCAACGCCCCGGGCCGGGTGACGCTGCCGCACGGCTGGCTGGACAGCCGCGACGACGAGACCGTGCCGGAGGGCGCGGAGACCGACGAGTCCGGCGGCTAACGGTTCATCCGGTAAGCGACAACCGCGGCAGCGATCGCCAGCAGCGCGACGATCACCGCAAAAGCGATCTTCACCGCGCTGTACGGCCGCTCGCCCGCCACCTCGGCCGTGCGCCCGTTCACGATCACGTTGAACGTGCGCCCGGCATGCAGGTAACACATGATCCAGACCGGTAGCAGCATCAGCTTGAACGTGACCTCGTGGTACGACGTGGCGACCTGATGCACCCGCTGCTCGTCGCCGCCGATGTCGTTCCTGCAGTCGCGTTCGATGACCGGGGCCATCCGGGCTTTGGCGTGTTCCAGGCCGGCTTCGGGTTCGACCTCGTACCGCAGGGTCTCGTGTCCGGCCAGGAACTCCGGCCGGTACGGCTGCGCCTCGGGCAGCGGCCACGGCTCCAGCTTGTGCAGATGGTCCGGCATGACCCGCCCGGTGCCCACGATCAGCACGTCGTCGAAGAACCGGGACACCGTGCCGCCGGCCGGGTACCAGCGCGTCTTGCGTACCTGCCGGGTCTTGGTCTCGCCGTTGTCCTGGTAGGTCTCGGTGACCCAGTAGTGCTCGCCGCGCTCACCGCGGTACCGCGAGACCGTTCCGGCGTCGTACGTCCAGTGCGGCAGGTACGAACTGTGCGCCGATTCGGCCTCGGTGACCTTCTTCAGGCTGTTCGGCGCGAACCAGCGGGACGCCGCCCACTTGCGCAGCGCCTCCCGCAGGGCGTTGCGGTCGAGGGCGAACGGCAGCACCGCCTCCGGCACCACCTGGTCGCCGGAGGTGACGTCGGCGACCAGCGGCGCGGCACAGAACTGGCAGCGATCGGAGATCTTGTCGCTCTGGGTGACCGCGCCGCAGCCTTTGCAGGTGAAGGTGTGCGGTGCCAGGGTGGCGATCGGTTTACGGGGCAGCCGTACGAACGGCTCGTAGGCGTGTTCGCGGACCGCCCGCTCCGGGGCGGCGATCGGGGTCTCGGCGCCACAGTAGGGGCATTTGAGGACCGTGGTGCCGGGCGCGTATTCGACGTTGGCTCCGCACGAGGAGCACGGGTACTGGGTCACTGCGGCGGGAGCGGGGGCGGAACGGACGCGAAGACACTGCTCAGCTCGGTGACCTGCCCGGCCGGGGTCCAGGCGGCCAGGCCGGCCCGCCAGACCAGGGTGTTGCGGTCCAGGCTGCCGGACGTGGCGTGCGCGGTGAGGGTGGCCACGTCGAACGGCCCCTGCTGCTGCCCGCCGATGGCCGCGAACCAGTCACCGGCGGGAAGAGGCGGCGGCGTCACCGAAGGCTGGTTGAGGGACTGCGCGGCCCGCTGACCGGCGGCCATGCCGAGCCCGAGCCCGATGGCGTCACCGCTGCCACCAGTGGCGTTGCCGATGGCCTCGGCGGTCTGGAACTTGGTGTAGGTGTCCAGGTTGCCGATCACCCCCATCGAGGTGCGCTTGTCGAGGGCGGCTTCGACCTCGGGCGGCACCGAGATGTTCTCGATGACGAACTTGGGGATCGCGATGCCGCTGGACGCCAGTTCGACGGTGAGCACCTCGGACAGGGTCTTGCCGATGGAGAGCTGCTTGGAGGCCAGGTCGAGCATCGGCACGTTCGCGGTGGCGAGCGCGCTGCCCAGGTGACTGACGACCAGCTGCCGCAGGAACTCGTGCACTTCGGCGGTACGGAACTGCGGGTCGGTGCCGACGAGTTCACTGAGCAGCCGGCCCGGGTCGGAGACCTTCATCGCGAAGCTGCCGAACGCGCGCAGCCGGACCGCCCCGAACTCGGGGTCGCGCACCATCACCGGGTTCTGGGTGCCCCACTTCATGTCGGTGAACAGCCGGGTGTTGACGAAGTACACCTCGGCCTTCCACGGCGAGTCGAAGCCGTGCCGCCAGTTCTTCAGCGTCGTCATGATCGGCATGTTCTGCGTGGTCAGCGTGTGGGTGCCGGGCGCGAACCAGTCGGCGACCCGGCCCTCGTTGACGAACACCGCGGTCTGCGACTCACGCACGACGAGCTTGGCGCCCATCTTGATCTCGTTCTGGTAGCGCGGGAAGCGCCAGACGATCGTGTCGCGGCTGTCGTCCAGCCATTCGATGATGTCGACCAGCTCACCCTTGAGTTTGTCCCAGAGGCTCATGCCGGCTCCTTCGCTCGATCATCGGTGCGCGCTCGACCGTACCAATCGGCCCCCAGACTCACGCTCACCAGGTAAAAGCGACGGCCGCCTAGGATCGTACGAATGCTGGATCGCCTGAAGAAGCTCCTCTCGCCCACACCGGTGCCGGCCCCGCGGCCCGAGTGGGACCGCCCGTGGAATCTGGCCGAGGCCGAACGGCAGGGCGAACCGATGCTCCGGCAGCGGCTGGAACAGGGCGACATCCGGGCCTGGCCGCTGTTGAGTGCCCTGCTCACCGATCAGGGCCGGATGGACGACCTGGTCCGGGCCCGTGACGAGCTGGCGGCACGGACCACGGAACAGCAGCTGAGGGAACTCGTGCACCAGTCGTCTCGGCTCTCCGACAACGAGCGGCTCGACGCCGCCGAATTCCAGCTGGCCATGGTCACCCGTTTCCCGGCCGGTTCGGACGAACTGGGGAAGTGCGCCTCACGGATGGCCGAGGCCGGCCGGCTCGACGAGGCGGTGACGTACCTCCGGGAGTCGATCCGTCTCGCCGGTCCCCGGGTCTCCTTCTTCCAGCACCCGATGTGGACGATCAAGGTGCTGACCGCCGCCGGCCGCTACGACGACGCCGAGGAATTGCTCCGGGGCTACCCTTACGACGACTACGCCATCTCCGCTCTGGCCCTGATGATGCAGGTCAGGGGGCGTACCACCGAGGGCGAACAGTTGCTCCACCAGCATATGACGACCGGCCCGGCGGTTCCGGGGCAACCTCTGCCGGCCAGCCGGGAGGTCATCCGGCTGACGCTGTTCACCCTGCTGGAACGGGCCGGCCGGACGGACGAGGCCGCCGGGCTCCGCCCCGCTCACGGCTGGTCGCACGAGCGGGGCGGACCGGCGTCGCGGAACACCTGGACCGGTAGCTGGCCGACCCCGGAACAGGACCGGCACCAGACGATCTGGTCGGTCGTCGACGACTGGGGCCGGGGGACGGCTGTTTAGAAGGCCGTCGGCCAGCCGGACGAACTCCAGCTCAGCAGGTTGACGCCGAGCCGCGCGTCGCCCGCCGCCGTGTAGTAGTGGTAGGCCAGCACGTCCTGGTCGCCGTCGGCGAAGACCGCCGGGTGGCCGGGGCCGTACACCGCGTCGTGCGAGGCCAGGATCTCGGTGCCGCCACCGGCGGTCATCAGCGTGCCGGCTCGGTCCTTGTACGGTCCGGTGATGCTCGCGGACCGGCCGACCATGGTCCGGTAGGTGCTGGACGCGCCCTTGCAGCACAGATCGAAGGCCACGAACAGGTAGTAGTAACCGTTGCGGTAGTAGATGTGCGGCGCCTCGATCGACTTGCTGTTCACGAACCGCTCGGCGAGGTGATGGATCGTGGTGTCGGCCCGTTTGCCGGTCGACGGGTTCAGTTTGATCATCTTGATGCCGCTCCAGAAGGAGCCGAAGCTGAGCCACCACTCGCCCGACGGCGTGACCGTCAGGTTCGGGTCGATCGCGTTGAAACCGCTGCTCGTGGTGCTCTCCACGATCTTGCCGTAGTTCGACCAGGTGCCGGCCGCGCCGGTGGTGCTGCCGGCCAGGAAGATCGCCGACTTACTGGAGCCGAACGTGGAGGCGGAGTAGTACATCAGGTACTTCCCGCCCCGGTACGAGATGTCCGGCGCCCACAGGTTGGTGTCACCACCGGTGTAGGCGTCCGCCCACGGGGTGCCGTTCGGGAACGCCTGCCCCGCGGCCACGAAATTGGTCCGGTCCGCCGACGTCGTCAGCCCGATACCGGGTGCCGTGTAGGCCAGGATGTAGCCGCCGCCCGGCTTCTTCACGATCGTCGGATCGTGCGCGAACGTCGACCCGGTCACCACCCCCGGGTTCGGATAGGTCGCGGCATCAGCCCTGGTCAGGCCGTACACGCTGGCGGACACGGCCAGCAGGCCGGTGGTCGCGGCGAGAAGGAACTTACGGAGACGCGATGGCATGGACGAGATCGCCTTTCGACAGGGGGACTGCCGATAGGTGTGCTCCGGGGCCGGAAAGGTTGCCTGTTCTGCCGCGGCCGTCAGCGCAGATTCGCCTCGTCGGCGGCGGCCCGCCCGGATTCCCACCCTTCCAGGCTCTCCACCCGGCTGCCGCGCACCCGGACCGTACGCGGGAAAGCCTTGTCCATCGCCTTGTCGACCTGGACCTCGCGACTGCGCAGCACCGGCAGCAGATCGCTGTGGCCGGTCATCTCCTGCTCGACCACCTGCCGCATCCGTTCCCCGATCCGCACCCCGTACGCCACCAGGAACGACCGCCGAAAAGGCTTCAACCTGGCCTTTCGTACGTTCTTCTCGTCCCGCACCATCGCCCGGTTCGCCTGCACCAGCAACGACGTGTACAGCAACTCGACCGCGTCGATGTCGGAGTCGAAGCCGAAGACCGTGCTGAACCCCAGGTCCTGCGACCAGACCGTGCGGCACGTGTTGGCCCGTGCCACCGCGTCCAGCAGGCCTGCCTTCTCACTCTCGTACGGGTGGTCCACACCGATCCGCCGCGCGAACGGGACCACGTCCACCGCCGGGGCGGTGACCTCCTCGATCCGGTACCGGGCGATCAGCTCCTGCGCCTTGGCGCTGTAGGTCTCCGCCTCGGCCGGGAACTCGGTGCCCTCCGCTTTCGCCAGCAACGCCCGCACGCGGTTGAGGATCCGCTGGTCGGAGTGGTGCTGAACGATCTTGAGCGGGGTCCCCGGCGGCGGGATCAGGATCTCGATGGCCGGCAGCCGCCGCGTCTCGGCGATCAGCGCCAGCGTGGCGTCCAGGACGGCGATCCGGTCCGGCTTACGGCCTTCCCCCGCGGTACGCAGCGACTCCGCCTGCGCCCGCCACCGCTCGTCGACGGGCGTCCGGTCCCGCAGGAAGTCCCCGGCCCCGTCCGCGACCAGGCGCGCCTGAATCGGGTTCCCGAGCCGGGCAACGGTCCGGTACAGCTCGACAGGCTGCCAGCCGTTGCTGAAGAGCCGCTCGAACTCCCCACCCAGCACCCCGGCAAGCGCCGCGTCGACCTCGGCCGCTGCCGTCCCGGTCAGGATGTCCAGTGCGTCCTCATGGTCGAGGGAACCAGACCGCACCCTTTCGATGATGTCCCGGGCGCTCATGACCAGAGATGGTAGTTGCCGACCCCGCAGATCCGGCCCCCGGAGTGTGCAGCGGCACCTCCCTGACCGGCTCGCCCCTTCTCCGCACGGGTCCGGCAGGCGCCGAGGCTCACGGCCGGGGTCGCTGCACGAAACAGTCGACCGTACGGCAGTGGTGCTGGATCCACCCCTGACTCACCGGACAGATCCAGCCCGCGACGCCGAGAGCCGTGGCGTGGATGTCGGCGACCGGGCGGTTGAAGATCGGTTCGTTGTGCGCCAGGCGATTGCGGCACAGATGCAGCACGGCGACTCCGTCATGGATGACCCGGCGCTGGGCCTGGCCCGGAAAAGCACGATGCAGTGTCTGCCGCCACAGTGTGCCGTCATAGTGATTGGCCAGAAGGAAACGCCAGAAGCCGAGGCCGAGTTCGGCCACGACCCGCCCCGGCGTCTCCGGCCTGGCGCTCCGGGCGACTCGTGTCCGCGCGGCCCGGATGTCGTCGACTGCGCGTTCCTGCAGTCCCAGCCCGCGAACCAGGTACCACCTCGGCTCCTGAAAGCGCTGTCTGGACCAGGCCGACAACCGCTCGTGCAGAGCGTTCCGCAGTACCACCTCTACATGGCCGATGGTCTCACCCAGGGCCGCGGACACTCCCGCGTTCCAGGAGTAGAGGTCTAACGCGGCACCGAGATCCCCGTTCATAGCGGCGAGGTAAGGCGCCATTCTTTCGGGCGAAAAGCGTTGCCGAAGGATCTCGAACTCGGACATCAGGCACCGTTTCCCCGGTCTGCGGCTGCTAGTATTCGAAGCGAAGACCCCGGTCGCCTCTGCCTCAGGCATGCTGCCGGGGTTATTGCTTGCGACTATACTAGTCGCCAGACCAGTTGCCTCATGCGGCGCTCCTTTTCGGACGCGGCGGGCTTGTTCTTCGGGATGCGTCTGGCAGAGTCGGTGGGGTGAGTGAGCAATCAGGGCCGCGGCGGCTGATCGCCGTTTTCGCGTCGCCGGTGGCGGAGATGCTGTTCCGGTTCGGGATCGAACTGGGGTACCGAACCGTGTTGGTGGAACCGGATCCGACGCGGCTCGCCGGGACTCCGCGGCCGCACGGGGACACCTTCGTCAGTGATCTGATGGCGGCGGAGCCGGACGAGCACACCGACATCCTGCTGACCGATCATCACCGGTCCGAGGCCGAGATCGGGGCGCTGCTGCGCGAGGCCTTGACCGGGAAGTCGCGGTGGATCGGCATTCTGGGTAATCCGCGCGCCGAGGGGCCGCACGTGGCGGCGCTGCGCGACCTGGGCGTGCCGGAGGCGGAGATCGCGCGGGTGCACCGCCCGGTCGGCCTGAACATCGGTTCGCGGACCCCGGCCGAGATCGCCGTGGCGACCCTGGCCGGGTTGATCGCGGACCGGAACGACCGTCCGGGCGGTTTCGTTTTTTAGATGATCAGCAGCCGGGCAGGCGCTTGATCAGGTAGTCCTCGATCTGGTCGAGGGAGACCCGCTCCTGCTTCATGGTGTCGCGGTCGCGCACCGTCACCGCGTTGTCGGTGAGGGTGTCGAAGTCGACGGTGACGCAGAACGGGGTGCCGATCTCGTCCTGGCGACGGTAGCGACGGCCGATGGCCTGCGAGTCGTCGAACTCGACGACCCAGCGCTTGCGCAGGTTCGCGGACAGTTCGCGGGCTTTCGGCGACAGCTCCGGGTTGCGCGACAGCGGCAGCACCGCGACCTTGACCGGGGCCAGGCGCGGGTCGAAGCGCATCACGGTGCGCTTGTCGACGCCGCCCTTGGTGTTGGGCGCCTCGTCCTCGTCGTAGGCCTCGAGTAGGAAGGCCAGCACCGCGCGGGTGAGGCCGGCGGCGGGCTCGATGACGTACGGCACCCAGCGCTCGCCCTTCTCCTGGTCGAAGAAGCTCAGGTCGACGCCGGAGTGCTTGGAGTGCGTCGTCAGGTCGAAGTCGGTGCGGTTGGCGATGCCTTCGAGTTCGGCGAATTCGGTGCCGCCGAACTGGAAGCGGTACTCGATGTCGACGGTCCGTTTCGAGTAGTGCGAGAGCTTCTCCTGGGCGTGCTCGTAGAACCGCAGGTTGCTCTCGGACAGGCCGAGGTCGCGGTACCAGTTCCAGCGCTCCTGCAGCCAGTACTCGTGCCACTGCTCGTCGCTGCCCGGCGGGACGAAGAACTCCATCTCCATCTGCTCGAACTCGCGGGTCCGGAAGATGAAGTTGCCGGGGGTGATCTCGTTGCGGAAGCTCTTGCCGACCTGGGCGATGCCGAACGGCGGCTTCTTGCGGGCCGCGGTCGCCACGTTGTTGTAGTTGACGAAGATGCCCTGGGCGGTCTCGGGCCGCAGGTAGTGCATGCCGTCGGCGCTCTCGGTCGGGCCGAGGAAGGTCTTCATCAGGCCGTTGAACATCTTCGGCTCGGTGAAGGTGCCCTTGTTGCCGCAGTTGGGGCAGTTCAGTTCCTGGAGCGAGGCGGGGGCCTTGCCGTGTTTGGCCTCGAACGCCTCTTCCAGGTGGTCGGCCCGGAACCGCTTGTGGCAGGACTGGCACTCGGTCAGCGGGTCGACGAACGCGTCGAGGTGACCGGAGGCGGCCCACACGTCACGCGACAGGATGACCGCCGAGTCCAGGCCGACGATGTCGTCGCGCTGCTGGACCATGGTCTTCCACCACTGCCGGCGGACGTTCTCCTTCAGCTCCACGCCCAGCGGACCGTAGTCCCAGGCCGAGCGGGTGCCTCCGTAGATCTCGCTGGAGGGGAAGACGAAGCCCCGGCGTTTGGCCAGGCTGACGACGCTGTCGATACGGTCGGCAGGCATGTGAATCTCCTCCTGCGCCGGCTGGGTGTCGGCGGGGAAATCAGTGGGTTATCAGGACGAAAAGCGAGATTACTCTTCGAGACCGCACACTTCGAACTTGCCTGTCGACGTGTTCTGCGTCAGGTCGGCGTCGACGCGCGCCCGGTCGCCGTCGGCGTAGACGAGCTGCACCGGCACCGAGACCCGCACCCCGAGGGAGAGGTCGCCCACCACGTACGACTCGAAGGGTTCGAAGTCCTGCATCCGCGCGGCGAAGTCGGTCTGCGTCTCGTCGATCCGGGCGTCCTCGCAGAGTTGCCGGTAGGCCCCGTCGAAGTCGCGTTCCTGGAGGTCGTCGAGGTACCGGCTGACGACCACGTCGGCCTGCTCGTCGAGGGCGCTGCTGAAGGCGGTGAGGAAGCCGCCGCCGGCGATCGCGCCGCCGCCGCAGACCAGCACGAAGATGCCCGCGACGATGGCGACCGTGGTGCCGATGCGCTTGCCGCGCCCCTCGACCGGAGGCGCCGGGAACGGCGGGTGCACACCCGGGCCCGGCGGCGGTGCGGGAGGCGGAGGAAGACTCATGTCTCCAGCCTAATGTTCAGCGCCAGGGCTCGGCGGCCCGGTCGCTCGCCGTGGTGGTGACCTCCCCGCCGGGCTCGGCTTCGGCGAGGACCTCGAAGGCGGACGGCTCGTCGAGAGAGAGCGCGAGCAGCGGGGTGGCGTGCACCTTCACGTCGAAGGCGCCGAGGGCACGCCGGTAGGCTCCGACGGACTCCCATTCGGTGATCAGGGTCCAGCCGGCCGGGTCCTCCAGGGCGCGGGCGAGCCGGCCGGAACGGTACCCGGAGGTGCGTGCCAGCGCGGCGAGCGCGGCATGTGCTTGATCCCGGAAACCGTCGAGCGTTTCCGGTGGGACCGAGAAGCGGTTGAGCACCAGCATGTGACGAGGGTACGCACACCGGACAGGAGCTTCTGTGACACCACCGGCCTTCTTTCACCGGCTTGCGCGTGTGAACCCCACCACCGCTTTCATGGTGGCGCTGGCATGGCTGCTGGCCGGCCTGTTCCTGCCCGGGATCATCGGCGCGCTGGTGCTGTTCGCGCTGGTCGCGGGCTTGGCGAGGCTCACGTTCACGACCTGGAGGGTGCAGTCGCCGATCACTCGGGTGGTCCGGTCCGGCCTGCTCCTGCTGCTGATGGTGGCGGCGATATCGAAGACCCTGTGAACTCATGCGGCTTTGACAATCATTCTCATTATCGGCCAGAGTTGCTGACATGATGCGCCGCCTCGCTGTACCCGCCGCCGCCCTGCTCCTGACCTCCGCCCTCGCCGGCTGCAGCGATTCGGCGAACGGGGACGACGGCAAGCTCGACGTCGTCACCGCCTTCTACCCGCTCCAGTTCCTCTCCGAGCGGATCGGCGGCGAGGCCGTCCGCGTCTCCACCCTCACCAAGCCGGGCGCCGAGCCGCACGACGTCGAGCTGACCGCCAGCCAGGTGGGCGAGGTCGCCGACGCGGGCGTGATCGTCTACCTGAACGGCTTCCAGCCGGCCGTGGACGACGCGGTGAAGCAGAACGGCGGCGACCGGGCCTTCGACGCCACCTCGGTGATCGAGATGATCCCGCGCGCCGAGGCCGACGACCACGCCGAGGAAGAGGGCGCGGAGCACGCCGAGGAAGAGGAGCACGGCCCGAACGACCCGCACGTCTGGCTGGACCCGGAGCGCCTGGCCACCATCGGTGACAAGCTGGCCGAGCGTCTCGGCAAGGCCGACCCGGACCACGCGGCCGACTTCACCGCCCGGGCCGCCACCCTGCGCACCGAGCTGACCACCCTGGACGGCGAGTTCAAGACCGGGCTGGCCGACTGCGCCCGCCGCGAGCTGGTCACCAGCCACAGCGCGTTCGGTTACCTGGCGAGCCGCTACGAGCTGACCCAGATCGGCATCACCGGCATCGACCCGGAGACCGAGCCGTCGCCGCAGCGCCTGGCCGCGGTGGCCGCCGAGGCCAAGGAGCACGGCACCACCACGATCTTCTTCGAGACCCTGGTCAGCCCCAAGGTCGCGGAGACCATCGCCAAGGAGGTCGGGGCGCAGACCGCGGTTCTCGACCCCATCGAGGGCCTGACCGACGCGTCAGCGGATTATTTCTCGGTGATGCGTGCCAACCTGACCGCACTGAAGCTGGGTCTGGAGTGTAAGTAAACAAAATGAGCTTTGTCGTCGAGACCGAACACCTCGCCGCCGGATACGACGGCCGCGAGATCCTGCGGGACGTGTCATTGAGGGTCACCGCAGGCGACGTGGTCGCGGTCCTCGGCGCCAACGGCTCGGGCAAATCAACATTGATTCGTACGATCCTCGGTCTCGTCCCCACCCTGCGCGGCGGGATCGAGCTGTTCGGGACCCCGCAGAAACGGTTCCGGCAGTGGGAACGGATCGGTTACGTGCCACAGCGACTCGGCGCCGGCAGCGGTGTGCCGGCCAGCGTCGGTGAGGTCGTCGCGTCGGGCCGTCTGGCCCGGCGCGGCGTCTTCGGTTTCCCCGGTAGGACCGACAAGGCGGCGGTACGCGAGGCGCTGCACGCGGTCGGCCTGCTGGACCGGATCGACGACCCGGTGGCCACTCTCTCCGGCGGTCAGCAGCAGCGCACCCTGATCGCCCGGGCGCTGGCCGGCAAGCCGGACCTGCTGGTGCTGGACGAGCCGAACGCCGGAGTCGACGCGGCCAGTCAGGAGGCGTTCGCCGGGGCACTGGCCCGGTTCGCCGGGGACGGCGGCACCATCCTGCTGGTCCTGCACGAGCTGGGCCCGCTGCGGCCGCTGATCGGGCGGGCCGTGGTGGTGCACGACGGGCGGATCGCGCACGAGGGCACTCCCCCGGAGCCGGCCGGGCATCACGCCGAACCGGACCACGAGCATCTGCATCCGCACGCTGAGGAGATCAAGCCCGCGATCTGCGAGTGGGCGCCCACCGAAGGGACGAAGGCGTACTGATGGAACTGCTCGCACTCCCCTTCATGCAGCGGGCCCTGATCGCCGCCCTGATCATCGGGCTGGCCGCCCCGGCGCTCGGCATCTACCTGGTCCAGCGGCGGCTGTCGCTGATCGGGGACGGCATCGGGCACGTGGCCCTCACCGGCGTCGGTGTCGGCCTGCTGACCGGCACGTCCCCGGTGCTGACGGCGGTTCTGGTGTCGATCGTGGGCGCGGTCGGGGTGGAGCTGATCCGGGAGCGTGGCCGTACCTCCGGGGATCTGGCCCTGGCCCTGCTCTTCTACGGCGGTATCGCCGGCGGGGTGCTGCTGGTCGGCCTCTCCGAGGACAGCAGCACCAGCCTGATGCAGTACCTGTTCGGCTCCCTGCTGACCACCTCGGCGGAGGATCTGTGGGTGATCGGCGGGCTGGGCGCGGTGGTGGTGGCCGCGATGCTGGTGTTCCGGCCGGCGCTGTTCGCACTCTGCAACGACGAGGAGTACGCGAAGGTCAGCGGCCTGCCGGTGCGGACCCTCAACATCATGCTGGCGGTGACGACCGCGCTGACGGTGACCATCGCCATGCGTACCGTCGGCCTGTTGCTCGTCTCGGCCCTGATGGTGGTGCCGGTCGCCGCGGCCCAGCAGGTGACCCGTGGTTTCCGCAGCACGATGACGCTGGGGATGCTGATCGGGGTGGGCGCCGCCGGGGCCGGGGTGCTGGTGTCGGCGGAGGCGGACACCGCACCCGGTGCGACCACGGTGCTGCTGGCCCTGGCGATCTTCGTCGGGACCGCCGTCGGCGGCTCCGCGCTGCGGCGGCTGCGGCGACGGCGCGGTGACTCTCCGGTGACCTCGGAGCCACCGGATGTCGTGCTGCATGCTTGACGTCCGGGTGGCTGTACCGTTGTCGCAACGATGACGACCACCGGCTACGAAGCGTACGAATCGGCGGGGGCGCTGCTGCGCGCGCTCTCGGCGCCGATCCGTGTGGCCATCGTGGTCGAGCTGGGTGTCGGTGAGCGCTGTGTGCACGATCTCGTGGAGAAGCTCGGCGCTCCGCAGCCCCTGGTCTCCCAGCACCTGCGGGTGCTGCGCGGAGCCGGTGTGGTGCGGGGTGTCCGGCGTGGCCGGGAGATCGCATACTCCCTGGTGGACGAACACGTCGCGCACATCGTCGCCGACGCCGTGAGCCACGCCAGGGAGAGCCGACAGTGAACGCCGATACCACGATCCGCAACACCAAGCAGCGCAGTGCGGTCAGCGCGGTCCTCGCCGAGACCGAGGGTTTCCACAGCGCACAGGACCTGCACGCGATGCTGCGTGACCGGGGCGAGCGGGTGGGGCTGACCACCGTCTACCGGACGTTGCAGGGGCTGGCCGACGCCGGCGAGATCGACGTGATGCGGCCGCCGGGTGGCGAGCACCTCTACCGTCGCTGCAGCCAGGGCCACCACCACCATCTGGTGTGCCGCTCGTGCGGGCGGACCGTCGAGGTGGCCGGGCCGGCTGTGGAGTCGTGGGCCGACAAGGTCGCCGGTCAGCACGGGTTCGTGGACGTCTCGCACACCATGGAGATCTTCGGGACATGCCCGGAGTGCGCCGCGAAGCAGTGAGTGCGACGCTTCGGGGGTGAAGTTCTACGCCGACCGCGTACCCGTCGCCCTCCGCCAGCTTCTCACCGACATCGCCGTCGTCCTCTGGGTCTACCTGTGGATCCGGGTGGCGTTGTGGATCCACGACACGGTGGAGCAGCTCGCCGTTCCCGGGCAGAAACTGGAGAGCGCCGGCAGCGGCATCGCCGCCAACCTGGCCGAGGCCAGCGGCAAGGTGGGGCGGGTTCCGCTCGTCGGTGACGAGCTGACCAAACCGTTCACCGGGGCCGCCGACGCCGCCCGGTCGATCGCCGAGGCCGGTCACGACCAGCAGGAGTTCGTGGCTCAGCTGGCGCTTATCCTGCCGGCGATCGCGTTGTCCGTACCGCTGGCTCTGGTGCTCTTCCTGTGGTTGCCGTTGCGGGTGCGCTGGATCCGCCGGGCCGGGGTCGCGGCGGCCGTCCGCGACAACCCGGCCGGGCAGGATCTGCTGGCGTTGCGGGCACTGGCCTCGCAGCCCCTGACCGACCTGGCGAAACTGGGGCCGGACATCGCTCAGAGCTGGCGCTCCGGCGATCCGGCCGCGGTCACCGCCCTGGCCGATCTGGAACTGCGCAGACTGGGGCTACGACACCGCCGCCGCTGAGTCATCGTCGTCATCGTCGTCGCCCCACTCACGGTGGGCGAACGGCAGGACGGCCCAGAAGGTGAGGAACCAGCCGCCGGTCAGCACGGTCAGCGGGATCGCCCACTTCCAGTCCAGCAGATAGTCGGTGATCATCAGGACACTGGTGGTCATCGCGATCAGCATGAAGGCCAGACCGCCGGTGGCCATCTTGTGGGCGTACCGCACCAGTTCGGGTTTGCGGCCCTGCCGGAACAGCGCGCGGTGGAACGCCACCGGCGAGATGATCATCGCGGTGGCGAACGCCGCGCTGATCAGCGCCACCACGTAGGTGTCCTTCTGGAAATCGGTGGTGTTCGGGAAGCCGCTGCTGAACGGCAGGGTCAACAGGAACGCGAAGAGGATCTGCACGCCGGTCTGCGCGACGCGCAGCTCCTGAAGGAGATCCGCGAAGTTGCGGTCCCAGCGTTGCTTCTCGGTCTCACGGGGGGAGTGGGTATCGACCGCCATGCCGCGCCGAATTCCCCGAACCACCCCATGGTCAAACGCCGATCCGTGCCAGCACCACTTCGGCCAGCTCACGGGGGGCCTGTTCGGGCACCCAATGGCTGACTCCGCGCATCACCACCAGCTGGTAGTCGGCGTCCACCCAGTCCCGGGTGCGCAACACCGCGGTCCGGCCGATCACCGGGTCCTTGTCACTCCACACGAACGTGGTCGGCACGTTCACCACGCCCAGGTTGGCGACGTCGTCACCGTTGAACGCCCGGTACCAGTTCAGGCCGCCGGTGAGCCGGCCCGGTTCGCGCATCGCCGCGATGTACTGCTCGGCGCGCATCCCGATCGGCCGCAGCATCGCCTTCAGCATCATCCCGTGCCGGGCCAGCAGCAGCCGTTCGGCCACCGGCGAACGGAACACGCTGAAGTAGGCGAGCCGGGCACTCTGACTGGTCCGGAGCCGCAACGCCAGCGCCAGCGCTCTCGGGTGCGGCACCGAGATCGCGGTCAGGGTCCGCACCCGCTCCGGGTGGCGGGCGGCGAGCTGCCAGCCGACCTGCGCGCCCCAGTCGTGGCCGACCACGTGCGCCTTCTCCACCCCGAGCGCGTCGAGGACGGCCACCGCGTCGGCGGTCACCGAGCCCATCGTGTACGCGGCCGGTTCAGCAGGCCGTGCGCCGGGCGAACAGCCACGCTGGTCCAGCGCGTACGTCCGGAGCCCGGCCGCGTGCAACCGGGGCACCATCAGGTCGAACTCCCGGGAATCCTGCGGAAATCCGTGCAGCAGGAGCACCGGATCCCCGTCCTGTGGACCGCCCTCGTGGACGTCGAATGTCAGTCCGCGAGCTTTGACCTCGATCACGTGATCCCCTCCTGTACCCACCCGTTACCAGGTGTTACGGTCACCGCAGCAAATGTAATCCGACAGGGGAGCGCACAGCGCTGAGAGTGCGGGTAAATCCGCAGACCCTCGCACCTGATCTGGGTAATGCCAGCGCAGGAAGTTCGGTCTTCTCCAGCCGCGTCGTGTCCCGGGCACCGTCGCCCGGGGGCCACGGCGTGCGTCTCCTCCCGGTACCCGCTGGGAGGCGTTTCATGACAACCAACCCGAACCGGTGGCGAACGATAGACATCGTCGTCGCCTCCGTCATCGCTGTGGCGTTCGGCGTGATCTTCTGGGCCTGGAACACGGTCTGGTCGGTCACCGAGGGCGCCTTCGCCTTCTTCCCCCCGGCGCAGACACTGCTCTACGGAGTGTGGCTGATCCCGGCCGTCCTCGGTGGGCTGATCGTCCGCAAACCAGGCGCCGCCCTCTACACCGAGCTGGTGGCGGCCATCGTGTCGGCGCTGCTCGGCAACGCGTGGGGTGCCACCGTCATCCCGCAGGGCCTGGTCCAGGGCCTGGGCGCCGAGCTGGCGTTCGCGGTCCTGTTCTACCGCACCTTCAACCTGCCGGCGGCTCTGCTGGCTGGTGCGCTGACCGGGGCGAGTGCGGCTCTCTTCGACTTCTTCGCCTGGAATTCGGAGACCGCGCTGTGGTCGTACCGGGTGCCGTACGCGCTGCTCACCGTGGTCAGCGGCACCATCCTGGCCGGGCTCGGCGCCTGGGCGCTGGTCCGGGCGCTGACCCCGACCGGGGTGCTGGACAGGTTCGGCGCTGGCCGGGAACGGGCAACCATCTAAGAGATGAGTGACGTTCGGCTTCGCGGTTTCGGGTGGCGGCACGCCGGACGCCGCGCCTGGGCTCTCCGCGGGCTGGACCTCGATGTCCGGCACGGCGAGCGGGTGCTCCTGCTGGGTCCTTCCGGGGCCGGCAAGAGCACCCTGCTCAGTGCTCTCGCCGGGCTGCTGCCGGCGGACTCCGGTGAGTCCGAGGGCACGATCGAGATCGGCGGCCCCGATTCGCGGGCCGGCATCGTCTTCCAGGATCCGCAGACCCAGATCGTGATGGCCCGCAGCGGCGACGACGTGGCGTTCGGCCTGGAGAACCAGGGGATTCCCGCCGCCGACATCTGGCCGCGGGTGTCCGATGTGCTGGATCGAGCCGGATTCCCGTACCCGATCAATCGCCCGACCGCCGCGCTCTCCGGCGGCGAGGCGCAGCGCCTGGCCCTCGCCGGCGTCCTCGTTCTTCGCCCCGGCCTGCTGCTGCTCGACGAACCGACGGCCAATCTGGACCCGTCCGGCGCCGCGCTGATCCGGGCGGCGATCACCCGCGCCACCGGCCCCGACACCACGCTGATCATCGTGGAACACCGGGTCGCCGAGGTGCTGCCGCTGGTCGACCGGGTGGTGGTCCTGGAGCCGGGCGGCGGCGTGCGAGCCGACGGATCACCCGAGGTGATCTTCGCCGCCTACGGCGACAAACTAGCCGGCGAGGGCGTCTGGGTGCCGGGTTTCACCTTTCCCCTTCTAAAATCAACATCTCCTACGACCGACGTTCTGGTACGTGCGGAGCAGGCGACCGTGGCCGGCCGTCTGGCGCCCGTCTCGATCCACGCCGGTGCCGGTGAGATCCTGGCCGTGACAGGCCCCAACGGTGCCGGCAAATCCACCCTGGCCCTGCTGCTCGGCGGCCTGCTCGCCCCCAGCACCGGCCGGATCACCGCGTTCGGCGACAACCGGCCACCGCATCGCTGGCGGGCCGCCACCCTGGCCACCCGGATCGGTTCGGTCTTCCAGAACCCGGAACACCAGTTCGTCACCGGCCGGGTCGCCGACGAACTGGCCCTCGGCCCCCGGCGGATCGGCCACTCCCCCGCCGAGGTCACCCGGATCGTCGACGAGCTGCTGCAGCGGTTGCGCCTGGACAACCTGGCCGAAGCCAACCCGTACACCCTGTCCGGAGGTGAGGCCCGCCGGCTGAGTGTCGCCACCGCGCTGGCCACCGCCCCGCAGTTGCTGGTCCTCGACGAACCCACGTTCGGCCAGGACCGCCGCACCTGGCGCGAGCTGGCCGATCTGCTGGCCGCGCTGCGCGACGACGGCCACGGCATCGTCGCGGTCACCCACGACGAGGCGTTCGTCCGCACCCTGGCCGACCGCATCGTCCCCCTCGGCGAACCGGCACCGGACCCACTCCCCCGAAGGTCGCGGCCGTGACTCTTTCGTTCGCGCCGATCGCTGATCCCACCGCGCCGCTCGCCCGTCGCAACCCGGTCGCCAAGGCCGGCGCCGCCCTCCTCTTCACCCTGCCGCTGATCTCCACAGTCGACCCGTTCACCCCGGCCGCCGCCCTGGTCGTCGAAGTACTGGTCCTGCCGTTCTTCGGAGTCCGCCCCGGCCTGCTCCTGCGCCGGGCCATGCCGCTGCTGCTCAGCGCCGCCGGCATCCTCGTCACGATGATCCTGTTCGCCGCCGACCGGACCGGCTCGCTGTTGTTGGCTCTGGGCCCGATCACGGTGACCACCGGGGTGCTGTCCACCGCGTTCGCCCTGATCCTGCGCATCTTCGCGATAGCCCTGCCCGGCATCGTGGTCTTCGCCACCACCGACCCCACCGACCTGGCCGACGCCCTGGTCCAGAACGCCAAGGCCCCCGCCCGTTTCGCGATCGGCGCCCTGGCCGCGTTCCGCCTGATCCCCCTGCTGGGCCAGGAGTGGCGAACCCTGACCTTGGCCCGCCGAGCCAGAGGCGTAGACGCCGGCCACAACCCACTGGCCAGACTGCGCCTGTTCGCCTCGACGGCGTTCGCCCTGCTGGTCGGAGCGCTACGCCGAGGCGTCCGTTTGGCGGTGGCGATGGACGCCCGCGGCTTCGACTCGGGCGTGCCCCGCACTTACGCCCGCCGCCAGCGTTTCACCACCCCGGACACGTTCCTGCTGGCATCAGCTTTCCTGACCGCGCTGGCAATCATCGCCGCCGCGGTCTTCCTGGGCTTCTTCAACCCGATCGTCGGCTGATCCAGGCGCCGTCCGGCCCGGCCTGATCGATCCAGTTCCGTGGCACGCCGATGTCGAAGTACTCGCCGCGAAGAAGGGCCAGTTTCGCCGTACGATCACGGATCACCGCGTCGAAGGCTGACACCGCTTCCTGGACGAAGAACCGCTCGGATGTGTCACGGACGGTGCCTTCGACGATCTCGACCTGCCAGCGGGTGGCCCCGGTGAGCCGGAGGTGAACACAACCGCCGGGAGAGATCCCCTCACAGCCGAGTTCCTGAAGCTCCTCGGCGAACCGTTGCGCTCGTGGATCGCCGGCGCGGCGCCGGTTCTGCTCCGCTTCGCCGCGGCTCTGCCCAAGCGCGAGGCGGGTGATCTCCGCACGCCGGCGTGTCCATACGACCCAGGTACTGGTGCCCAATGCGCTGAGTTGCCGGGCGAGTCCACGATCGTCGTACCACTGGTAAGTCCGGGCGCGGAACCTCAACTCCAACCGGTTCTCGCCGGTGACAGTGGCCTGGATGGCGCCGTCCGATGAGGTGCCGGTGACGCTCATGGTTCGCAACCGTTCGCCGAGATCAGTCTCCTGATGCCACACGGCCGCCTCGTTTCCGCAGCTTGATCATCAATTCCCATCGACGTCACTGAACCTATCCGACCCTGCCGTGGTACACCTCAGTTGTGATGAGTCCTCGTGTCGCCGTCCTGGCGGTTCTCACCGCGTCAGTGTTCGCGGCGCCGATGCCAGCCTTCGCTCGGGCCGTGGAAGCCGCGCCGAGCCTCGTGGCCGGCGGGAAAGGGGCCACCTTCGCCGGTGACGGTGGATCGGCTGCCGAAGCGGGGCTGAACCGGCCACTGGGTGCGGCGGTCGCCGCCGACGGCACGGTCTACATCGCGGACACCCGCAATCACCGGGTGCGTGCCGTGGGCGTGGACGGCGTCATCCGTACCGTCGCGGGCAACGACGGACAGACCGCCTCGACCGGACCGGTCCCGGCCGGCGCCAAAGGCACCGACGTCTCCCTCGGGTTGCCCAATACGCTGGCGGTCGGAGCGGACGGCACGCTCTTCATCGCGGACAGCCTGGCCTCACGGGTGTACGCGCTGGCAGCCGACGGAACCATCGAGGCCCGGGTGACCGCCGAGTCGCTCGGCAGCCCCATCGTCACGATCAACTCCCTGGCGGTGACCCCGTCCGGAACCCTTTATCTCGCCGATCGGGAGAACGGTCGTATCGTCGAGGTGCGGCCGGGAGACGATGCCCGTCCACTGTCGACGCCGGCGTCCCTGCCCATCGGGCTGGCCGCCGACGCCGCCGGTGACGTCTGGATCACCAGCGCGACGTCCCAGTTGAGCCGTCTCCACGACGGCAAGCTGGCGACGATCGTCGAATCCGCGGGCAGCGGATGGGCAGCCGATGAGAACCGGCCGACCTCCGCACCTTTCAACGCCACCGCGGTGAGCGCGGGCAAGGACGGCGTCTACTTCGTCGACAACCGGCAACGAACCGTCCGGCGGCTCGGCACGGACGGCACCGTGACCACGGCGGTGGCCCTGACCACTGACCCCTTCGGCGCGCGGGATCCGGTGGGCCTCGCTACGAGCGTGAGCGCCGCCGGGCCGCTCTACCTGATCGACACGGTGGGCAGCCGGGTCTTCTCGATGCCGGCCCTGCTCCCGGAGGGGAATGACACCGGCGGCACGGAACGGGTGCCGGCCTTGCTGTGGATCGCGGGCGCCGCGGGCGTCGTACTTGTCATGACGTTGTCTGTGATGGCCCGCCGCAGGCGGGTGTGAACCGCGATCGTATGAGGGGAGTCCGGCGCATGGCTGCGGAAGTGACCGGTGGTGACCTGTTCCATCTCTGGCGGGTGTCCGAAGTGCTCCTGCCGCGGGTCGCGGACGTGTTCTACGACGCGAACCGGCTTCTCGGTGGATCGGCGGGCGATGGTGGCTCGTTCCGGGTCAGCGGACCGGCATATCCCGGGTCCAGCATCATGACCAGCGCGATCGGCACCGCTTGGGAGGATCTTCGCGCCGAGATGCAAGCGATGATGGAGCAGGTCGGCACCACCGTGCTGGACGCGGGACAGGGTGTCCGCAACGCGACGCAGGCCTACCTGGACGTGGACACGGCGAACGCGAACCTGCTGCGGGACCACCTCGCGGATCCCCGCAACCTCGATCCCTCGGACGTCCCGTCCAATCCGCCGCTGCCCGGTTCGGCCGAGGACCACGGCGAGCCCTACCCGGCTTCCTGAACCACATCCGGACCGACGAGAAGGAGGCGTGGTGACGGACACGAACCTGACGACGCCGGCGGAGCTGGCCGGGCAGGCCTATGCGACGGCCGTCCGGGAGAAGGCTCACAAGCTCAAGCAGGAACTGATCCGGCAGACCCTCGAGGACTCCACGTCCTGGACGAAGGCGATCAACGACAAGTGGGCCAACGACCATCCGGGTGAGTGGGATGCCATCCCGATCTCGACAGCGGAAGCCGACATGTACCGGGAGCGGGTACGAACCCAGGACTATGAATGGGTGGTTCCGTCGTTCGAGCGGTTCCTCGATCCCGACCCGGACGCTCTCAACCCGGTCATCGAGTCGCTGGCCAGAATCGAGGGAATGCTGGAAGGCCGGGCGAGCACGAACGGCGCCTGGGTCGGGGCATCGCCGGCACTCGGGCGGATCAACGACGTGCGGGTCGAGATGGCGTTCTGGGAGGGCGCTTTCAAGGACAACTTCATCGACCACCTCGTCACGCCGCTGGAGACCGTGGTACCGAATCAGCGGGAGTTGATCAGGTACTCCCGGAACGCCGTCGAGGGAGCGAAGGTCGTCCACATCCGCTTCCGGAAGTCTGTTCTGGCCATGCTCGACAACGCCATCAGGGCCACCCAGCAACTCAGCAACAGCGCGTGCACCGGCGCCGATGCGATGAAGTGGGGAAGCATCGCCCTCTGCGTGATCGGTACCGCGGGTGGGGCGCTGGCCGCTGGCGGCGCCGCTCTCGCCGCAGCCGTGGTCGTCGACATCGTCGGCACCATCGGGGGTGGCCTGGTGCCGCAGGATCAGGAACAGACGAAGCTCGACCTGGCCGCAGACACGGCCACCGAGGTAGCGGCCAAGATCATGAGCGCGCAGAGCGTCCTCGGCAACGACACCTACCTGGCGGAGGAGGACATCGTGACGTCCCTCCGAGATCTGCACCGCGGCCTCACCGCCGAGCGCACAAGGACACTGACGTCGAACAGGTCAGGCCCTTTCGGCGTCGCCACCCCAGCGTTGGCCGACGCAACGGCGAGCCAGATCACGAGCGGCTCGTTTCGCCCTCGGCGCTGACCGATGGAACGTCACCGTGACCCGGCGAACGGGTCGGAGTCGTCGCGGTCGTCGCGTGTATCGATGATCTGCTGGCGCAGCCGGGCGATCTCCTCGTCGGCGACGTAGTACCGGCCGCGGGCCTGGCCCCGGGGGCGCAGCAGACCCACGTTGACAAGCTCTTTGAGGTCTCGGGAGCCGGTCTGTTCACTGATCGGCTCGTCTCCTTGTTGCTCGACCGCTGCTCGGTAGGTGCTGTTGCGGACGCGAAGACCGGAGGCTGCGTCGAACAGCGCGACAAGGACGCGCTCGGGAAGACGGTGCCGCTGACAGACGAACTCCAGTTCGTTCCACAGCCTCTCGGTCTCCTTGACACGCCGGAGCATGGTACGAGCCTGCCGAAGGTGCGCGGTCAGTGTGAAACGGAGCCATGGGCGTGCGTCATTGTGCGGATTCCACGCACCGGCGCCGACCTCGCCCAACACTCGGTAGTAGTCGGCGGTGTTGCGCCCGAGGTATTCCTCGATGCTCATGAACAGCGGGGTGAGCACGCCGCCACGGGCAAGGATGAGGCTCTGCAGACATCGGGCCATGCGCCCGTTACCGTCCCGGAAGGGATGGATCATGACCAGATTGAGATGTCCCATGCTCCCTTGGACAAGGCTCGGAAGATCACCGTGGTCGGCGCTGTCGAGCGCGTCGACGAGCTCGCTCATGAGCAGGGACACGTCAGCGACGTCGGGACCCGTGTAGACGATCCGGCCGGTGTCGTCGTTGCGGACGAAGATGTCGCCTTGGCGCCATTGACCGGGCCGGTTCTGCAGGTGATAGCTGGTCATCATGAAGTGCAGGCTCTTGAGCAGCTGGGTGCTGTAGGTGAACTCCGCGTCCTGAGCGAGCTGAAGGACGTAGGTCATGGCGTCCCGGTAGCCGCGCAGTGCGAGGCGGGTCTCTTCGCCCGCGTCGAGGGGATCTTCACCGAGCGCTACGGCAGCGGCGTCGTCCAGCTCCGCGTCGAAGCCCTCGATGCTGTTGGAACCTTGGATGGCGCGAGCGAACGACAATCGGCGGAGGGATCCCGACCAGCGCCGGGGCTCATGCAGCTGCCACCGCATGCGCTCTTTGAGAGCGTCGATGTCGGCGAGGACTTTGAACTCGGCGTCATGAAGCTCGGGTGTGGTGAACAGCACGGCGCACACTCCCCGCCACCGGCGATATTGATGGAATCAAGAAGGCCTAATGATTGGATAATACCATCATACCTACGGGATGATTCTCTTAACCCTTCATCCCCGCAGCGCAGCCACCCGGCACGAAGCGGGCTCTGATCGTTCGTCGGCCGGTCACGAGATCGACAGCGGGTGTTGTCCTGATCGGACGAGGGTGACGGTCATGGGTCACGGCCACGATCATCACCATGACGAGCCCGGTGTCACGGGTGCCGATGTTCCGGAGGCGCTGGATCTCAGCGTCCCGGAAACCGAACTCTCGGCCGGCGACAAGTCCCGCCGCCGCTTCCTGCTCGGTGCCGGGCTGCTCGGGGCGGGCGCCGCCTCGTCGGTGCTGGCCCGTCCGGGTGCCGCCGAGGCCGCCGGGTTGCCGCACACCCACGGTTCGACCGGCGGCGGCACTGCCCGAGGTGGTTTCACCTGGCTCGCCGGTGATCATCACATTCACACGCAGTACAGCTCGGACGCCCAGTACCGGGTGCTCGATCAGGCGCAGAAGGGGCAGGCGTACGGCCTGGATTGGCTGGTCATCACCGACCACGGCAGTGCCACCCACGCCAAGATCGGGGTGGACAAGGTCAACCCGGACATCGTGAAGACGCGTGCCGAGCTGAAGGGCCTGCTGACCTTCCAGGGGCTGGAGTGGAACATTCCGGCCGCCGAGCACGCCACCGTCTTCGTACACCCCGGCAAGAACGAGGTCGAGGTTCTCAAGCAGTTCGAGAACGCGTACGACGGCTCGCTCCTGCCGGCGACGAACACCGCCGCCCAGAACGAGGCTCTCGCGATCGCCGGCATCAAGTTCCTCGGTGAGCAGGTGAAGAAGCGGAAGATCGACGGGGCGCTGTTCTTCGCGAACCACCCGGCCCGCCGGGGCATCGACTCGCCGCACGAGATCCGTAACTGGCGGGACGCCGATCCGACCGTGGCCGTGGGTTTCGAGGGTGCGCCCGGTCATCAGGCCGCCGGCATTCCGGCCCCGAACGGCCGTGGTGGCGCGCGTGGCTACTACGACAACAGCCCGTCGGCCGCATCGTTCGCCGGTTACCCGCTGGAGTCGTACCGGACCTGGGGTGGTTTCGACTGGATGACCGCCACGGTCGGCGGGCTCTGGGACAGTCTGCTCGCCGAGGGCAAAGCCTGGTGGATCACCGTCAACTCGGACAGTCACGTCAACTACCTGGATCAGACCGAGCGTGGGCCGGGCAGTGACTTCGCCGTCAACGGCAAATACAACGATCCCGTCTACAACGGCTCGATCAACACGCAGGCCGGTGACTTCTGGCCGGGCTACTACGGGCGGACCAATGTCGGCGCGTCGTCGTTCTCGTACCGGGCGGTGATGGACGGCCTCCGTGCCGGGCGGGTCTGGGTGGATCACGGCCGGTTGATCAGAAACCTCGATGCGCGGGTACGGGTGACCGGAGATCGCCGGTCCGCCACCGGCACCCCGCTCGGTGGTGTGCTCCAGGTCAAACGCGGCACCGCCACCGAACTGGTGCTCGACATCGATCTGCAGGACATCCCGAACTGGGCCGGTTTCGTCCCGGTACTCAAGCGCGTCGACGTGATCGTCGGCACGGTCACCGGCCCGGTCTCCGACAACGACGTGTTCACCACCCCGAGCACCCGGGTGGTCAAGTCGTTCGAGATCACCAAGACCAACGGCAAGATCAGCTTCTCGTACGATCTGGGCCGCCTCGACAAGCCCTTCTACCTGCGGGTCCGGGGCACCGACGGGAACCGCACCCAGCCCGGCCTGATGGGAGCCTCGGTCGACCCGTACGGTCCCCAGCTCGATGTCGCAGGCTCTGCCGACCCGTGGGGTGACCTGTGGTTCTACACCAACCCCATCTGGGTTCTGCCTCGATGACGACACGGATCGTCGGCGTCAGCCTCGGGCACGCCACCCTCGCCGAGGCCGATCACTGGATCCGGGAGCTGACGCCGGCCCCGGTGCTGGCCTGCACCCACCTGGTGAGCACGCCGTTCCCCCATGTCGCGATCAGCCTGCTCACCGCGCTGCCCGCACCGACCGCACCGGAACTGGCGGCCGCCGCCACCGAGGCCGAAAGTGGACGGTTCGGGCGGGCCGTCCGGTTCCCGGGTGTGCAACGGCTCACCGGATCACTGACGGTCAGTGAGATCCTGCAGCGCAGTGCGATCAGCCGGGTCGAGGTGCTGGGCGGTGGCCTCCCCGATCCGGCTACCGTCGTCGACACCGGCGACTTCGTCCGGCCGCAGTTCCGCGACGGTGAGCTGGTGCTGGTCACCACCCCGGCCGCCGGTGACCGGCTGATCCCGTTCGAGACCCGCAACCCGACCCCCTGCTGCGTCAGCCATTGACCCCCGTACCGCCATCGCTCGCTCTGCGGGATGGACCGCCTGCGGTGCGTGGCGGGACGGGCCCGGTCGCCTAGGGTTTGGCACATGTCTCGTCACCCCCTGCCCCAGCTCCTGGCGGAGGCGCGCAGTGGCGTGCTGGTCTTCAGCATCACGCCGCCGAAGCGCAGCACGGCCGAGGAACGGATCAAGGAGATCGCCGAGGTCACGCTGGAACGCCTGACCGCGCTCGACCTCGACGGCCTGATTCTGTACGACATCGACGACGAATCCGACCGCAGACCCGACCGCCCGTTCCCGTACCTGCCGACGCTCGACCCGGGCCGCTACTACGCCGAGCACCTGACCGGATGGCGGAAGCCGACGATCATCTACCGGTGTGTCGGGAAGTACTCGGAGGACGAACTCGCCGAGTGGATGACCAGCGCCGACGACCGGGTGATGTCGGTGTTCGTCGGCGCGTCGTCCGGCAGCAAACAGGTCCACACCGGGCTGCGCCGGGCCCAGGAACTGCGCGCCGAGGTCCGGCCCGACCTGCCGCTGGGCGCCGTGGTGATCCCCGAACGCGCCGGCGAACACCAGCGCATGCTTGCCAAACAGGACCGCGGCGCGTCGTTCTTCGTGACCCAGGTCGTCTATCACGTCAACGAGATGAAGAACCTGCTCAGCGACTATTTCTACGAGTGCCGCACCCGGGACGCCGCGCCTCGGCCGGTGATCTTCACGTTGTCGCTGTGCGGTTCGCTGAAAACCCTCGAATTCGTCAGCTGGCTCGGCGTCGACGTGCCCCGCTGGCTGGAGAACTCGATCCGGCACTCGGAGGACCCGCTCGCCGAGTCGTACCGGCAGTGCCTGGCGATCGCCCGCGACCTGATCGACTTCTGCGAGCACCTGGGCCTGCCGTACGGCTTCAACATCGAGAGCGTCTCGATCCGCAAGGCCGAGATCGAGGCCAGCACCGACCTGGCAGCCGAAGTCGCCGGGATGCTCCGTTACCGCCGCTGATCGATCTCGGCCATCTCGGCGTCAGTGAGCCGCAGGGCCCCGGCGGCGACGTTCTCCTCCAGGTGAGCGACGTCGCCGGTGCCCGGAATCACCAGCACGTGCTCGCCCTGCTGCAGCGTCCACGCCAGCCGCACCTGCTGAACGGTGGCGTCGTGCCGCGCGGCGATCTGCTCTTCCGGCCCGCCCTCGGTCCCCGCGGCGCCGCCCTCCCGCTTCGGGCCGGCGATGGTGAAGAACGGCACGAAGGCGATCCCCCGCACACCGCATTCACGCAGCACCTCGTCATGACGCCGAAGGTCCACGGCAAAGGCGTTCTGTACGCACACCACCGGCGCGATCCCTTTCACCTCGTCAAGGTGCTCGATCCGCACATTGGACAGTCCGAGATGCCGGATCAGGCCTTCGCTCTGCAGATCCGCGAGCGCTCCGAACCGCTCGGTTATCGAATCCTCCGGCCGGTTGATCCGCAGATTGACCAGGTCGAGAGTCTCCACTCCCAGTCGCCGAAGGTTCTCCTCCACCTGCCGCCGCAGGTCAGCCGCGGTAACGGCTTCACCCCAACTCCCGTCCGCCCGCGGATCAGGCCCGACTTTGGTGGCGACAACCATTCCTTGCGGGTACGGGTGAAGCGCCTCCCGAATCAGTTCAGTCGCATACCGAACCGGCCCGTCCTCCCCCTGCAGAATCCCGCCCGGCGAAAAATAGAACGCCGCCGTGTCAATGTGATCGATCCCCAACTCAACTGCACGGCGCAGTACCTGAACAGCTCGTTCCCGCTCGTTTCGAACAGTGATCCGCATGGAACCGAAACCCATCCGGTTGACCACACGATCCCCGAGCTGCCAGGTACCCGCCGCTTCCACCCCGTAGTTCGACATCCGGCAAAGCTACGCAGTGCACCTCAAACCCACACTCGGCCACCCGCCCGATACCGAAACCCCACAAAACTTGCTAGTTTTCCATCATCGATCAGGGCACTGTCCCCGGCTCCGCAACCCAGCGAACCGGCTGCCCGGTGACCTCAGCAACGTTTCGAAGTCACGGTCGTAGTGCAGAATCGTCATCCGGTTGAGCTCGGCCGTCGCAGCCAGCAGAAGATCGACGAAGTGCTCTCGGATCGTCGCTTTGAGCTTCTCCAGGTGTTCCTCCGACCGGGAGCTGAAGTAGATCTCCAGTTCGGTCAGTTGGCAGACCGAGACCACGCCCTCCGTAAGCCACGGCTGCCAGGCTTTCCGCAGCTCAGGCAGACGGAAAGTCGCACACACGCACTGGTGTCGACCAGGTACTCCACGCTCACCGGCGGTAGTTCCGCTTGTCCAGGAAATCGTCGAAATCTCCTGCCGCACCCATCTCGCCGAGCCGCTCCAGCGCCTCGAGCCGCCAGCGCTTGGCGACCACCTCCCGGAGCGCGGCATTGACGGTCTCCTCGACCGCGGTGGTGCCGAGGATCTCGGCGGCTTTCATCAAAGCCTGCCCGTCGATGTTCAATGACTCGTTAGCCACAGCGACTCCCATGAACTCACGAGGGTAGTCTTCTAGTCTTGCATAAACTGGTCTCGAATCACCTTGCCCAGTAAAGAGTAGTCCCATGTATTGATCGACTCAAGCGGGAACGCCCTGGGAGGATGGGGGCATGCTTGTTGCTTTCTCCGTTACGCCCATCGGGGTCGGGGACTCCGTGGGAGACGCCGTCGCTGAGGCCGTCCGGGTCGTTCGGGCCTCCGGGCTGCCGAATCGGACCGACTCCATGTTCACCACGATCGAAGGCGAGTGGGACGAGGTGATGGCCGTGGTCAAACAGGCCGTCGACGCCGTCGCCGAAGTCTCACCGCGGGTCAGCCTGTCGCTCAAGGCGGACATCCGGGCCGGGGTCACCGGCGCGCTCACCGCCAAGGTCGAGTTCATCGAGCGGAAGCTGGCCGAGTGAGACGCCTCGTCATGTGGGACATCGACTACACGCTGCTCCGTGGCGGCGGGGTCGCGGCCCGCGCCTGGAAGGCGGCGTTCACCGAAGTGACCGGGGTGGCCTGGCGGGACACGCCGATCTTCGGCGGGCGGACCGACACGGACATCTGCACCGAGGTCTTCGCCGCGCACGGGGTGACCGACTGCACCCACGAGCGGTTCTTCGCCCGCTATGTGGAGGTGGTGCAGGAGATCCGGCACGAGTTCGCCACGCAGGGCGCGCTGATGCCGGGTGTCCGCGAGGTGCTGGCCCGGCTGGCCGGTGACCCGGGCGTGGTGCAGACCCTGGTCACCGGCAACGTTCCGGAGGTGGCCGCGTTCAAGGTGGCGGCGTTCGGGCTGTCCGGCTCGTTCGACGCCGAGGTGGGTGGTTACGGCACGGACGATCATGTGCGGGCCACCCTGGTCCGGCGGTGCCGGGAGCGGGCCGAGGCGAAGTACGGCGAACCGTTCCACCCGGTGGTGATCGGCGACACCGTGCACGACGTGACGGCGGCCCTGGCGAACGGCGCGGTCGCGATCGCGGTGGCGACCGGCGCCACCCCGGCGGCGGACCTGGCCGCCGCGGGCGCCCACGTGGTCCTGCCCGACCTGTCCGACCTGGAGGCGTCAGTCCAGGCCCTGACCACCATCAGGGCCTGAACCGCGGATCACGCCAAAGCCGCGCCGCACGGAAAGCCGCGCCGCACGGAAAGCCGCGCCGCACGGAAGGCCAGGCCGCGCAGAAAGCCAGGCCGGGGAACGCGACAGAACCTAGGGAAGCCGCAGCTCCGGCGGGAACCCGGTGAACCGCAGCTCGGGCGGCAGGTGCGCCAGGTCGTTGAAGACGATGACCCGGGTCCGGCCGCCCGGGAAGTACCGGATCACCGTCAGGCCGGTGTTCGCCGGGATCAGGTCGCGCCACCGCTCGGCGGGTGTCTCCAGCGCCGCCCGGGCGAACCACGCCACCTGGAAGGCGTGCGTGACCACCAACTCGTGCCGCTCCTCGGCGGCGGGACCGGTGAACCGCGCGATCATCGCGGCCGACGCGGCGGGGTCATCGGTGGGAACCCGGTCGTCCAGTTCCTCCGCCACCCGCACGGGAACCCCGGGCAGGTGGGCCGCGACGAGCGCCGCGGTCCGGACTGCCCGGGGCAGGGGACTGTGACTGACGGCCGCGAACGGCACCGCGGCCAGCCGCTCACCGAGCAGGCCGGCCTGGCGTTCGCCGGCGGCGGTCAGCCCGCTCTGATCCGGCAGGGCTTCGGCGTGCCGGACGATCCAGAGATGCCGAACTCCACTCACACCTGACCTCCACTCACCCCTGGACTCCGGTCATGTGGGGCTGACCGGGTTCGGCAGGGCACCCCCGAAACGCCGGTCGCGCTGGGCGTAGAGCTCACACGCATACCACAGGTGGCGGCGGTCGAAATCGGGCCAGAGGGTGTCCAGGTAGACCATCTCGGCGTACGCCGACTGCCACAGCAGGAAGTTGGACGTCCGCTGCTCGCCGGAGGGCCGCAGGAACATGTCCACCTCGGGGATCTCCGGGTGGTAGAGGTACTTCGCGATCGTCTTCTCGTTGACCTTGTCGGCCTTGAGCTTGCCGGCCGCCACGTCCCGGGCGATGGCCGCGGCCGCGTCGGCGATCTCCGCCTGGCCGCCGTAGTTGACACAGAACTGCAGGGTGAGCGTCTTGTTGCCGCGGCTCATCTCCTCAGCGGTCTGCAGCTCGGAGATGACGCTCTTCCACAGCCGGCCGGCCCGCCCGGACCAGACGACCCGCACTCCGAGGTCGACGAGCTGGTCCCGGCGGCGGCGGATGACGTCCCGGTTGAAGCCCATCAGGAAACGCACCTCCTCCGGCGAGCGCTTCCAGTTCTCGGTGGAGAACGCGTAGGCCGACAGGTAGGGGATGCCCAGCTCGATGGCCCCCTCGATCGTGTCGAAGAGCGAGAACTCGCCCTGCTCGTGCCCCTTGGTCCGGGACAGGCCGCGCTCCTTGGCCCACCGGCCGTTGCCGTCCATGACGACGGCGATGTGCTTCGGCAGCGCGGCGGCCGGCAACTTGGGCGGCCGGGCACCGGAGACGTGCGGAACGGGCGGACGCGGGCTCACGAGTTCAACTCCCGTCGATCGACTAGCGGAAGCGAGCGTAATGCCCGTTCCATGTGCCATTGCAGGTGGGCGGCGACCAGGCCGCTGCACTCGCGGCGCACCGAGGGCGCCGAGGAGTCCGCGACGGCCCAGTCACCGGAGGTGAGGGCGGACATCAGGCCGAGGGTGTCCGGGCTGGGATGCGCGGCGCCGGGTGGGCGGCAGTCGGGGCAGACCGAGCCCCCTGCCGGCACGGAGAACGCACCGTGCCGCCCCGGGGTGCCACAGACGGCGCACTCGGTGATCGCCGGGGCCCAGCCCGCGAAGGCCATGGCCCGCAGCAGGTACGCGTCGAGCACCAGCGTGCCGGAGTGCTCTCCCGCCGCGAGCGCCTTGACCGCCCCGAGCGTGAGCTGGAAGAGCCGCAGTGCGGGTTCCCGCTCGACCGGGGTGAGCCGCTCGGCGGTCTCGCAGATCGCACTGGCCGCCGTGTATCGCGGGTAGTCGGTGAGGAGGTTCTTGCCGTACAACGAGACCGCCTCGACCTGGCTGACCGAATGCAGGGAGCTGCCCACGCCCTCGGGAGAACCGGCCAGCTGGAGGTCGATGTGCCCGAAGGGCTCGAGCCGGGCCCCGAAGCGGGAGCCGGTGCGGCGCACCCCGCGGGCGACCGCGCGCAGCCGCCCGTGCCGGCGGGTCAGCAGGGTGACGATCCGGTCGCTCTCGCCGAGTTTCTGCGCGCGCAGAACCACCGCGTCGTCGCGGTAGAGCTGGCGGCGGTATCCGGCGGGCACGACGCCATTCTGCCCGGTACCTACGACAAACTTTCCGGCGGTGCCTACACCGAACCTCGGGCGGCGCCCACGGCCGACCCCCGCCGGCGCCTGATGCGAACTTCCGGCGGCGCTCACGGCGAACTTGCGCTGGTGCCCACGGCGAACCCCCGCCGGGGCCTACGGCGAACCCTGACCCGGATCTCAGGGTCGTCTCCGGGGCCGGTCCGGTGTTGCCGGGGGAAGCCCCGCAATAGCGTCAGGTCATGACCCGAAGAGTTGCCCTGATCCTCGCCGCCGCCTCCGTGGGCGCCCTGGCCGGCTGCGACGGCGTGGTGGGTGCCCGGATGACCTTCGACGACACCGAGAAGAACAAGATCACCGCGATCGTGCTGGCCGGTGGCCACGGCGACATCATGGTCGCCACCGAGACCGGCGCGACCGAGACGAAGATCCGCCGGATCGTCCAGGGCGGCACCGGAGTCGACACCTCCTACCAGGTGGCCGGCGGGGTGCTGACGCTCGACACCGACTGCGGACGCGATTGCGGCATCAGTTACGAGATCACCGCCCCGCCCGGGGTGGCCGTGCGCGGCGAGCTGACCTCCGGCGACGTGACACTGAGCGCGGTCGGCCCGGTCGACCTGCAACTGACCTCGGGCGACGTGATGGTGGAGCGCGCCACCGGCCCGGTCAAGCTGCGGGCCACCTCGGGCGACGTGCAGGTGATCGGCGGCACCGGGGTCGACCTGGAGTCCCGGTCCGGCAACCTCGACGTGCTGGAGAGCACCGGCCCGGTGACCGCCCGGCTCACCTCCGGCGACATCTCCCTCAGCCTGATCGAGCCGTCGTCGGTGACCGCGTCGACGACCAGCGGCGAGATCAACCTGATGGTCCCACCCGGCGACTACAAGGTCTCCGCCACCACCGGCAACGGCGAGGCCCGGGTCGAGGAGATCAAGAGCAACCCGAAGGCCACCAACGTCCTGGACCTGCGCACCCGCGACGGCGACATCGCGGTCGTCGCGGGTTAGACGATCACGGGCCCGCGATCACCTGGCCCGAGCCTCCGATCCCGAGTCGGCCGCCACGGGGGCGGCCGACAAGGAGACCGAAGCGGGCGACAGCGAGGCGGCTCCGGCCGGGGCCGGGGAGACCGGCATCGCGATCCGGCGGCCGGGCACCAGCACCGGGCGCCGGCCGGCGGCCATGTCCTCGATCCAGCCGAAAAGCGCGGTCATCGCCCCGACCAGCACGAACACCACCGTGAGCCGCCAGGTCACGCCCACCCAGCCGGTGAGCGGCAGCGCGTGCCGTTCGGCGAACTGGGTCACCGCCACCACCACCGGCACGTGCCACAGGTAGATCGTGAGGGCACGCGCGTTCAGCACGGTCAGCAGCCGGTTCTCGCTCACCCGCGGCGGCCGGACCCAGCCGAGCACGATCAGGATGAAAGCCGCCGACCAGAGGGCGTTGCCGAGTGGGATGTCGTTCAGGTCGTACCCCCGCAGGCTGGGGTGGGTGACCGTCCAGAGGACGGCGGGGACGGCCAGCGCCGCCGCGATGCCGAGCAACCGGCGCCGCCCGAGCCCGGCCAGGTGCCCGTCGTGGTGGGCGAAACCGAGCAGCCAGGCCCCGCCGTACAGAGCCAGGCCCTGCAGGACCGCCGGGACGGTGAACCCGGCCAGGGTGACGACCGTCAGCGCCAGATAGGGCGTCAGGATCGTCGCGAGCGGGAACCGTCGGTAGAGCGGCAGCACGATCGGCGAGAGCAGCACCATCCAGAGGAAGTCACGCAGGTACCACGCGTGGCTGAGGCCCTGGATCCACCAGCCGGTCGCCTCCGGGGTGTCGATCGGGAAACCCCACAGCAGAATCCGCCCGCTCCACGACGAGGTGCCGGTGACCAGCATCGTGGTGACCCCGATCAGGGCGATCATCCACAGTGACGGCAGCAGGCGGCGGAGCCGTCGCTCCACCGCCCACACTCCGAACCGGTCCAGCGAAGCCGCCATCAAGGACCCGCCCAGGGCGAACATCACCGACATCGCCGGGAAGACGATCGTGAGCGCCGTCCAGCCGGTGACGTGGTACGTCACCACCCGGACGGTCGCGACGGCACGAAGCAGGTCCAGGTACCGGTTTCGCATGGCCCAAGGTGTTACCCGCGTGACACCAACCTGTGCAAACTATGGTGAAGAACACCATAGTCGGGGAATGTCCACGTTTCGATTTAAAAACCTAGTTTTCTGAGCTGCTTGGGATCCCGCTGCCACTCCTTGGCGACCCGAACGTGCAGGTCAAGGTAGATCCGTCGGCCGAGCAGCTTTTCGATCTCGGTGCGAGCCTTCGATCCGACGTCCTTGAGCCGAGCGCCCCGGGTACCGATCACGATCGACTTCTGGCTGTCCCGTTCCACGTACAGATCCGCATAGATCTTGGTGGTCTTGCCTTCGACGAGCATCTCTTCGACGATCACCGCGATCGAGTGCGGCAGTTCGTCCCGCACGCCCTCCAGCGCCGCCTCCCGGATCAGCTCGCCGATCAGCACCTGCTCCGGCTCGTCGGTCAGCACGTCGTCCGGGTAGAGCTGCGGCGACTCCGGCAGGTGGCGGATCAGCACGTCGGTCAGGTTCTCCACCTGATGCCCGGAGACCGCACTCACCGGAATGATCTCGGCGAAGTCGTACAGTTCGGACACCGCTAGCAGCCGCTTCGTCAGCGTGGCCGGGTCGACCAGGTCCACCTTGGTGACCACCGCGACGACCTTGGCCTTGAGCTCGCCGACCTCCGCGGAGATGAAGCGGTCACCGCGCCCGATCGGCTCGTCGGCGGGGAAACAGACGCCGATCACGTCGACCTCGCTCCACACCTCGCGGACCAGGTCGTTGAGCCGCTCGCCGAGCAGCGTGCGGGGCCGGTGCAGACCGGGCGTGTCGACCAGCACGAGCTGCGAGTCCGGCCGGTGCAGGATGCCCCGGATGACGTGCCGGGTGGTCTGCGGCTTGTTCGAGGTGATCGCGATCTTCTGGCCGACGATGGCGTTGGTCAGCGTCGACTTGCCGGCGTTCGGCCGCCCGACGAAACAGGCGAAACCGGCGCGGTAGATCTCGTCTTTCGGTTCGACGGGCCGCGCGGCCTTGTGCCGGTGCTTCTTGCGTTCAAACCCGGTGCTGGTACGGGGCTCGCCCGTGGCGGTGACTCCGACCGGCGCGTCCTCGGCAGAGGAGACGCCCGTGACAGCGGCTTTCGCGGGGGCTTTCGGCCGGCCGGCACCGAACCGGGACGCACCTCGCTTGGCGAAGACCGGCTTGGCGTCACCGGTCATGGAAACGTTGATCTTGGCAGGCCCAGTCTTGCCGGCACCAGCCTTGCCAGCACCGGTCCGGTCGGAACCAGCCCGGCCGGAACCGGTCCTGTCGGACCCGGTCCTGTCGGAACCAGTCCGGTCCAAACCGGTCCGGTCCGAGCCAGCCCGGTCCAAACCGGTCCGGTCCGAGCCAGCCCGGTCCAAACCGGTCCGGTCCGAGCCAGCCCGGTCCGCGCCGGTCCGGTCGGCGCCGGTCCTGGTGAAGCCGGTCTTGCCGGCACCGGTCCGGGAACCGCCGCGGGACGAATCGCCCGAGGTGGCACCAGTACCGGCAGCGGCGCCCCGGCCACGACTGCCAGTGGAGGTCGCTCCCGACGTACCAGCCGATCGGGAAGTGGAACCACCAGCGGACCCGCCGCGCTTCCGCCCACCCTGATCCGCGGCGGCCTGCTCGGCTTCCTTCCGGGCCGCACGCCTCTCCTGACGCCGCTGCTCGTTACGCTCGCCGGCGGTGAGACGCCGGTCAGCGGCAGTGAGACGCCGGTCCTGCGATTCGCCGGCCATCAGGCACCGACCGTTCCGGTGACCGCACCGCTGGGGCCGGCCAGATGGACCGGAGCGCCGGCCGCCAGATCACGCACCGCGGCGAGACCTGCCTCTTCCAGGGTCACGGACTCGGTGACGACCGCGGCCGCCTCCAGTTTCGTCGCCCCGGCGGAGACGGCCTGCGCCACCGCCCCCTGGAGCGCGCTCAGGGTCAGGTGCGGCAACGTCACCGACGCGGCCGCGTAGGTGCGCCCGTCCTGATCCCGGACCGCCGCCCCCTCGGCCGCGCCCACCCGGGTGCGGGAGTGCCGCGCGAGGGTCACCAGTTTGGTGTCCTCGGCGCTCAGTTCAACAGCAACGGTCTGGTCAGGCATCGGCAGGTTGTCTTTCCTCGTTCTCGGCGGTGTTCTCGTCTTGTTGTTCGGCCGGTTCCGGACGCACCCGGCGCACCAGCACCGAATCGATCCGGTTACGCCGGCCGGTGGTGCCCTCGGCCGTCAGGTGCAGGCCCTCCACCTCGGCGAAGGCCCCCGGGATCGGCACCCGGCCCAGAGTCTGGGCGAGCAGGCCACCGACGGTCTCGACCTCGTCGGCGGGCAGTTCGACACCGAACACGCTACCCAAGTCCTCGATCGGCAGCCGTGCGGTCACCCGCACCGCCCCGTCCTCCAGGTGCTCGATCGGCGGGCGCTCGACATCGTACTCGTCGGTGATCTCGCCGACGATCTCCTCGAGGATGTCCTCGATGGTGACCAGGCCGGCAGTGCCACCGTACTCGTCCACGACGATCACCAGGTGATTGCGGGCCGCCTGCATCTCCGACAGCAGATCGTCGACCGGTTTCGACTCCGGCACGAAGTTCGCCGGGCGCATCGCCTCGTCGACCGGCTGCGAGATGGCGTTCGGGTCCCCGTTCTGGGTGCGCCGGATCACGTC
This sequence comes from Actinoplanes derwentensis, assembly GCF_900104725.1. Lineage (NCBI taxonomy): Bacteria > Bacillati > Actinomycetota > Actinomycetes > Micromonosporales > Micromonosporaceae > Actinoplanes > Actinoplanes derwentensis. The sequence continues at coordinate 6,179,905 of NZ_LT629758.1, forward strand.
CTTGAGGTAGAGCACCCCGAGCACGTCGTCGACACTCTCGCCGATCACCGGGATCCGCGAGAAACCCGACCGCAAGAAGAGAAAAAGCGCCTGTTGCAGGGTCTTCGGAGCTTCGATCCACACCATTTCGGTACGGGGGACCATCACTTCGCGGGCGATCGTGTCACCCAGCCCGAACACCGAGTGGATCATCTCGCGCTCGCCGTGCTCCACCACGCCACGCTGCTCGGCCAGATCGACCAGCTCCCGCAACTCCACCTGGCTGCCGAACGGCCCCTCCGGGAACCCCTTCCCCGGAGTCACCGCGTTACCGATCAGGATCAGCAGCTTGGCCAGCGGGTTCAGCACCTTGCCCAGCCAGCGCACCAGCGGGGCGGTCGCCCGGCCCACCGCGTACGCGTGCTGCCGGCCCAGCGTGCGCGGGGCGACGCCCACCACCACGAAACTGACGAGCGTCATCGCACCGGCCGACACCAGAGCGGCCTGCCAGCCGACCCCCCAGGTGTCCACCGCGACGAGCGCCACCAGCGTCGTCGCGGTCAGCTCACAGAGCAGCCGGAGCAGTAGGAGCAGATTGACGTAACGGACGACGTCGGAGGCCACGGCGGCGAGCGCGCCGGCGCCCCGCCGCCCTTCCCGGTCCAGCTCGCTGGCCCGGGCGTAGGAGACGGTCGCCAGCGCGGCGTCCGTCATCGAGGCGAGGCCGGCGAGGAGCACCAGCACGACCGCGATAGTGATCAGTTGCAGATCCGGTAGGCCGGCCGAGGCGGGGTCCATGATCAGCCGGCTTTGCGGCCGGCCCGCCAGCTCTGCAGCAACTTGTTCTGCAGAGCGAACATCTCCCGCTCCTCATCCGGCTCGGCATGGTCGTAGCCGAGCAGGTGCAGCGCGCCGTGCACGGTGAGCAGGTGCAACTCGTCGGCGGCGGTGTGCCCGGCCACGGTGGCCTGTTTCGCGGCCACCTCCGGCGAGAGCACGATGTCGCCGAGCAGCGCCGGCTCACCCGTCCCGGACTCGCCGGGACCGTGGTCGACACTCCCCTCGTCCATCGGGAAGGCGAGCACGTCGGTGGGGCCGTCGCTGCCCATCCACCGATGGTTCAGCTCGGCCATGTAGTCGATGTCGACGAGAAGGATCGACAACTCGGCGAGCGGGTTGACCCCCATCTCGTCCAGGGCGTGCCGGGCAACCGCGAGGATCGCGTCGGTGTCGACCTCGACTCCCGACTCGTTGGCGATCTCGATGGACATAGTGGTGCGCTTACCCCTTGTTACTCAGCGCCGGCGACTCGGCGCCCGGCCACCGCTGGCGGCCCGGCCCGGCACGGCATGGACGGATTGTGCTGCCTGTTGTTCCTGCTCGACGTCGAACCTCGCGTAAGCGTCGACGATCTCGGCGACCAGCCGGTGCCGGACCACGTCGGAGCTGGTCAGCTCCGAGAAGTGCACGTCCTCGACGTCACGCAGGATCTCCCGCACGATCTTGAGGCCGCTGGTGGTCCCACCCGGCAGGTCGACCTGAGTCACGTCACCGGTGACCACGATCTTCGCGCCGAACCCGAGCCGCGTCAGAAACATCTTCATCTGCTCGGGCGTGGTGTTCTGAGCCTCGTCAAGAATGATGAAAGCGTCATTAAGAGTTCTTCCACGCATGTAGGCCAGTGGTGCGACCTCGATCGTGCCGGCCGCCATCAGGCGCGGGATCGTCTCCGGGTCGAGCATGTCGTGCAGGGCGTCGTAGAGCGGCCGCAGGTACGGGTCGATCTTCTCGGTCAGGCTGCCGGGCAGGAAGCCCAGCCGCTCGCCCGCCTCGACCGCCGGCCGGGTCAGGATGATCCGGCTGACCTGCTTGGCCTGCAGAGCCTGCACCGCCTTGGCCATCGCCAGGTACGTCTTACCGGTACCGGCGGGGCCGATGCCGAAGACGATGGTGTTCTGGTCGATGGCGTCGACATACTTCTTCTGCCCCAGCGTCTTGGGCCGGATGGTGCGCCCGCGACGGGACAGGATGTTGAGGGTGAGCACCTCGGCCGGGCGCTCGGAGGTGTTCGCCTCGAGCATCTGGAGGGTGCGGCGGACGGCGTCGACGGTGAGCGTCTCGCCTTTCTCGATCAACTCGATCAACTCGGCGAAGAGCCGCTCGGCGATCGCGTTCTCCGCGGGTTCGCCGGTGATGGTGATCTCGTTGCCGCGGACGTGCACGTCGCTGTCGAGATCGCGCTCGATGAGCCGGAGGATCTCGTCCTTGGCGCCGAGCAGGTTCACCATGATCTTCGGATCGTTCACCGAGATCTTGGTCTGCGCCCGCACCGGGCTGGTCGAGCCAGTGCTGGATTCGTTCGGCGTACCGGTCATAGGGTGGCCCGGCGGGCCTCCGCCACCTGCTCTCTACTTCTGCGCCGCCCGTGACGGGCGGCTCGCTCGAGGATCGTGCCATCCTATCCGCTCGGCCGCCCGCACGCCGATGCCATTATCGCCAGGCCCCTATTCGGGGCCGTCGGACGCCCGGCCGCCGTCGAAGCCCTCCTGGAGCCGGGTGAAGCGGTAGGTCGCCCAGTGCATCCGAGTCACCGCCCCGTTGCCGTCGCGGGTGAGGCGCAGCAGCTCACCGGCCTCCCGGCCGGAGACGGTCCGGAGCACGTCCGGCTGACCGGGCAGGGGCTCGAAGACCGACGGCGGCCGGCCGGCCGGGTCGTCGGTCAGCTTCGCCTGGAGCTGCCCGCCGTGCCAGGTGAAGACGAACTCGGTGCCCTCGCCCCACCATCGGCCCAGGATCGAACGGTAGGCGGCGGGTGCGGGCGGGGCGGCCCGCCACGGGTGGATCTCGGCCGGGTCCAGGTCGACGGCGAGCCGCAGCAGTTCGTGGGCCAGGTCGTAGATCTCGCCGGCGGTGCCGGACGAGCCGAGGACCGCGCAGCCGAGCGCGCCGGGGTTGCCGTCGCCGCCGCGGCGGCCGTAGACACCGGCCAGGAAACCGGGCATCGCCCCGTCGTGGCCGACGTGCACGACCCGTTTGCCGTCCGGGACGAGGATCAGGCCGAGGCCGAACCCGGCCGCCCACACGGTCTCGTCGGTGGTGGTCAGCGGCCAGCGCATCTCGTCGACGGTGGCGGCGGCGAGCACCCGGCCGTCCGGGTCGATGATCTCCGGGGAGGCCAGGAAGGCGGCCCACCGGGCCATCTCGCCGGCGGTGCTCCAGAGCTGGGCGGCCGGGCCGACGCCGGCCATGTCGACCGGGGGTTCCGGGCGGGCCGCGTCGGAGTAGGCGTCGACCAGGTAGCCGACGGCCGCCTCGGGCGGGGTCTCGACGGTGGTCCGGGTCAGTCCGAGCGGGTTGAGGATCCGGTCGGTGAGGATCTCCGCCCAGGTGCCGCCGCGCAGCCGGGCGACCAGGTGGCCGAGGACGGCCAGGCCCAGGTTGGAGTAGTGGTAGCGGCGGGCGTTGGGCAGTACCCGTTCGGCCCGGTCGAGTTCGTCGAGGAGTTGCCCGGCGTCCGGGGTGATCAGGGTGTCCCAGACGTCGCCGTGCGGTTCGCGCTGGAAGCCGGCGGTGTGCGACAGCAGTCGCCGGATCGTGGCGTCGCCGTGTGCGGGCACGTCGAGGTGGGCCGAGATCGGCTGGTCCAGGTCGAGCAGGCCCTCGTCGCGGGCCTGCATGACCAGGACCGCGGTGAAGGTCTTGGTGACCGAGCCGATCCGGAACCGGCTGTGCGCGCCGAGCGGGTGGGCCGGGTTTCCGGAGTCACCGACGGTGTGGACCCACGGCTCCCGGTCGGCGCGGTGCAGCGCGACGGAGAGGGCGGGGATCCGGCCGTCGGCCTGGGCCCGGCGGGCGGCACGCTCGTAGCGGGGTCCGGGCGTGTTCACCGCTGCGCCGACAGCATCGGCCCGAGTGGGGCGCCGCCGACGACGTGCGCGTGCACGTGGGAGACCTCCTGGCCGCCGTGGGCGCCGGTGTTGAAGATGACCCGGAAGCCGTCGGTCAGGTCTTCCAGTTCGGCGACTTTCGCGGCGGTGGCCAGCACGTCGGCGGCCGCGGCCGGGTCGGTGGCGAGTTCGATCACGTTCGCGTGGTGGGCGACCGGGATGACCAGGACGTGCGAGGGTGCTTTCGGGTCGATGTCCCGGAAGGCGAGGGTGGTCGCGGTCCGGTGCACGACCGTCGCGGGGATCTCGCCGGCCACGATGCGGCAGAACAAACAGGAGGTTTCCACCCCATGGATCTTATGGTCCGGGGTGGGTGAAGATGGTCGGCGGATCCTCAGACACGATGGTGGGAGCGCTCTCTTGACCGATCTCGACGTTCTTCTCGGGCAACTCAGCTTGGAGGAGAAGGTGTCCCTGCTCACCGGACAGGACTTCTGGTCCCTTCCGGCCATTCCCCGGATCGGGTTGAGTTCGCTGGTCATGTCGGACGGCCCGGTCGGCGTCCGGGGCACCGGTTACACCCCTGACGACCCCTCGATCGCCCTGCCCAGCCCGACCGCGCTGGCCGCCACCTGGGACGTCGAGCTGGCCCGCCGGGCCGGGCGGCTGCTCGGCCAGGAGTCCCGCCGCAAGGGTGTGCACCTGCTGCTGGGCCCGACCGTCAACCTGCACCGCACTCCGCTCGGCGGCCGGCACTTCGAGTGCTACTCGGAGGATCCGCTGCTCACCGGGGAGATCGCGGTCGGTTTTGTGCACGGCGTGCAGGAGCACCACGTCGGCACCACGGTGAAGCACCTGGTCGGCAACGACGCCGAGACCGAGCGGATGACCGTGGACGTGCGGATCGGTGAGCGGGCGCTGCGGGAGATGTACCTCGCGCCGTTCGAGCGGGTGGCCGCGGCCGGCGGGTGGGGTGTGATGAGCGCCTACAACGGGGTCAACGGGGCTTCGATGGCGGCTAACGGGCGGATTCAGGACGAGATCCTGAAGCGGGAGTGGGGTTTCGACGGGGTGGTGGTGTCCGACTGGCGGGCCGCCCGGGACACGGTGGCGTCCGCGCTCGGCGGGCTGGACGTGGCCATGCCGGCGATGGACAACCCGTGGGGGCCGGCGCTGGTCGAGGCGGTGCGGTCCGGTGCGGTGCCGGAGCAGGTCATCGACGACAAGGTGCGGCGGGTGCTGCTGCTCGCCGCCCGTACCGGCGCGCTCGAAGGGTTTGATCTGTCCGAGGTGCCGCTGGACGAGAACGGGGACGACGTCGCGCGGGATGTGGCGACCGGGTCGTTCGTGCTGGCCCGCAACGTCGACGGGGTGCTGCCGCTGGAGGCCGGTGACCTGACCCGGGTGGCGGTGATCGGTGCGCTCGCCACCGATGCGCGGGTGCTCGGCGGTGGTAGTGCCCAGGTCACCCCGCCGCACGTGATCTCGCCGCTGGACGGGTTGCGGGCCGATCTGCCGGGGGTGGACGTGGCGTACGCGGTCGGTGCCGACCCGCGGCCGTTCCTGCCGGCGGCGCTGGGACCGGACTGGGCGCCGTTCCGGTTCGCTCTGTCGTCCACCACCGAGGCGGCGGTGTCGGCCGGGGATCACGAGTTCCCGGTCGGGGCGGCCACGATCCGCTGGATCGGCGACCCGCCCGGCGGCCTGGACGTGACCGGTATCACGAGCCTGGAGTTGCGTACCGAGATCACTCCGGCGGTCGGTGGCGACCATGTTCTGGCGGTCTCCGGGTTCGGGGCGTTCGAGCTGGTCGTGGGTGGGGAGAAGCTCTACGAGGGTTCGCTGCACCCGCCCGGCACCGGTCGCGCCGACCTGCTGCTGCACCCGCGGGAGATTCGGTTCACGGTGCCGCTGGAGGCCGGGATCCCGGTGCCGGTCGTGCTGCGGCAGTCGTTCGTGGCTGGTGCCGCGCATTCGGTCTCCACCACGCTCGGTCACCGTGCGCCGGGTCCGGACGAGGAGGGCCTGATCGCCGAGGCCGTCGAGTTGGCGGCCCGGTCGGACGTGGCGGTGATCGTCGTCGGTACCACCGAGCAGGTCGAGTCGGAGGGCTTCGACCGGACGTCGCTGGCCCTGCCCGGCCGTCAGGACGAGCTGGTGGCGCGGGTCGCGGCCGTCAATCCGCGGACGATCGTGGTGGTCAACGCCGGTTCGCCGGTGCTGCTGCCGTGGGCTGACGAGGTGGCGGCGGTGCTGCTCACCTGGTTCCCCGGGCAGGAGGCCGGTGCCGCGCTCGCCGACGTGCTCCTCGGGGTCGCCGAGCCGGGCGGGCGGCTGCCGACCACCTGGCCGAACGCGGAGAAGGACTGCCCGGTCTTCGACGCGCAGCCGGTGGACGGCACGCTCGGTTACGACGAGGGGATCTTCATCGGTTACCGAGGGTGGTTGCGGTCGGCGGCCGAGCCGCTGTTCGCGTTCGGTTCCGGTCTGGGTTACACCGATTGGTCGTACGACCACCTCGCCTACTCCGGGTCCGAGGTCAAGGTGACGGTCACCAACATCGGCTGGCGCGCGGGCCGGGAGGTCGTGCAGGTGTACCTGTCGCCGGGCGCCGACTCGATCGTCGCCCAGGCCGCGGACTCCGCTTCGCCGGTGGAGCGGCCGGAACGCTGGCTGGCCGGGTTCGGGACGGTGGACGCGGTGCCTGGTGAGTCGGTCACCGTGACGATCCCGATCGCCGAGCGGGCCTTCCAGGTGTTCGACGACGGCTGGCAGAGGGTTCCCGGCACCTACACGGTGATCGCCGCGCACGCCCTCGACGACCCGCGCCGCTCCGTCGAGATCACGATCTGACTGCCCTTATATTCGCGTACATGACTTCACGTGTGCGTGGACAGGTCTTCGGTGAAGAGGCCGAGGAATACCATCGGGTCCGCCCTGGCTATCCGAGCGAGCTGGTCACCGACCTGCTCGCGCTGGCCGGGCCGGGCCCGGTTCTGGAAGTGGGCGCCGGCACCGGCAAGGCCACCGCCGCGTTCGCCGCCCACGACGTCGACCTGACCTGCCTGGAACCGGACGCCCGGATGGCCGCCGTGCTGCGCCGGACCGTTCCCGGCGTCACGATCGTCGAGACGACCTTCGAGGACTGGGCGCCGGACCGCGGCTACGGACTGCTCATCAGCGCCCAGGCCTGGCACTGGGTGGATCCGGGCCGTCGCACCGGGCTCGCCTTCGCGACGCTGGCTCCCGGTGGTCTGTTCGCCCCGTTCTGGAACGTCTTCCTGGTCACCGACGACCGCCTGCACGCCGAACTGGCAGCGGCGAACGCCCGGCACGGCCTGGCGGAGAGTGAACACACCCCGCATTCGCTGCGGCTCAGCGACATCCCCACCGAGCCACGCCCGTATGCCGAGGAGTGGCCGGACATGGCCGATGTCGTCGAGACCTTCGACGAGCCGCGAACCCTGCGGTACCGGTCGGTGCGTTCCTACAGCTCCGCCGCCTACCGGGATCATCTGCTCACGAACTCGGCCTACCGGATCCTCGACGACGAACACCGCGAAGCCGCGGTCGCCGACGTGGCCGAGGTGATCGACGCGCACGGCGGCACGCTCGAACTGGTCGTCTACACCGACGTGGCGGTCGCCCGCCGCCCTCGATAGACCACAGCCGGGCGCCGTTTCGCGGTCAGGGTCGCGTGGTGAGTTGCGGTGCGAATCGAACCCGAACTCACCACACAGATCGGCCGTGGAACGTCGGGACCCGGGTGTCGTTACCAGCGGCCGAGGCGGGCGGAGAGCACCGCGAGGGCGGCGACTCCGGCGGTCGACGTGCGCAGCACCGCGTCGCCCAGTTTGACCGGGATCGCGCCGGCCTCGCGGAAGGCGTCCAATTCGGGGTCGCTGATGCCACCCTCCGGGCCCACCACCAGGGCGATCTCGCCCCTCGGCGGCAAGGTCGCCGCGGTGAGCCGTTCGGTGGCCTCCTCGTGCAGCACGAACGCCGCCGTGACCCCGGCCAGGCGGGCCGCCACCTGTTTCGTCGAGCTGTCCGGGTCGCCGCCGACCACCGGTAGCCAGGAGCGCCGGGCCTGCTTGGCCGCCTCCCGGGCGGTCGCGGTCCACTTGTCGCGGGCTTTGAAGCCCCGGTCGCCGCGCCATTGGGTCACCGAGCGGGACGCCGCCCACGGCACGATCTCGTCGACGCCGACCTCGGTCATCGCCTGCACGGCCAGTTCGCCCCGGTCGCCTTTGGCGATGCCCTGCACCACCACCAGACGGGGGTCCGGTGCCGGATCCCGCGTGATGCTCAGTACTGCCACGTCGATGCTGCCCCGGCCCACGTTGGCGACTTCGGCCCGCGCGGTACCGCCCCGGCCGTCGGCGAGGATCAGCGCCTCCCCGGCGCGCAGCCGTTGCACGGTGGCGGCGTGGTGCCCTTCCGGGCCGTCCAGGGTGAACGACAGACCGGTGGGAAGACTCTCGACCAGGAACAGCGGTGCGGACATCCCGGAAACGCTACCGGCACCATCCGGCACGGTCAGCCGGGCCCCGCGGTAACGAGTGCCTTTCAGCGTGGTGGGTTGCGGTTCGATTCGAACCCCGGCTCACCACGCAGTGGTACGGCAGTCGACGCGTGGTGACTTGGGGTTCGAATCGAACCGCAACTCACCACACAGAACCGGACCGGAGTTGTTGGGGTGGAAAGGCCGCGACCACCTACGGACGTCGCCCCGGAGGGCTTCGCGTTCTGGGCGCGTCAGCGGCCAGCGAAGGTCGCCGGGGTCCCGGCGGGAGCGACGATCTGTACCCCCGCGAACGCACGACATCAAGAATTTGATCTGGATCTTCGCAGAGAGCCGTGAGGGACGGCGGCCGGAGCCGTCGTCCCTCGTCACGAAGTCGCGGAGCCGTCAGTGGCCGTTGAAGGCGTCTCGCATGCGGCTGAAGAAGCCGCCCTGTTTGCTCAGTTCGGCGACGTCCTCGCCGCGGGTCTTGGCGAAGTCGCGGAGCATGCGCTCCTGGTCGACGGTGAGTTTGGTCGGCGTCTTCACGTCCAGGTGCACGAAGAGGTCGCCACGGCCCTGGCCGCGCAGGTGCGGGACGCCCTTGCCTCGGATCCGGAGCGTGCTGGCCGGTTGGGTGCCCGGTTTGACCTCGATGTTCTCTTCGCCGTCGAGGGTCTTGATCGTCATCCGGGTACCGAGCGCGGCCGCGGTCATCGGCAGCGTCACCCGGCAGTGCAGGTCGTCACCCTTGCGGGAGTAGACGTCGTGCGGGCGCTCGTGGATCTCCACGTAGAGATCACCGGCCGTGCCGCCGCCGGGGCCGACCTCGCCCTGCTGGGCCAGGCGGATCCGCATGCCGTCCTCGACACCCGCCGGGATCTTGACGGTGAGGGAACGGCGGGTCCGGATCCGGCCGTCACCGGCGCAGGTCGGGCACGGGTTCGGGACGGTCGTGCCGTGACCCTGGCAGTTCTGGCAGGGGCGGGACGAGACGACCTGGCCGAGGAAGGTGCGCTGCACCGACTGGACCTCACCGCGACCCGAACAGACCTCACAGGTGGCCAGGTGGGTGCCGGGCGCGGTGCCGGCGCCGGAACACTGGGTGCAGAGCACCGCGGTGTCGACGGTGATCGGCGCCTCGACGCCGAACGCGGTCTCCACCAGGTCCAGCTCCAGGCGCAGGATGGCGTCGGCGCCGGGTCGGGTGCGCGGGCGCGGGCCGCGGGATCCACCACCGGCGGCCGTGCCGAAGAACGCGTCCATGATGTCCTGGAAACCGACGAACGGTCCGGCTCCACCGGCACCGCCGGGCATGCCGCCACCCGGCGCGAGCGGGTCGCCACCGAGGTCGACCATCTGACGCTTCTGCTCGTCGGACAAGACCTCGTACGCCGCGTTGATCTCTTTGAACTTGTCGTGCGCCTCCGGATCCGGGTTCACATCCGGGTGAAACTGCCGAGCCAGTTTGCGGTAGGCACGCTTGATCTCGTCGTCGGTTGCCTCCCGGCTCACACCGAGAATTCCGTAATAGTCCTTGGCCACGGGGTTTGGAGTCCTCAATGTCTGCGCGAATCCGTCAATTCTGTGCCAACAGGTCGCCAACGTAGCGTGCGACCGCACGAACGGTGGCGATAGTGCCGGGGTAGTCCATCCGGGTGGGACCCAGCACTCCGAGCCCCCCGACGATAGTCGTACCCGGGCCGTAGCCACTGCTCACCACGGACGCCGACCGCAGGTTGTCGATCTGATTCTCGTCACCGATCAGGACCCGCGTGGTGCGGGGCTCCAGATCGCCGATGAGCTTGAGCAGGATGACCTCCTCCTCGAGGGCTTCGAGGACGGGCCGCAGTGTGCCCTGGAAGTCCAGCACACCGCCCCGTGTCAAGTTCGCCGTGCCCGCGAGGGCGAGGCGCTCCTCACTCCGCTCGACGAGTGTCTCCAGGAGCACCGAGGCCAGGCAGGTCATCGCGGCGCGGTGCCCGACGTCGCAGTCCTCCACGAGTTTCTGCACCAGGGCCGGGGTGTCGGCGAGGCGCTGACCGGCCAGTTTCTCGTTCACCCGGCGGCGCAGCTCCCAGACGTCACCGTCCTGCACGGGGCCGGGCAGCTCGACCAGCCGCTGCTCGACCCGGCCGGTGTCGGTGATCATCACGAGCATCAGGCGGGTCGTGGAGACCGGCACGAGCTCCAGATGGCGAACGGCGGAGCGGGACAGGCTCGGATATTGCACGACGGCTACCTGGCGGGTGAGCTGGGCCAGCAGCCGGACCGTACGATGCACCACGTCGTCGAGGTCGACGGCACCGATCATGAACCGCTCGATGGCCCGGCGCTCGGCCGGACTGAGTGGCTTTATCCTGGTCAAGCGGTCGACGAAGAGCCGGTAACCGGCGTCGGTGGGCACCCGGCCGGCGCTGGTGTGCGGCTGCCGGATGTAGCCCTCCTCCTCCAGCACCGCCATGTCGTTGCGGACGGTGGCCGAGGAGACGCCGAGTTTGTGCCGGTCCACCAGGGCCTTGCTGCCGACCGGCTCCTGGGTTTCGACGTAGTCCTCGACGATTGCCCGGAGTACCTCGAGCTTGCGGTCATCCAGACTCATATGACCCCTCCCCCTGTTGGCACTCCTGCTAATAGAGTGCCAGTCTACGTCCCCGGCGGCGGCAATGCGATGATCGAAAGTACCGAGCGGGCTCAGATCTTGGGAGCGACATCGGTATCGACCGGCTGGGACCCGGGTCCTAGCGTGTATTTCATGACCGAGCCTCCCCGCCCGCCGGATGACGACCCGACCGCGCCGTACCACCCGCAGGGCGGCTATCCACCGCCTCCGCCGCCGCCCTACACGCCGCCGCCTCCTTATGCGGATCCCTACGGCCAGCCGCAGTACGGGAAACAGCCTTACGACCAGCCGCAGTACGGCCCGCCCCAGTACGGATCCCCCTACCAGGCCGGCAGCCCGGACGAGCGCACCTGGGTCCTGATCGCCCACTTCGGTGGCGCCGCCGCGGCCTTCTTCGGTGGCGTGTTCATCGGCTGGCTCCCGCCGCTGGTCGCCTATCTGGCCCGCGGCAACCAGTCCCCGATCGTGCGTGCCGAATCACTCAAGGCGCTGAACTTCCAGCTCGTCTGGACGATCGTCGGGGTGGTCGGTTACGCGCTGATCGCCTGCGCCGGGCTGGGCCTGCTGTTCACCGCCGCGGCCTGGGTGATCGCGACCCTCTTCGGCGTGATCGCGGGGATCAAGGCGGTCAACAACGAGCCGTATCAGTATCCGATGACCTACCCGTTCATCAAGTAGTCGTCAGAGCACGTCGCGGATGACCGCGTCGGCGAGCAGGCGGCCGCGCAGCGTGAGCACGAGGCGGCCGTCGGCGTACGGCCCCGAGTCCAGCAGCCCGTCGGCCAGCGCCTGCGCGGCACCCGTGGCGTCGACCCGGTCCAGCGGGATGCCCTCGCGCAGCCGCACCCGGAGCATCACGTCCTCCATGTGCCGGTCGTCGCCGGACAACAGTTCCCGTGCGTGGCCCGGGGACAAACCGGAGGACAGGCGCTTGGCGTACGCCGACGGATGCTTCACGTTCCACCAGCGCACCCCTCCGACGTGGCTGTGCGCGCCCGGCCCGAGTCCCCACCAGTCGGCGCCGGTCCAGTAGAGCAGGTTGTGCCGGCACCGGCCGGCCTCGCCGCGGGACCAGTTGGACACCTCGTACCACTCGAAACCGGCCTCGGTGAGCGCCGCCTCGGCGGCCAGGTAGCGGTCGGCGGCGACATCGTCCTCCGGGTAGGGCAGTTCGCCCCGCCGCATCCGGGCGGCCATCCGGGTGCCGTCCTCGACGATCAGCGCGTAGGCGCTCACGTGGTCCACGCCCGCGTCGATCACCGCGCGCAGCGATCCGGCGAAGTCGTCCGGTGACTCGCCCGGAGTGCCGTAGATCAGGTCCAGGTTGACGTGCTCGAATCCGGCGTCGCGGGCTTCGGCCGCGGCCTGCGGTGCCCGGCCGGCGGTGTGCTTGCGGTCCAGGATCCGCAGCACGTTCGGCGCGGTCGACTGCATGCCGAGCGAGATCCGGGTGAACCCGGCCTGGCGCAGCCGCCGCAGGTAGGCCGGGTCGACCGACTCCGGGTTGGCCTCGGTGGTCACCTCGGCGCCGGGGGCGAGCCCCCAGGTGCGGTCGATGCCGTCCAGGATCCGGCCCAGGTCGTCGGTGCTGAGCAGGGTGGGAGTGCCGCCGCCGACGAAGACGGTGTCGACCGGGCCGGGTTCGATCACCCGGGCGGCCAGGGCCAGCTCGGCGAGGACGGTGTCCGCGTACTCCTCGCGGCTCGCCCCGCCGCCCAGCTCGGTCGCGGTGTAGGTGTTGAAGTCGCAGTAGCCGCAGCGGCTCGCGCAGAACGGGACGTGGACGTAGACGGCGAACCCGTTCTTGCCCACCGCACGGGTGGCCTCGTCGGGGAGGGACCCGTCGTCGGGTACGGGTTCACCATCAACAGTTGCGCCGGCCATGGACCCCAGTGTGCACGCAATAGAGTTCCGGGATGGATCTGGTCGGTACCGTCACCGCCGCCGGCGTGACCACGATGACACTCGACAACCCCGCCAACCGCAACGCGCTCTCCACCGCGCTGCTCGAACAACTGCTCGGCGCCCTCGCCGCGGCCGCCGCCGATCCGGAGTGCCGGGTGGTGGTCCTCTCGCACACCGGCCCGGTCTTCTGCTCGGGCGTCGACCTGCAGGAGACGGCCGCCGCCGGGCCCGGTGACCGGCTGCCCGCCGAGATGCTGGCCGACGTGCTCGCGGTGCTCTGGGAGTACCCGAAACCGCTGGTGGCGCGGATCGGCGGCCCGGCCCGCGCCGGCGGCCTGGGCCTGATCGGGGCGGCCGACATCGCGGTCTGCACCCGGTCGGCCACGTTCGCCTTCACCGAGGTCCGGCTGGGGGTCATCCCGGCGGTGATCAGCGCCACCGTGTTGCCGCGCCTGGCACCCCGGGCGGCCGCCGACCTCTTCCTCACCGGTGACGTCTTCGCCGGGCCACGGGCCGAACAGATCGGCCTGGTCACTGCCGCCGTCGAGGAGGACCGGCTGGACGCCGTGGTGGCCGGCTACTGCGCGTCGCTTCTGCGCGGCGGTCCGCTCGCGCTCGCCGGGACCAAACAACTGCTTCGCCGTACGCCGGAGGCGTCGATCCGTGCCGACCTGGCGGATCTCGCGAACCGTTCGGCCGCACACTTCACGTCCGCCGAGGGGCGGGAGGGGGTGGCCGCGAGCCGGGAGAAGCGCGACCCCGGCTGGGTCGGATGATCTTCAGGCATGATGATCGTCTTGACTCGATTCGCCCGACGCAGTGACGCCAGGCGGTGAGCGCTCGTTGTCTAGGCTTGGCGTCCGCCGGTTCGCGGGAGGTGCCGGAAAGGGGAGGTGAGCATGCGCAAACGGACGATCGCGGGTGTGCTCGCCCTGCTCGGCGTCGCCGCCGTGACCGGTGTGGTCGTGGTGATCGACAACCTGGCCGACAACATCCAACTGCCCCGGCTCATCCCGGAGTGCACGGTCAGCGCCGACGGCACGGTGACCCTGGACACCGTCCAGATGGCCAACGCGGCGACCATCGCCGCGGTCGGGGTCCGGCGTGGTCTGCCCGAGCAGGCGATCGTGGTCGCCCTGGCCACCGCGTTCCAGGAGTCCAAGCTGGAGAACCTGGACGACGGTGACCGCGACTCGGTCGGCCTCTTCCAGCAGCGGCCCAGTCAGGGCTGGGGCACGTTCGAGCAGATCAAGGACCCGCGGTATTCGGCCGGCAGGTTCTACTCGGCCCTGAAGAAGGTCAAGGGCTGGGAGGAGATGCGGGTCACCGACGCCGCACAGCGGGTGCAGCGGTCGGCGTACCCGAACGCCTACGAGAAGTGGGCCGACGAGTCACGGGTGCTGGCCGCCGCTCTGACCGGGCGGGCCACCGGCGCGGTCGACTGCACCGTTCCGGACGCTCCGGCGATCCGTGGTGCCGAGGCAGCCGCCGCCCTGCTGACCAGTCTCAAGCTGGACTGGGGCAAGAAGCTTGGCGGTCAGGCCCGCAGCGCCGAGACCGCCGGGCTGACCGTCGCGGTGGCCAGCTCGGACACCGGCTGGCGCTTCGCGCACTGGCTGGTCTCGCACGCTTCCGCCACCGGTCTCGAACGGGTACGTTTCGGTGATCTCGAGTGGCACGCCCCGAAGGGGAAGTGGCTGCCGGTCACCGACGGCAGTGGTGGCAACCAGGCTCAGGTGGTCGCCGAGGTGTTCCATTGAGATTTCTCCGGAACTATCGGTGACTATCCGCAATGTCCATCTTGCTCACCCACAAGTTGCGCTCTGTATATGTCTACATGGACAGTCCGCAACCCTCCTGGTACTAAGTAGGTCGTGCTGACGGCGATCGGATGGGCTCTACTGGGGGCGGTGAGCGTCGGCGCCATTCTCTACGGTGTGCGCCGCCACCGCCCGGCTCGGCGTGCCCCCTGGCTGCTGCTGGCCGGCTCGCTCGCAGCGCTGGCCGCCGGCGACGTGCTGTATGAGTCGGACCGTCTGCAGGCCCTCGCCGACACCATCTACCTGGTGATGTTCGCCCTGGTCGCGATGAGCCTGCACCAGTTCACCCGGGGTGGCTCGCTGCTTGTCGACCGGGCCCGCCTGATCGACCTGATCGCCTTCGCCTGCGCCGCGATGCTCGTCGTCTGGGTCTTCGTGATCGGCTCGGCGAGCAGATTCCAGACCGTCTCCCCCGCCGATGTGATCGGTGACCTGCTGCTGATCGTGGTCGCGATCCGGCTGCTCACCGCCGACCGGCGCAACATCGCGGCGGGCCTGCTGGTCACCGGCGGCCTGGCGATGCTCACCGGCGACGTCCTCTACCCGCTCACCCGGGAGAACCCGGTCACCGAGCTGGCGTTCGTGGCGCTCTACCTGATGTGGGGCGCGTCCGCGTTGCACCCGTCGATGGCCCGGCTCACCGAACCGCAGCCGGTCCAGCTGTCGCCGTGGCGGTTCCGCGACACCACCCTGCTCGCTCTCTCCGCAGCCACCCCGCCGCTGGTGCTGGTGATCGAGGCGCTCTCCGGGACGGTCCACAACGGTGTCGTGATCGCCGTCACCGGCGCGATCACCCTGCTGCTCACCATCACCCGGCTCGCCGACGCCGTCCAGCAGCACAGCCAGGCCCTCACCCGCGAACGTGCGCTGCGCGCGGCGAACACCGCCCTGGTCGCGGCCGCCGACCCACCGGCCGTCGAGGCAGCGGTCCGGGCCGCGGTCGCCCATCTACTGCCCGCCGGCGCGGTCGGCCGGGTCGTTCTCGCCACCGACGACGCCGCGCTCACCGCCGCTCTCGACAGCTCGGGAGTGCCCGCCGGGGCCGGTACCCGAAGCTGGTGGACCGGTGATCACACTCTCATCTGTCCACTGCGTCTGGAACCACTCGCCGTGGCCCGGCCCAGTGGCGGTGCCCTGGTCGTCGCCGGCCGCCGGGACGCGCTCATCGCCGGACGGGACTCGCTCGAAGTGCTGGCCGGGGAGACCGCACTGGCCCTGGACCGGATCACCCTGGTCGAGGCGGTCGGCCGCCGGGACAGCGACCTCTACCTGCGGGCGGTCACCGGCAACACCGCCGAGATCATGGCAGTGGTCGACTCCGACCACCGGATCCGGTACGCCAGCCCCGGGCTGCGCCGTCTGGCCGGCGTCGAGGAGATGCCCCCGCTCACCGCTTTCGACGAGCTGATCCACCCCGACGATCAAGAGGCGGTACGCCGGGCGCTGCGAGCCGAGGGCGACGGCAAGGTGTTCTGTGCCCTGCCCCGGCCGGACGGCACTCAAGTGCTGGCCGAGGTTCGCTATCGGGATCTGCGCGCCGACCGGCTCGTCCAGGGCCTGGTGGTGACCCTGCGGGTGGTCGGCAGCCGCAGCGACGTGGTCGAACCGGCACCGCATCACGAGCATCAGGGTGGACTGCCGGCCTGGGAGAACCGCCGCAGTGCCCAGCACAAGTTCCGGTACTGAAGTCCAGTGCTCTTCTCAAGAAAGCTTTCAGAAACGCGAAATGCCGGCACCTCGTCGGGCCGGCATTCGCGTTTTTGAGTTGTCGAACCGCGGATCTTTTCGAGTTGTCGAACCGCGGGTCAGCGGGTCAGACGGCGACGGCTGCCGACGCCGGCGACCAGGGCGACACCGATGGCGGCCAGAACGACCTGGAACGCGAACTCGATCCAGTCGAAACCGGCGGTGTCGGCGACACCGGCGGCGCGGGCGATGACCGTGCCCAGCAGCGCGGCGACGACACCGACGACCATGGTCAGCCACAGCGGGATGTTCTGCTTGCCGGGTACCACGAGCCGGCCGAGAGCGCCGATGACGAGGCCGACGATCAGGGCCACGATGATTCCGGTGAGCGTGAACTCCATGGGGTCCTCCTCGGGGGGTGGAGCTTATTGGTTGCGTCCGTCGAGCACCTCAATTCCCGACCCCCCGACGAATCAAACCGCCCTATTTTTTTGTCGCCCCCTTGGCGTCCGCGGAGTCAGAAGTGGAGAGCGCGGCGATGAAGGCCTCCTGGGGGACCTCCACCCGGCCGACCATCTTCATCCGCTTCTTGCCTTCCTTCTGCTTCTCCAGCAGCTTCCGCTTGCGGCTGATGTCACCGCCGTAACACTTCGCGAGCACGTCCTTGCGGATGGCACGGATCGTCTCGCGGGCGATGATCCGGGAGCCGATGGCCGCCTGGATCGGCACCTCGAACTGCTGGCGCGGAATGAGTTTCTGCAGCTTGGCGGCGATGCTGGTGCCGTAGGCGTACGCCTTGTCCTTGTGCACGATCGCACTGAACGCGTCCACCGGCTCACCGTGCAGCAGGATGTCCACTTTCACCAGGTCGGCGGCCTGCTCACCGGAGGGCTCGTAGTCGAGTGACGCGTAGCCCTTGGTCTTGCTCTTCAACTGGTCGAAGAAGTCGAAGATGATCTCGGCGAGCGGGAGCATGTAGCGCAGCTCCACCCGTTCGGAGGACAGGTACTCCATGCCGAGCAGGTTGCCGCGACGGCTCTGGCACAGCTCCATGACGGCGCCCACGTACTCGTTCGGCACCAGGACCGTCGCTCGTACGACCGGCTCGTGGATCTCCGCGATCTTGCCCTCGGGGAACTCGCTCGGGTTCGTGACGATCGACTCTTTCGCGTCCTCGGTGAACACCTGGTAGACCACGTTCGGCGCGGTGGAGATCAGGTCGAGGTTGAACTCGCGCTCCAGCCGCTCGCCGATGATCTCCAGGTGCAGCAGGCCCAGGTAACCGACCCGGAACCCGAAACCGAGCGCCGCCGACGTCTCCGGCTCGTAAGTGAGCGCGGCGTCGTTCAGCTTCAGCTTGTCGAGGGCGTCACGCAGCGCCGGGTAGTCCGAGCCGTCGATCGGGTACAGACCCGAGTAGACCATCGGCCTCGGCTCCTTGTAACCGCCGAGCGCGTCCTTGGCCGGGCGGAGACTGCCGGTGATGGTGTCGCCGACCTTCGACTGGCGGACGTCCTTCACACCGGTGATCAGGTAACCGACCTCGCCGACACCGAGGGCGCCGGCTTTCTCCATCTCCGGCGAGACGACACCGATCTCCAGCAGCTCGTGCACCGCGCCGGTGGACATCATCTTGATCTTGTCGCGTGCGCTGATCCGGCCGTCGATCACCCGCACGTAGGTGACGACGCCGCGATAGACGTCGTACACCGAGTCGAAGATCATCGCTCGGGCCGGGGCCTCCGCGTCGCCGACCGGCGCCACGAACTGCCGGACGATCTCGTCCAGCAGGTGATCGACGCCGACGCCGGTCTTGCCGGACACCCGCAGCACGTCGGACGGCTCACAGCCGATCAGCTTGGCCAGCTCCTCAGCGTACTTCTCCGGCTGCGCCGCCGGCAGGTCGATCTTGTT
The DNA here is from genome assembly GCF_900104725.1 of Actinoplanes derwentensis. Classification (NCBI taxonomy): domain Bacteria; kingdom Bacillati; phylum Actinomycetota; class Actinomycetes; order Micromonosporales; family Micromonosporaceae; genus Actinoplanes; species Actinoplanes derwentensis. Next base: position 6,198,223 of record NZ_LT629758.1, read on the forward strand.
GAGCACCGGGATGATGCGGAGGTCGTTCTCCATCGCCAGGTACAGGTTGGCGAGAGTCTGCGCCTCGATCCCCTGCGCGGCGTCCACCAGCAGGACCGCACCCTCACAGGCCGCCAGACTGCGGGAGACCTCATAGGTGAAGTCGACGTGCCCCGGGGTGTCGATCATGTTGAGGACGGCGGTCTCACCCTGCTTGCCGCCCTCACGGACCGTCCAGGGCATCCGCACGGCCTGCGACTTGATGGTGATGCCGCGCTCGCGTTCGATGTCCATCCGGTCGAGGTACTGCGCGCGCATCTGGCGCGGGTCGACCACCCCGGTGATCTGCAACATCCGGTCGGCCAGCGTCGACTTGCCGTGGTCGATGTGGGCGATGATGCAGAAGTTGCGGATGCGGCTGGGATCGGTCGATCCGATCACGTTCACGCCGGGGTCGAGCGGTCCAGGCACGGTTTTCCGTTCTTCTCGGGCTGGGCTAGCGCGGTCTGATCCCCCAGCGGCCCTCCGCTTCCGGCCTCTTCACTCGGCCGTCGGGCTGCTGGGTGACACCGGCACCGGGCCGGCGTCACCTATCGTCCCACGTCCGCGAGGGAAGCTCCGATCACACCCGTTCACGCGGCCCCGAACTGTGCCTCCCCCACGGTCCCGGCTCAGACCGCGCTCACATCGGGGGCTCCAGGAACAGGGCGGACAGCTTGGGCAGACGGCGGCGCATCTCGTCCTCGTTGTCGAAATCCCACAGGTCGGCCACCTCGGGCCTGGTCCGTGGTCGCGCGCCGGACGGCAGCGGCGACCCGGTGGCCTGCTGATAAGCCCGCTCCGCGATCCCGAGCACCTCCTCGGCCTCGAAGACCGCGCCGGTGTCGGCGGCCTCCTTGATCACGGCCACGTTGGCGAGCACATCGGGTTTCTGCACGGCGGCGGCCACCGCCTTGCGCCCGTGCGCGATCAGCCAGCCCCGGAACGCGTCGAACCCGGCCTCGTCGGCACCACTGTTGATCAGATAGGCCGCGGCCCACAGATCCTCCGTGCCGGAGGCGACCATCACCTTCTCCAGGTGCAGGCCCCAGGCGACGATCTCCTCGGGGTCGACGGCGGCCAGCTCGGCGACGGCACGCTCGGCCACCTCGGCGGGGGAAGCCGGCCGGTCGGCGGTGGCACGGTCGATGACCGCCCAGAAATCGTCGGTTCGCATGCTGCGATCCTGCCAGTGCGGTACGACAATTCCACGGACGGCAGGATGGAGACATGCGGCCGATCACTCTGCCCGACGTTTCGTACGATGCGACCGCCGTACGACCGTCATGGTCTGACCTGCCGGAAACCGTGCGTGAATCGATCACCGCGCGCCTCGGCTCTCCGGTGTCCGTCGCGCGCAGCGCCGGTGGCGGTTTCACCCGGGCCTTCGCCGCGCTGCTGGATACCGAGGCCGGGACCAGGGCATTCGTGAAGGCGGCGCCGTTGAACGACCCGACGTCGCAGTGGTACGCCCGGGAGGCAGCCCTCACCGCCGCCCTCCCTCACGAGGTGACCGCCGCCCGCCCACTCTGGACTCTGACCGAATCTGACTATTTCGTGCTCGCCCTGGAACCGGTCGACGGCCGGATCCCGGAACTCCCCTGGACCCAGGCCGACCTGGACACCACGCTGCGCGCCTGGTCGGCGGCGGCGACCGCGCTCGCCTATCCGCCGCCCCGGCTCCTGGAGATCGGCATGCCCACGCTGCCGGACATCCTGCGTGCGGAGATGAGCTGGTGGTCACTGATCGCCCGGAAACGCGAGCCGATGCCCGGCCCGGCGACCCGGACGATCGCCCCGCAGCGCCTCACCGAACTGGCGCGCTTGGAACGAGCCCTGCCCGCGCTGGCCGCCGGTGACGGCATGTGCCACGGCGATCTGCGGGTCGACAACGTACTGATCGACTCCGGCGGCCGGGCCTGGATCTGTGACTGGACCTGGCCGTGCCTGGGCGCGCCCTGGTTCGACACGGTCACGCTGCTGGTCAGCGCCTATGCCAGTGGTCTGAACACCGATGCGGTGCTGCGGGCCTGGGGCGCTCCCGACGAGGGGGTCGATGGGGCGCTGGCGGCGCTGGCCGGGTACTGGCTGGGCCGAGCCGGTGGCAGCCCGAGCAGCGCGTCTCCGCACAGCCGTCAGCACCAGCGGTTCAGCGGCGAACAGGCACTCGCCTGGCTCGCCGAACGCCGCGGCTGGACCGGCGCTCCCGCTCCGGAGAAGCGGCGCTGGCTACGTCGCTGATCCCAGCCGTTTTGGCGGCTCGGAGGCGTGCTGGTAGTCTGATTCCTCGCGTGTGGTGACACGCTGTTGTTTCGTGCACTGCTGTTTCGTGCACCGGCCTCGCCGGGTGAAACAGCCGCGCTGTGACCACTCGTTTGGACCATTTTTCCGAACTAGTCAGGACAAGGCTGTCGCGTGGCGAACATCAAGTCCCAGATCAAGCGCAACCGGCAGAACGAGAAGGCCCGTCTGCGCAACAAGTCGGTCAAGTCTTCGCTGAAGACCGTGATCCGCAAGCTGCACGAGGCGAGTGACTCGGGCAACGTCGAGTCGGCCACCGCGCTGCTGCGTGACGCCTCGCGTAAGCTGGACAAGGCTGTCAGCAAGGGCGTCATCCACAAGAACCAGGCGGCCAACCGCAAGTCGGCCATCGCCAAGAAGATCGCCTCGCTGTCCGCCTGATCCTCGTCGGATCAGATCGGCCGCCGCATCGATGCGGGCGGTGATCTCAGCCCGCCCGTAACGGTGGGCAGCAACATCGAACCGGGCACCGCCGGACCTTCACGGTCCATTGCGGTGCCCGGTAGCTTTTCCCTCCCCGTACGAAACCCAGGCACGCCCTGCCCGTACGAAGACCAAAAACGCCCGCCCGTACGAGCCTCAGCACGCCCTGCCCGTACGAAGCCTCAGCGTGCCCCGCCTGCGCGAAAGCCAAGGGCGCCCGGCTTTCGCGGACCGCCCCGGGCCTTCAAAGCCCCGCCGGTGACCGCCGACGCGAACCGCCAGCCCACGGCTCGCGGGGACCGCCTCCACCGGATGCAGGTCGAACGTCAAGGCGAACCACCCACCCACGCTCGCCGACTCCCGCCACGAGATCACCCGCCCGGTCCAGCAGGTGCCCGTCCCGCGACCAGGACGCGAAGCCCATCTGTGTGGTGACTTCGGGCGCGATCCGCACCACAGATCACCACACTATTGGCGGCGCCCATCTGTGTGGTTACTTCAGGCGCGATCCGCACCACAAGTCACCACGCCATCGACAGCGCCCATCGCGTGGTGACTTCGGGCGCGATCTGAACCGTAGGTGACCAGGCAGCCAGGACCACGAGACGTCTCTGGTCTCGCCAGGCGGCTGGTGTTTCGCCAGGCGGCTGGTCTACCTGAACATGCAGCAGCGGGCCTCAGACCGGCAGCAACCTACTGGCTATTCATAGCGTCGGGCCGCGGCCTGGCGGGCCATCTGCTGGCGCACGTCCAACTGGTCGGCCCGAGGCCGATTTGAGGGCGCGCTGCCGACCGCGGGCCTGGCCTCGCGGTCGCCGGCAGCCGGATAGCCGGAAGGCCGCACCGGGAACGACCCACCGACGGCCTGCTCACCGGGCAGACCATGGTTCTCGTAGGGATGTCGGTCCGCACCGCTATAGGGATGCCGGTCCGCACCGCCGTAAGGATGCCGGTCAGCGCTGCTGTAAGGATGACTGCGGGCTGCGGCATATGGCCGCCCCTCAGCGGCGGAGGCATATGTGATGCCGCCGACCACGGGCACCTCGGCCATGCCGTCGTGCCGGTATCCGTCGGTCATGAACTCGGGCGTTGCCACCGGCCCGTATCCCATCGCCGACGGATCGCGGGAGACCACCGGCGCGAAACCACCCGGCCGCTCGAACTCCTCGGTTCGCCGACCGGACACATCCACCACCTCGGCCCCATCGGCCCGGATGACGAAGGGCACGTCTGACGCCCCGATCCCATCGCCGTAACCGGTGTCGGGTGCGCCTGACGCCATGCGCCCATCGCTGTGACCAGACAAGGACGCGCCTGACTGATCACGACCGTCGCCATAACCGGTGACGAAAGCACCCGACGCCTCACGCTCATCGCCGTGACCGGTGACGAAAGCACCTGACGTCACACGCCCGTCGCCGTGACCAGAGAAGGGTGCGGATGACATTCCGTGCCCGTCACCATGGCCGGAGAGCGCGGCGGCGGAGCGGGCGGAGGCTGGAGAGCCGAACGTGCCAAGGGCTCCGGCGTGATCAGTGCGGGCTGTGGCGGTGGGCCCGGAGCCGTCAGCGTCAGCCGGTGGCCGGTAGCTGTCGGCGGGGGACTCGAGGGCCGGGGAATCGGCGTGCGCGGCAGCGGCACGGGCGGTCATCGCGGCTGGGCGTAGGACGGACGCGCGGACCGACGCGGCCTCGCCGTCCACCGGGGGTGTGGTGGAGGCGCCGGCGACCAGGTCGTTGAACTTGACCATCAGGGCGACCGTGAACGGCAGCACCAGCACCCCCCACCAGCTGACCAGCTCGGCCAGGGCCAGCAGGAGGCCCAGGACCACGGCTCCTTCGAGGAAGACGAAGCAGAGCAGGCTGCTGGGTGCCAGGTGCCGCAGGCACAGGATCCGCGCGTAGAGCGGCTGGCCGGCCGGGTCGACGGGACGGGGACGGGTCATCGGGTGCCTCCGTCACGGCGGGCCGCGGTGATGGCGAAGACCGTCTGCTCCAGGGCGTAGCCCCGGTCCTCGGCGCCGCCCTTGACCGCGGCGTTGCAGTCGGCGGCGGCGCGCATGGCGTCGACCAGGCCTTCCGGGGTCCAGCCGCGGCTGCGGGCCTGTGCCTTCTCGATCTTCCACGCGGGCATGCCGAGGGAACTCGCCAGCTGATAAGGGTTGCCGCGGCCGGCAGAGGCGACCCGCGCGACGGTCCGGATGCCGTCGGCGAGGGCGTCGGCGATCGGCACCGGGTCGACACCGACGTGTAGGGCCCAGCGCAGGGCCTCCAGCGCGCCGGGCAGGTCGCCGACCATCGCGGCGTCGGCCACCGCGAAGCCGGTCACTTCGGCGCGGCCTTTGTAGTACCGCGCGACCACGGCTTCGGTGATCTTGCCGTCGGTGTCGGCGAGCAACTGCGAACAGGCGGCCGCGATCTCTCGCAGGTCGTTGCCGACCGCCTGGAGCAGCGCGGCCGCGGCGGACTCGTCACACCGGGCGCCATGCCGGCGGAACTCGTTGCGGACGAAAGCGGTGCGCTCGGTGTCCTTCTTGAACTTCATCACGGGCACGACCGTGGCTCCGGCCGCCCGCAGCCCGTCGGCGAACGCCTTGCCCTTGGCCCCGCCCACGTGCGTGACGATCAGGGTGACGTCGGGGTCGGGGTTCTTCGCATAGGCCAACAGGACGGTGCTGAGGTCTTTACGCACGTCCTGCCCGTTACGGATGGTGAGGACCCGGCGCCCACCGAACAGTGACGGGCTCAGCATCTCGGCGACCTCGCCGGGGACCAGTGAACCCGCCTCATAGTCCCGGACGTCCGCCCCGGGCTCGGCGGCCCGCGCAGCTTCGACCGCCTCGGCGACGGCACGAGCGGCGAGCAACTCCTCATCACCTTGGACGAGGAGCAGCGAGGGGGGCGGCGCGGCATTCACGTGCAACATCGTCGCACGGGGTACCGACAGTTCCACGGGCCTCACTCGTTAGCGCAGGCCGCTGATCACCGAATGCGAAACCAGACATATCGGCGACCTGGCATGCCTGCACGCCCGTACAGTCTCCTGCTCAGGCCTAACATGCCGGGTTGACATTTAGCCCAATTCGCTCTCTATTGAGACCCATCAGGCATAAAGTCCGCCCGCCCGAGTCCCCCTTCCGGGCGTGTCACCTCCGTCACTGCAACGAAATCACTGAGCGAATCACCGAGCGAACTCACTGAACGAATCACTAGGCGAACTCACTGAACGAAATCGCCGTGGTCGAACAACTACAACCGGTCACCGCGGCAGGGCCGAGCCGGTTCACTGTGGTGGATCACCTCGGCCCACCACGGCCAGACCGTTGCCGGCCACCACCGCCGCGACGTCACCCGACTCGTCGGTGCGCAGGACTCGCGCGCCGCCCCGAGCAATCCGTGCGAGCAGTACCGGGTTCGGATGCCCGTAATCGTTGTCCCGCCCGACCGACACCAGCGCCACCGCGGGATCGACCGCGTCCAGCAGCACCAGCGATTGCAGGGCGCTCCCGTGATGGGCGACCTTCAGCACGTCCGATCGCAGTCCCGCCCCGAACGCGGCCGCCAGATCCTCCTGCTCCTCGGTCTCGGCGTCACCGAGCAGCAGGACCGACCGGCCACCGAGCACCGCCCGTACGATCAGCGAATTGTTGTTGGGGTCCGAATTGGTCCCGCGTTTCGGCGTGATCGGCCCGAGGACCTCCAGTCGCAGGTCACCGATCGTCCAGGTCCATCCGGGGCCGGCCGGCCGCAGCGCGATCCCGGATCCGGCGGCGGCCGCTTCCACGGCGGCCCGGCCGCCGACGGGTTCCGGCCAGTCCGGGCCGATCACCGCGCCCACCTCGCGGTCCCGGAACACGCCGGCCACCCCACCGATGTGGTCGGCGTGGTAGTGGCTGACGATCAGGATCGCTACCTGCCGGATGCCGAGACGGCGCAGGCAGTGGTCGATCGCGTTCGGTTCCGGCCCGGCGTCGACGACGACCGCCCGCCCGGGCCCGGCCGGCAGCACCACGGCGTCGCCCTGCCCGACGGCGCAGGCCACCACGAGCCAGCCGGGCGGCGGCCAGCCGGGGACGAGCAGTCGCACCGGCAGCGCACCGAGGATCGCGCCGAGGGCCACCACGGTCGCCAGGCGCCGGACTAGCGCCTGCCGCGCCGCGAACAGGAACGCCACCGTCAGCAGTGCGAGCAGTAACCCACCGAAGGCACCGTCCGGCCACGGCAGCGCCCCGGCCGGCACCCGGGCCCCGATACGAGCGATCAGGACCAGCCACTCGGTGGGCCAGTGGCCGATCCAGGCGATGAATTCGGCGGCCGCCGGCCACACCGGGGACAGCACCGCCGCGGCCACCCCGAACAGCGTGGCCGGGGCGATCGCCGGAACCGCGACCAGGTTGGCCGGCAGCGCGACGAGACTGACGGTGCCGGAGATCGCCGCGACCACCGGGCTACAGGCGATCTGGGCCGCGGCCGGTACCGCCAGCGCCTCCGCCATCCCGGCCGGGCAGCCCCGGCGCCGGAGCCCGTCCCGCCAGACCGGGGCGATCAGCAGCAGACCGGCGGTGGCGAGCACCGACAGCGCGAAACCCGGATCGGACGCCAGCTCCGGATCGGCGATCAGCAGCACCGCGGCGCCCGCCGCCAGCGCGGGAACCGCCGCCCGGGGCCGCCCGGTGGCCAGCCCCAGCAGCCCGATCGCGCCCATCGCCGCAGCCCGGATCACGCTGGGTGACGGCCGGGCCAGGATGACGAACCCGGCCAGCGCCACCACGCACAGGATCGCGCAGAGCACCGGCCCGGCACCGGCCCGCCGCACCACGAACAGGACGACACCGACGACGATCGCGACATTGGTTCCGGAGACCGCGGTCAGGTGCGTCATCCCGGTCGTACGGAAATCCTCCTCCAATCCCGGGTCGAGCCGGCTGGTGTCACCGACCACCAGTCCCGGAAGCAACCCGCCGGAGTCGTCCGGCAGTGGCTCGCAGGCCCGCTGCAGTCCGGCCCGCAGCACACCCGCCGCGCGCTGCGCCCACGACGGGCGGCCGGTCAGGACGGGTGCCTTGCGCACCGAGAGGACCGCGGCCCGCAGGTCACCGGGCCTCGGTGGCATGAGCCGCCCGGTCGCGGTGACCCGTTGGCCCGGAAGTAGTCCGCGCCATCCCGGGTCCGATCCCAGCACCAACCCACGCGCGGACAGCCGGATCGGCGCGGCGTCCTCCGCGACGACGGTCTCTAGGTCGACGGCGACGAGATAGGTGGGCGGCCCGGCCGTCGCCGCCAAGGCTCGCGGGTCGTCTCGCACCACCATTTCGGCTTGTACGGTGGCCCCGCTCCGGACCAGCCCGGCCAGCACCGGAGCCTCCCGGACCGACACCCGGGCCGCCGTGGCGAGAGCCCCGCAGCCGGCCCCGAGCACCACCGCCACCGCGATCCACCGGCCGGCCCGCACCCACCAGCCGTCCGGCCGGGCCCGGATCATCGGGGCCAGGACCAGTGACGCCGCGATCGTCAGCCCGGCGGCGCCGACCGCCAGTCCCCCGCCGGCCGGCAGGTGGAGCGCGCCCAGAGCCGCGAGCCAGAGACCCACCGTGAACCCGGCCAGCCGTAGGTCAGGCACCTTTCCCGGCTCAGGACTCACCCCGCGCATCAGATCGTCACCAGGTCTTTGAGCTGCTCGTAGCGGGAATCCCCGATCCCGTCCACCTTCCGCAGATCGCTCACCGCCTTGAATCCGCCCTGGGATTCCCGGGCGTCGAGGATTCGCTGGGCGAGCACCGGCCCCACGCCGGGCAGGCCGTCCAGATCCGTGAGGGTGGCGGTGTTGAGGTTCACCAGCGAGCCACCGGTGCCGGGTGCGCCGGTGCCCGCGGCCGGCCCGGTCGTCGTGCCGGGCGGCGGGGTGACCCCCACCATGATCAGTTCGCCGTCGGTGACCCGCCGGGCGAGGTTGAGCATGGCCACGTCGACGCCGGGTTCCGCCCCGCCGGCCGCTTCCAGCGCGTCCGCGACCCGCGCTCCGGGGCTGAGACGGACCAGCCCGGGCCGGCGCACTTTCCCACCGACCGCGACCACCACCTCGACGACCGAGGGGACCGGGGTCTGAACCGCGCCGGACGCACCGATGACGGCCGTGACGGTCCCGCCCGGATCGGCCACCACATCGTCGAGCCGGGGCCGTGACCGCCATGCCAGAAAGGCCGCCACCAGCACGACGACCACCGCCACTGCGGCCAGCGCCCGCACCCCGGGCCGACCGGGATCGAAAGCGTCCAGCCATTGCCGCCGCCCATTCTCGAAGGCTCCGGCCGAACTCAATCCGGGCCCACCGGAGTCGGCCTCACCGTCCTCCCACTGCCCGGGGAAGCCGGGAAGACCCCCGGAGACCACCGAGGAGGAAGGCGCAGGAGAAACCGGGCCGGGAGTGACAGCGCGGACCGCCCCGGTGGCATCCCACGGATAGGCCGGCCCGGACACCGGCATCACCCCGAAAGGCTCACCCGAAGAGCCGCCGGAGCCGCCCCCGAACCGCCCGCCGCCCCCGGCGGCCAACACCCCCGACGACGGAAATCCACCTGGCGGAGAGCCACCCGGCGGACCCTCCCCGAAAGGGGACAGATCCTCCTCCTCCGCAGCCCAGGCAGGCACGATGTCCGCCCACTCCAGCGGCCCGGACTCGGGCACCGCCCGTCGGCGCGCGCCGTCGTCGAGCACCGCCCGCAGCCGCGCTCCCACGACGTCACCGCTATCCTTCGCCTCTCGCACGGCCCGACCGTAGGAACTTCCCGGTTCCCCCGCTCGCGGCCCTGTGGACAACCCGGCACTGTGGATGAGCGAGGAACCGACAAGTGATCTCCACCGAGGCTCTGGCCACTGCCGTGCTCCGGCTCTGTGCCGCGGGCTGTGTATTCGCCGAGGACGAGGCGGAGGTCCTGCGGGAGGCCGCCGTCGACGACGGCGCGCTGGATCTGCTGGTGTCCCGGCGGGCCACCGGTGAACCCTTGGAGCAGGTGGTCGGCTGGGCGGACTTCGGCGGGGTACGCGTACGGCTGAGTCCCGGTGTCTTCGTCCCCCGGGTCCGCAGTGAGCTGCTGGTGAATCTCGCCGCCACCGAGGTGGGCGGGGTGGTCGTCGATCTGTGCTGCGGTTCGGGGGCGCTGGGCCTGGCTCTCCGCCGGCGCCGGCCGGACATCGTGCTGCACGCGGCCGATCTGGATCCGCGGGCGGTGGCCTGCGCCCGGGCGAACCTGGACGGGAACGTGTATCAGGGCGACCTGTTCCGGGCCCTACCGAACACGTTGCGGGGGCGGGTGGACGTACTGCTGGCGAACGTCCCTTACGTCGCGACCCGCCATCTCCCGTTCCTGCCCGCCGAGGCCCGCGACCACGAGCCGCGCTCGGCCCTGGACGGTGGCGACGACGGCCTGGCGATCTTCCGGCGGGTGGCTGCGGAGGCTTCCCGCTGGTTGTCCCCCGGTGGCCTGCTGATCTCCGAGATCACTGAGGCGCAGACGACGGCGGCGATCGACGCGGTCACCGGTCATGGATTGACGGCCACGGTCATGACCGACGATGATCTCGACGCCCGCGCGATCCTGGCGCGATATCTGTAAATAAAGTACACAAAACGACCGGAGAGAAGGACCCCGGTGGGCCTGCTGCGTAGAATCGCCCGCGTCCGGCTGGCCGGCCGGATGCTGCGCCGTCTGCGCCGTGCCGGCGTTCCGGACGCCCGCTACCTGTCCCGCCCGTTCGAGGTGCGGTTCACCGCGCCGGGCGACACCGAGCCCACCATCCTGCCGCTGGCCCCGTTCCTGGCCCGGCAGCGGTCGCTGGACGATCTGATCGCGGAGTTGCTGCGGGTTCCGGTGTCGTGGCGGGAGGCCGCGCCGATGCTGCGGCCGGTGTTGCGCGGTGCGGCGCCGGGAGCGCCGTTGAGCCGCCCGGCGTTGCCGTTCCTGTCCGAGTTCGTGGTGGTCGATCAACCCGACACGATGACGTACGTCACCCCGGCCCAGTCCGCGACCTGGCACTCGTCGAAGGACCGGATCTTCGCCACCGCCCGGGCCAACCTGACCGGCGCGGTGCTGCACGGTTCGGCGACGACGGTGCGTTTCGTCGATGACGGCAACGCCTACTGGACGTCACATCTGCTATTGCCGGGCTGGCTGGGCCGCTTGTCGGAGCAGGTCGGCGGTGTTCCGGTGGCGTTCGCTCCGGAGCGGGGCACGTTACTGGTGACGGCCGACGACGGCCCGCATCTGGTGGCGCTGTTCGCCGAGGCGGAGCTGTTGTTCGCGAGGTCGCCGCACCGGCTGAGCCCGATGGCGTACGTGAGCGATGAGAACGGCTGCACGATCCCGTACCGGAGCGAGAAGCTGTACCGCACGGTCCGGCGAGCGGAGAGTCTGCTGGCCATTCACGAGTACGCCGCCCAGGGCGTCACGTTGACGCTGGTGGACGGCTGGCGTACCCGGGCGGTGTGGCCGAAGGACGGGCCGGTCCTGTTGCCGGAGGCCGACGAGGTCCTGATCGGTGACGAGGTCGTGCCTTGGGCGGATCTGCTGCCGCGCCTGACCCGTACCGATCACGAGCCGCCGCGGTGGGCACCACGGGAATGAACGACGACCCCGGCCAGTCCGGGGCCGGTGTGCGCGGCGACCACCGCACCCACCTCGGTGAGGTAGCAGTCGCGCAGCCGGTCGCCGAGCCGGTCGCCGAGCGCACCGACCAGGGCCGACGCCCGGTCGGGGGTGCCCAGGTGGTGAACGGCCACGTCGGCCTCGCCGTCGCCGGCCGCTTCGACGGCCAGATCGACGAGGCGGGTGAGGGCCCGCCCGGCGGTGCGGACCCGGTCCCGGACGGTGATCGCGCCGTTCTCCACGTGCAGGATCGGCTTGACCGAGAGGGCGGTGCCGAGCAGCGCCGAGGCGGCCCCGATCCGGCCGCCGCGGCGCAGGAACTCCAGGGTGTCGACGTAGAACAGGGTGGTCACCCGGCCGGCCACCGCGAACGCCGCCCGGGTGACCGCTTCCAGGTCGTGGCCGTCACGGGCGGCCGCGGCGGCGGCCAGCGCGGGAAAGCCGAGTCCCATCGCGGCGGTGCCGCTGTCGACGACCCGCACCCGGGGACCGACCTCGGCGGCGGCGAGTTGGGCGGCCTCGTAGGTGCCGGACAGTTTGGCGGACAGGTGCACCGAGACGACACCGTCGGCCCCGGCGTCGAGCAGGCGACGGTACTGCGTGACGAACTGGGCGGGAGCCGGCCGGGACGTACTGACGGCGGCCCGGCGCGCGGTGAGCGCCCGGGCCACCTCGGCCGGGGAGACCTCCAGGCCCTCGAGGCCGTCCCAGCCGTTGATCACGACGGTGAGCGGCACGATGGTCAGGTCATACATGCCGTTCAGTTCGGCCGGCAGGTACGCGGTGGAGTCGGTCACAACCGCGATGGTCATGCAGGCAAGGTACTCGATTCAGTGCACGGTGACCGAGGAGACCACGAACGGCTGCCCCTGCATGCAGGTGGTCATCAGGCCGGACTGGGCCTTGCCGACCACGGTGACCCGGGCACCGTCCTGGATCGACGCGCGCAACTTGTCGTCTCGGATGATCAGCAGGTGGTCGCCGGTGCCGTCCTTGAGGAGCAGACATTTCGCCTCGACCCCGGCGCTCACGGTGCCGGTGAGAGTCACCGAACCCGGCTCCGGCGAAGCAGAAGCCGAGGCCGAATAGGGAGCGGTGGACGGCTCAGCGGTGGTACCCGAGGTCGAGAAGGCAGGCTCGGGGGCACCGCCGGCGTCGATGGGGGCGTTGTTCGCGCAACCGGCGATGAGCGCCAGGAGCAGCGCGGCGGGGACGACGGCCTTACGGATCTGCATGGTGGTGAGACGTTACCGGAGCCGGCTCGGTTCCATCAGGCGAAGACCCCGGCGTTGTACGACGTGAGCTTCCACCCGCGGGACTCGTCATGGTTCAACTCGGCCCAGTGACAGTTCGCCAGCCCGCGCAGGGTGCGCATCTCCTCCCGCCGCCAGCCGAGCAGGTGACCGATGCCCTGCCGGGCCGCACCGCCGTGGGTGGCGACCACGACGGTGCCGCCGAGACGGGACGCGTCCTGCAGCGCATCGGAGACCCGCTTGCCGAGATCGTCGAGGGTCTCCACGCCACCGCCGACGACGTCCGCACCGGCGGTCCACCGGGCGTGCTCGTCGGGCCGCGAGGTGGAGATCTCGGCCATCGTGAGGCCCTGCCACTCGCCGAAGTAACGCTCACGCAGCCGCTGGTCGGGCCGGATGGTCAGCCCGGTGCGGGTGGCGAGCGCGGTGGCGGTGTCGAAGGCCCGGCTCAGGTCGCTGGCGACGATCGCGGCCGGGGCCAGGCGGACCAGCAGCTCGGCGGCGGCGTCGGCCTGATCCCGGCCCCGATCGTTGAGCGGGATGTCGGTCTGGCCCTGCACGCGGGAGCCGGCGTTCCAGTCGGTGTTGCCGTGCCGCCAGACGATGAGGCGGGTCACTGGGCTTCGGCGCCGGCTTCGGCCAGGTCGCGGTCGACGAACGGGATGATCGGGCAGTCCTTCCAGAGCTTGTCGAGGGCGTAGAACTCGCGCTCCTCGTCGTGCTGGACGTGCACCACGATGTCGTGGAAGTCGAGCAGCACCCAGCGGCCCTGCTGGTGGCCTTCACGGCGCTCCGGCTTGGCCTTCTCCGGCAGGTTGAGCAGTGCTTCCTCGATGGCGTCGACGACTGCCATGACCTGGCGCTCGTTGGAGGCCGAGGCGATGACGAACGCGTCGGTGATGTAGAGCTGATCGCCGACGTCGATGACGGTGATGTCGTGCGCCTTCTTGTCCGCGGCGGCCTGTGCGGCGGCCATGGCCAGTTCGAGTGCGCGTTCGGTGACGGGCAAAGGGGTCCCCTCGGTCGGGTGGTCAGGACGTCAAGCGTCTCACACCGGTCCGGCAATACCCGAGTCCCGATACAGGCCCCGCTTGTTGATGTACTGCACGACACCGTCCGGTACCAGGTACCAGACTGGCAGGCCGGTCGCCACCCGTTTACGGCAGTCGCTGGACGAGATGGCCATCGCCGGCACTTCGACGAGGGTGACGCTGTCGGCCGGCAGATGGTCGTTCGACAGTTCGAAGCCCGGCCGGGTGACCCCGATGAAGTGCGCCAGGCCGAGCATGGTCAGCGCGTCCTTCCAGGACATGATGCGGGCCAGGGCGTCGGCGCCGGTGATGAAGTACAGCTCGGCCGACTGCCCGTAGACCGCGCGCATGTCACGGAGCGTGTCGACGGTGTAGGTGGGGCCGTCCCGGTCGATGTCGGCGCGGCTGACGTGGAAGCGCGGGTTCGAGGCGGTGGCGATCACGGTCATCAGGTAGCGGTCCTCGGCGGGCGAGACCCGGCCCTTCTCGTACGGCTGGCCGGTGGGGACGAACATCACCTCGTCCAGGTCGAAACGCGCCTGGACCTCACTCGCGGCGACCAGGTGCCCGTGGTGGATCGGGTCGAAGGTGCCACCCATGATTCCCACACGCTTGCCCGGCATGCAGAAAATATAGATCAACCATCTAGGCGGCGTCGTACGGCTGTGAGCAGGTCGTTAGCGGTAAAGGGCTTTTCCAGAAGGGCCACCCCGGGGTCGAGAGTGCCCTGTGAGGCGAGAACCGGCTGGGCGTAACCGGACATGTAGAGCACCCGCGTGCCCGGCCGGACCACGACCAGCCGCTCGGCCAGCTCCTTGCCCAGCATCCCGGGCATCATCACGTCACTGACCAGCAGATCGATCTCGCCGTCGTGCTCAGCCGCCAACTCCAGGGCCTGGGCCCCGCCGTCCGCCGACAGCACCCGGTACCCGGCGCCGCTGAGGATCCGCCCGGCCACGTCGCGCAGCGCGTCCTCGTCCTCGACGACCAGCAGCGTCTCCCCGCGCGCCCCGGTTCCGGCCGGTTCCTCGGCGTCTTCGGCGGCGTCGAGAGGCGCACCGGCGGGCAGCAGCACGGTGATCGTGGTGCCGACGCCGACCTCACTGGTCAGCGAGACCTCGCCCCCGGCCTGGGTGACGATGCCGTAGACGGTGGCCAGCCCGAGGCCGGTCGCCTCGCCGTTGCCCTTGGTGGTGTAGAACGGCTCGAAGGCGCGCTCGGCCACCTCGGCGGCCATGCCCTGGCCGGTGTCGCTGACCCGCAGCACGACATGCTGGCCGAGCAGGGCGGTCTCGATCACCAGGCGACCGCCGCCGGGCATCGCGTCCCGGGCGTTGTGGGCCAGGTGGATCAGCATCTGTTCGAACTGGCTGGGGTCACAGGTGACGGACGGCAGGTCCGCGCCGGGGCGGATCACCAGGTCGATCTGCTCACCGGCGCTGCGGCGCAGCATCTCCTGGGAGCCGGCGATCCGCCGGTTCAGGTCGATCGGCTGGGGGCGGACCACCTCGCGCCGGGCGAAGGAGAGCAGCTGGTGGGTCAGGTCGGTGCCGCGGGTACCGGCCCGGACCACCTGTGCGGCGTCGGAGGCGATCATCGCGACGTCCGGATGCGCCGACTCCGCCTCCTCGATCACGAAGTGGGCGTAGTTGAGGATCACCCCGAGCATGTTGTTGAAGTCGTGGGCGATACCCCCGGCGAGCTGGCCCAGACTCTCCAGGCGCTGACTGCGGTGGGCGTGCGCCTCGGCCCGCAGCCGGTCCTTCTCCTCCTCGGCCCGCAGACGCTCGGTGATGTCGCGCACCACCGAGACCGCGACCCGCCCGCGGGCGGTCTCGACGACAGTGGTGGACGACTCGACCGGCAGTTCGGTGCCGTCGCGGCGGCGGACCGTGGTGACGAGACGGCCGAGCACGCCGGGTTCGCCGTCCAGGATCTGTCGCTGCCGTTCCGGGTAGTGCATCTCGGAGTCCGGTGTCAGCAGCACCTCGACACGCTGGCCGACCAGTTCGGCGCGGGGCCAGCCGAACATCTGCTCGGCCCGGTCGTTGGCCAGCACGATGCGCCCGCCGTCCAGGACCAGAATCGCGTCCGGCGCGGCCTGCAGCAGGCCACTGGACAGCTCCTCGGACCACTCCACGGCTTCACCCCCGTGGCCTCAGGCTACGAGGCCGTACGGTCACGGGGGTGCTGGACCGGCGAATCCGATCAGGCGCGGGCGGCCAGGGCGTGCCGCATGTCGTCGTCGGCGTCCTGCACCACCCGGTGCAGGATCGGGTGCGTGCCGGGCGTCGAGAGCAGGCCGGCGGCGAGTTGCCGGGTCTGTTCCGAGACGATCACC
Source organism: Actinoplanes derwentensis (assembly GCF_900104725.1). NCBI lineage: Bacteria > Bacillati > Actinomycetota > Actinomycetes > Micromonosporales > Micromonosporaceae > Actinoplanes > Actinoplanes derwentensis. Next base: position 6,214,231 of record NZ_LT629758.1, read on the forward strand.
GCGGGGTACGCCGCGATGGCGATCTTCTCGGCGCTCATCCCGCTCCGGATCCGCAGCATCGCCGGCATGTCGGTGAAGTAGCGCTCGGCGTACGGCGCCAGCAGGTCCCGCTGCTCGGGCTGCCAGAAACCGGCCGAGGTGAGAGCGGCCAGCCGGTTGGAGAGTGAGCCGTCGGCGACGATCGCGGTCCAGGCGGCCTCCTTGGCGGCCGGGTCGGGACGGGCGGCCCGGCAGCGGACGGCCCACTGCTCACCGGAGGCGCTGCGGTCCCGCTCCAGCTCGGCCTCGATCACCTCGGCGCCGATCTCACCGAGCACCGCCAGGCGATAGGTGATCAGCCAGCGCAGATCGGCGTCGACGGTCAGGCCGTCCGGCACGTTCTCGCCGGTCAGCCAGCCGTGCAGCCGGCCGGTGTCGACGGTCGCGCCGATCAGGGCGCGGGCCGCGGCGAGCTGCCGGGAGTCACCGGCCGGGACGGCGGCGATCAGCAGGTCGGCGGTCTGGGCGAGCATTTCCAGCGCGGCCTCGCGGATCTCCGGGGTGGCGTACCGGTCGACCAGGCCCCGGGTGGCGGACAGCACGTCCTCGACGATGGTCACCTCGGACTCCGCCGGCAGCGCGGCCAGCACCTGCATGACCAACTCGGCGACCGGGCGTTCGCCGTCCACCACGGCGTCCAGGATCGAGGCCCAGATCACCGCGCGGGCCAGCGAGTCGTCCAGGTCCGGCAGCAGCCCCGGCGCGGCGGCCGCGGACTGCTCGTCGAGGCGGATCTTCGCGTACGTCAGGTCACCGTCGTTGAGCAGCAGCAGTTCGGCGACGGGCTGCCCGGCGAGATCGGCGAGCACGGTACGCCCGGAGGTGTCCAGCTCGACCTCGTGCCGGGACCGCAGGACCACTGAGCCGTCGTCCGCCCGGTCGTAGAGGCCGACTCCGATCAGGTGCGGGCGCAGCGTCGGGTACTCCGCGGGGGCGGTCTGCACGACGGCCACCTCGGCGTACGTCGTCCCGTCCCGGGTCACCTCGGCACGCAGCGTGTTGACCTGGGCGCGGCGCAGCCACAGCTCGGCCCAGCCGGACAGGTCCCGGCCACTGGACTTGGAGAGGGCGCCGAGCAGGTCGGTGAGCGTGGCGTTCCCGTACGCATGGGCCCGGAAGTGGTCGTTGAGACCGGCCAGGAAAGTCTCGTCACCCAGCCAGGCGACCAGTTGTTTGAGGGTCGCGGCGCCCTTGGCGTAGGAGATGCCGTCGAAGTTGAGCAGCGCCTCCTCGGTGTCGCGCACCTCGGACGGGGCGACCGGGTGGGTGGACGGGCGCTGATCGGCGCGCAGCCCCCATGCCTTGCGCTGCATCGCGAAGGTGGTCCACGCCTCGGAGAACCGGGTGGCCTCGGCGGTGACGCGGGAGCCCAGGTACTCGGCGAACGACTCGTTCAGCCACAGGTCGTCCCACCAGGCCATCGTGACCAGGTCACCGAACCACTGGTGGGCCATCTCGTGGGCGATGATGTTGGCCCGCCGCTCCCGATCACTCTCAGTGACCGCCGAGCGGGGGATCAACTCGTCCCGGAAGACGACCAGGCCCGGGTACTCCATCGCGCCGAAGTTGAACTCGGGCGCGAAGGCCTGCTGGTAGTGCCCGAACGGGTAGCGGATCTCGAACATCTCGTGGAACCGGTCCAGCGACTGCCGGGTGATCTCGAAGATCTCCGGCGCCTGCGCGTCCAGGTGCTCGGCGAGCGCGGCCCGCGCGTACAACGCCAGCGGAATGCCGTCGTGTTCGGCGGTGACCGCGTGGTACGGCCCGGCGATCAGCGTGGCCAGGTAGGTGGAGATCCGCTTGGTGGGGGCGAACTCCCAGCGGCCGGCGTCGGCGGAGACCAGGGCGCCGTTCGTGGCGACCAGCCACTGTTCGGGCGCGGTCACGCTCACCCGGAAGACGGCCTTGAGATCGGGCTGGTCGAAGGCGGGCAGCACCCGGCCCGCGTTGTTGATGAAGACGTGCTGGTAGAGATAGGTGTTGCCGTCAGCCGGGTCGACGTAGCGGTGCAGACCTTCGCCGTCGTTGCGGTACCTCATGGTCGCGTCGACGACCAGCTCGTTCTCAGCGGCCAGACCGGTCAGCTCGAGACGGGAGCCGGTCCAGGCGGCCGCTGGGACGGCCGCCCCGTTGAGCGTCATCGAGGCGACCTCGACCGGCTCGAACTCCAGGAACGTGGCAGCACCGGCGCGGGCACGGAACCGCACCACCGCACGGGATCGGAAGGTGTCGCCGGAACCGGTCAGGTCCAGGTCGACATGATAATCCTCGACCTCGACGAGGGATGCTCGTTCGACGGCTTCGGCACGGGTCAGGGTGGGCATGCCGACCATCATGCCGGTTTGTGACGCCTGCCCGAGTGCCGGGCGCGTTAGGATCTGCTCATGCGCGTGCTCCGTACCGATTGGTGGCTGCCCTGACGGGGCGGCTCACCCACACGCGCGATCACTTCCGCGGCCGTCCGACTCCGGGCGGCCGCTTCTCGTTGTACGCGTCTCCCGGGGACCGTCGGTCATTCGTACCCCAGCAATCGGAGACCCGAAATGACGACCACCCGCCGCCTGACCGGCTTCAAGCCCACCGGCCACCTGCATCTCGGAAACCTGCTGGGCGCGCTGCGCCCGCTGATCGCCGCGCAGGAGCACTCCTCGTCGATCGCGCTGATCGCCGACCTGCACGCGCTGACCATGGACCACGACCCCGCGCGGGTACGGGCCCTCACCCTCGAACAGGCCACCGTGATGCTGGCCGCGGGCGTCGACCCGGACCGCACCCCGATCGTCGTGCAGTCGCAGGTCCCCGAGCACACCGAGCTGCATTATCTGCTGGAGTGTGTGGCCGGGTTCTGTGAGGCGGCCCGCATGATCCAGTTCAAGGAGAAGTCGGCCGGCGGCGGGCACGTACGGCTCAGCCTGCTCACCTATCCGGTGCTGATGGCCGCCGACATCCTGCTGCACGACGTCGTCCAGGTACCGGTCGGCGAGGACCAGAACCAGCACCTGGAACTCGCCCGCGCCCTCGCGACCAGGTTCAACACCCGTTACGGGCCGACCTTCACGGTGCCCGAGGGGGTGCGCCCGGAGGCCGCCGCCCGGGTGATGGACCTGGCCGAACCGGCCGGCAAGATGGGCAAGAGCGGTGGTACCGGGCGGATCGCCCTGCTCGACCCGCCGGAGGTGGTGCGGAAGACGATCGCGCGGGCGGTCACCGACGAGGTGGGCGAGGTCCGGCGCGACCCGGAGAAACAGCCGGGTGTCACCAACCTGATCGACATCCTGGCCGCCTGTGCCGGGCGGACACCCGCTGATCCACACTCTTACGGCGCGCTCAAGCGGGAGGTGGCCGACGCGGTGGAGGCGGTCCTCACGCCGATCCGGGCGCGGCACGCCGAACTGGCCGCCGACCCCGGGTACGTCCGCGAGATCCTGGCGGCGGGTGTCGCGGCGGTCCGTCCACGAGCGACTGCGGTGGTACGCCGGACCCGCACCGCCCTGGGGCTACTGGACTAGCGCGGGGAGTCGCTTCTCGAACCGCACCCGGGACGGGCCGTCCACACTGACCTGCCGGTAACCGGCCGACTGGTAGAGGGCGATCGCCGCGATCTGCCGGGACTCCAGCTCCAGCCGGATCCATGGGCGGCCCGCGGCGAGCGCCTCCTCCTCGACCGCCACGATCATCTGGCGGGCCAGGCCGCGGCCGCGGAAGGCGGGGCGCACGTAGATCCGGCGCACCTCGGCCCCGCCCGGCCCGGACTGCTGCCAGGCGGCGACCGCGATACCCCGGCCGTTCACCACACCCACCAGATACTCGACGTCATCGTGCGGTTCGAACAGCCGCCCCACCGATCCACCGGACTCGGCCAGTTCGCGCTGCTGAGCGGTCACCAGGGCGGCCAGTTCCGGGTCCAGGGAGGGACGGATCTCGATAAGCACAGAGGTGACTCTAGGTGACGACCGTTTCCAGCGGGTTGCGGTGATCTGGACTGCGGCCTATCCGTCGGTGTCGTCCTCTTCGCTGATCAGAACCGGCAACTTCGAGTTGGTGATGGTGCTGACCGTGCCGTCGGACGACATGTGCTGGATCTCGTCGTCGTTGCGGATCCGGCGGCCCTTGCGGGCCGCGAGACGCTGCGCCGCCGACGGCCGGGTGTCGAGTTCCTCCAGGCGGGAGTCGGTGCCACGCGGGCCGGAGACGTACTCACCGGCGTTGGGGGCCCAGTCGAACTCCCGCTCACCGATCCGGACCGCGCTGCCCGCAACCGCGCCCTTTTTGCCGAGCGCGGCCTCGATCCCGAGCCGCTCCATCCGGTCACCCAGGTAACCGATGGCTTCGTCGTTGTCGAAGTTGGTCTGCCGCACCCAGCGCTCGACCTGGGTGCCCTTGATCACGAAGACGCCGTCCTCGTCCTGCTCGATCGTGAAGCCGGTGTCGTCGACCGCCTTCGGGCGGATCACGACCCGGGTGGCTTCCACGACCGGCCTGGACGCGCGGTAGTCGGCGACCATCTTGGCCAGGGCGAACCCGAACTCGCGCAGGCCTTCCCGGGTCATCGCGCTGACCTCGAACACCTGGTAGCCGCGGACCTCCAGGTCACCACGGACCATCTCGGCCAGGTCGCGCCCGTCCGGGATGTCGATCTTGTTGAGAACCACGATCCGGGGCCGGTCCTCCAGGCCGCCGTACGCCGACAGCTCGGCCTCGATCGCGTCCAGGTCGGCCAGCGGGTCACGCTCGATCTCCGGCGCCGCCGCGTCGAGCACGTGCACCAGCACCGAGGTCCGCTCGATGTGCCGCAGGAACTGCATGCCCAGGCCCTTGCCGGTGGCCGCGCCCGGGATCAGGCCGGGCACGTCGGCGATGGTGTAGAACACCTCACCGGCCTGCACCACACCCAGGTTCGGCACCAGCGTGGTGAACGGGTAGTCGGCGATCTTCGGCTTGGCCGCGGACATCACCGAGATCAGTGACGACTTGCCGGCCGACGGGAAACCGACCAGGCCCACGTCGGCGACACTCTTCAGCTCCAGGACCACGTCCAGCTGGTCACCCGGCTCGCCCAGCTCGGCGAAGCCCGGGACCTTGCGGCGGGCGTTGGCCAGCGAGGCGTTGCCCCGGCCGCCACGGCCACCGCGGGCCACCGTGAACTCGGTGCCGGCCCCGACCAGGTCGGCCAGCACCTCGCCGTCCTCGGTCTGCACGACCGTGCCGTCCGGCACCTTGAGGATCAGGTCCCGGCCGGTCGCGCCGTCCCGGTTCGACCCGGCGCCACCACCACCGTTGTTGGCCTTGATGTGCGGGTGGAAGTGGAAGTCCAGCAGGGTGTGCTGCTGGGCGTCCACCACCAGGGTGATGCTGCCGCCGTGCCCGCCGTTACCGCCGTCCGGGCCGCCGAGCGGCTTGAACTTCTCCCGGTGCACAGAGGAACAGCCGTGGCCGCCGTCACCCGCTTGGAGGTGCAGCACTACCCGGTCGACGAACGTGGTCACTTGTGGCTCCTACTGCGTGAGACCGAGAAAACGACAGCGGGCCGCGGACCCGAGGGTCCACAGCCCGCTGTAGAAAAAGCTACTACGCGACCGGCACGATGCTGACGGTCTTGCGACCGCGCGAGGTGCCGAACAGGACGTTACCGTGCGCAAGCGCGAACAGAGTGTCGTCGCCGCCACGGCCGACCAGGTCGCCGGGGTGGAACTTCGTGCCCCGCTGGCGGATCAGGATCTCGCCGGCGTTGACCAACTGGCCACCGAATCGCTTGACACCGAGTCGCTGCGCGGCGGAATCACGGCCGTTACGCGAGCTGGATGCACCCTTTTTATGAGCCATGGCGCGCCTACTTCCCGGTCTTGATGCCGGTAACCTTGACGCGAGTCAGCGGCTGACGGTGCCCCTGGCGCTTGTGGTATCCGGTCTTGTTCTTGAACTTGTGGATCCGGATCTTCGGACCCTTGGTGTGCTCGGCGATCTCGCCGGACACCGTAACGTTGGCAAGCTTGGCCGCTTCGGTCACCAGGTTGTCACCGTCGACGAGGAGGATCGCGGCGAGGGTCAGAGCGTCGCCGGGCTGCCCCACGAGCTTCTCAACCTCGATCACGTCGCCCTCGGCAACCTTGTACTGCTTGCCGCCGGTCTTGACGATCGCGTACATCGACGCGGACTCCCTGAGACTTACGCAGCCGGTGTGGCTGCTGGCGGATGTTGCTGAGAATCCGGGGCCGCTCATGTGTTGCTGAGGCGCACACGGAACTCACGCCCAAAAAGGCGCCGTCGGAAAGACTACTTCATTGCAGGCCCGGGGCCCAAACCAGGGCCGTCACTGCCGTCCGCAGGCCTTGTCCAGGGTGCCCTGCAACCCGGCCAGCTTCTTGTCGTCGATCTTGGCGACGTCGCCCTTGAGGGCCGTCACCTCGGCTCCCATCGCGGCGAGCGCCTTCTTGACCTGGGGATCGGCGGCCAGCTTCGACATGTCGAGCAGTGCGTAGGAGAAGTTCGCCATATCCCGGCTGACCTTCTCCTGCGCCCGCGACTTCGCCTCCGCGCCCTCACCGGCCGCCTGGATCAGCAGCTGGTAGTCCTCGGCGAAGGTCTTTCCGAAACTCGCGCTGGTACGTCCGGCCTGGGCACAGATGGCCTCGGTGTCGGCGGAGAGCGCCGCGTCGGTGGGCTTCTCGGTCTGCTGAGCCGGTGTCGCACCGAGCGAGGCCACCGGGCCGGCAGCGGCAGAGGTCACCCCACCGGCGGCGGCCGGGGTCGCCGTCCCCACGGCCGGTTCACCGGAACCGCCGCTGGAACAGCCGGTCAGGAAGACGGTGACGAGCGCCACCGTGGCGAGGGCGGGCTTGCGCATGGTCGGTCTCCTCGGGGGACGGTGATCGATCCCGCCGAGGGTAACGGAAAACCCGGCCCGGCAGTTAACTTTCTTTACAAGTAACTGCCGGGCCGGGTTCATACAGCTCAGGGCCGGGTACGCCGCCTCGCGCCGCCCCGCCTCGACCGGCGGCGGGTGCCCGTACCGGCGCCCACCACGTCGTCGTCCTCGTCCTCTTCGTCGTCGTCGGCCGCGTCCGGGTCGTCGGCGCTGACCAGGCGCATCGGCTCGGCCTCCACCCCGTTCACACCGTTCGCCGGGGCCGGCGCGTCGTACCGCGACAGGTCGTAGCCGCTCATGTCGTATTCCTCGTCGACCGAGGTGGTCAGCGCCGGCTGCGTGCGCCGGACGATCCCCGAACCCGCGACCGGAGCCACCGGGGCCTCAGTCACCGGCGCTTGGGCCACGGGAGCCTGGACGACCGGAGCCTGAACCACCGGAGCCTGAACCACCGGGGCCTGGATCACCGGCGGAACCGCGGCGATCTCGGCGACCGGACCGGTCTCCTCCACCACCGTCGACTCGATCACCGTCGGCTCGGCGGCGACCTCGGCCACCTGCTCCGCCGGGACGTTGTCGGCACCGCCACGACGGCGCCGCGACCGCGACGACGACGGTTGCTGCTGCTGCGCCTGCGCCTGCTGCGGCGGGGTCTCGGTGCGCACCACGGCGGCGACCACCTTCACCTGGGTGCCGACGCCGTTACCACCGCCACTGCCGTTGCTGCCGCCGCCGTTCTGCCGTTTCTCCGGCACCGGCTCCGGGTGGACGATCCAGCCTCGGCCCTTGCAGTGGTCGCAGTTCTCGCTGAACGCCTCCAGCAGGCCCGCGCCGATCCGCTTGCGGGTCATCTGGACCAGGCCGAGCGAAGTGATCTCGGTTACCTGGTGCTTGGTCCGGTCCCGGCCCAGGCACTCGGTGAGCCGCCGCAGCACCAGCTCGCGGTTACTCTCCAGCACCATGTCGATGAAGTCGATCACCACGATGCCACCGAGGTCGCGCAGCCGCAGCTGGCGCACGATCTCCTCGGCCGCCTCCAGGTTGTTGCGGGTGACCGTCTCCTCCAGGTTGCCGCCCGCACCGGTGTACTTGCCGGTGTTGACGTCGACCACGGTCATCGCCTCGGTGCGGTCGATCACCAGGTGACCGCCGGACGGGAGGAAGACCTTGCGGTCGAGGGCCTTGAGGATCTGCTCGTCGATCCGCCACTCGGCGAACGCGTCCGCGACCCCGGTGTGTCGGCGCAGCCGCTCCAGCAGGTCCGGGGAGACCGACTCCAGGTAGTTCGCGACCTCGGCGTACGCCTGCTCGCCCTGCACCACCAGGTCGCGGAAGTCTTCGTTGAAGAGGTCCCGGACGACCCGGATGACCAGGTCGGGCTCCTCGGACAGCGCCCGCGGGCCGTTACCCTCGGCCGCTCGCGCCTGGATGTCCTCCCACTGCGCCTGCAGCCGCTTGACGTCGCGGGCCAGCTCGTCCTCGGTGGCGCCCTCGGCCGCGGTGCGCACGATCACACCGGCGCCATCCGGCACCATCTTCTTCAGGATGTCGCGGAGCCGCTTGCGCTCGTTGTCCGGCAGCTTGCGGCTGATCCCGGAGGCGTTGCCGTTCGGCACGTAGACCAGGTGCCGGCCGGAGAGCGCGATGTGGCTGGTCAGCCGGGCGCCCTTGTGACCGATCGGGTCCTTGGTGACCTGCACCAGCACCGAGTCACCGGAGCGCAGCGCCTGCTCGATCGAGCGGGCCCGGCCCTCGAGTCCGGTGGCGTCCCAGTTGACCTCACCGGCGTAGAGCACGGCGTTGCGGCCGCGGCCCACGTCAACGAACGCGGCCTCCATGCTCGGCAGCACGTTCTGCACCTTGCCGAGGTAGACGTTGCCGACCATGGTGCCGGATGTCACCCGGGACACGTAGTGCTCGACCAGGATGCCGTCCTCGAGGACCGCGATCTGGGTTCGGTCGGCCTTCTGCCGGACGACCATCACCCGGTCGACGGCCTCACGGCGGGCCAGGAACTCCGACTCGCTCAGGATCGGCGGGCGGGTCCGGCGCTGCTCACGGCCGTCCCGGCGGCGCTGGCGCTTGGCCTCGAGCCGGGTCGAACCGGAGACACCCTGCACCTCGTCGGAGGTACGCCGGGGCTCGCGCACCCGGACCACCGTGTGCACGCCGTCCTCGATGCCGCCGGTCTCGCCGTCACCGCTGGAGCCCTTACGCCGACGCCGGCGCCGACGGCGGGTGACACCGTCGCCCTCGCCGTCCTCGGTCTCCTCGTCGTCGTCGCCCTCCTCGGCGGACGCCTCGGCGCCCTCCTCGGTGTCGCTCTCCTCGGAGTCGTCGTCGGCCTCGTCGGACGGGCCCTTGCCCCGGCCGCGGCCACGACGGCCCCGGCGACGGCGGCGACGGCCGGCGGCGCTGTCGTCGTCATCGTCGTTCTCGTCGCCTTCGCCGTCCTCGACGTCGTCGGCGCTCTCGTCTGTCTCCTCCAGAACCGGCTCGGCCTCGGTGACCGTGGCCTCCAACGGCTCCTCGGCCGCACCGCGGCGACGGCGCCGGCTGCGGCGGGGGCCCTCGGCCGGTTCCTCGGCGACCGGCGCCTCGGCGACGGCGGTGGTGCTGTTGTCCGTCTCGACGACCTCGGCGACCACCGGGGGCTCGGCGACGACGGCCACCGGCACCTCGACGGCGGCCGGACGGCGCCGGCGGGACGGCGCCGGGGTGGGCTCGGTCTCGGTGGCCTCGGGGGGCATGAAGAGCACGGCGGGCGGCAGCGCGGCACGACGGGCCCGGGTGGGCCGGGCCGGCTGCTCCTCCACGAAGTCGCCGTCGAGCGGGATGACACCGGCGATCGGGGCGGCAGCGGCGCGGGCCGCGGAGGCGGCCTCCACGGCGGCTTCCTCGATGAGGGCGGCCTCGTCCTCCTCGGTGACCGGTTCCGGGGCCACGATGACCTCGGCCGGGACGTCAGCGGGGGTCGGGTCCTCAGCCGAGACGTCCAGCAGGGTGGGCTGCTCGGCCGCGGGTTCCACCTTCTTACGGCGGGCCCGGGTGGCCTTCTTCACCGGAGCCACCGGCGCGTCCGCGACCTCGGCGGCCGGACCAGCCGCTTCAGTCGTCTCGGCCGCATCAGTCACTTCGGCCGTCTCCGGAGCGACGACCGCCTCTTCCACGGGCTCGACCTTCTTGCGGCGAGCACGGGTGGCCTTCTTGACCGGCGCGACGGGAGTCTCGTCAGTGACGGAAGTCTCGGCATCGACAACCGCACCGACGGCGTCGGCGGCATCGGCCTCCGGCGGAGGCACTACCGCTTTACGACGCGGTGCCCGGGTCCGGCGGACCGGGGTGGTGCCGGTAGCGGCGTCCGCGGGCGGAGTCGAAACTCCGTCCCGCTCACCGCCCTGATCTCCCGAATTGGTTGGGGGCTCGTTATCGAGCATGGGGCGCTCTCCAGTTCTCGGCGACCCCGGGCGCGGGTAAGCGCTGCCACGCAGGGTCGCTGCAAAGTTTTTCGGGCCCGGCCGAAACTGGGCCGGGCTTGCGAAGTCTGCCAGTGAAACCTTCTTCAACCTGACATTGGCCGAAGACCACCGGTCCGTTGTCCGGCGCCGGGTGTAACCGTCCCTGCCACGCTGAAAAAAGTTCAACGAACACCGACCGGAAATTACCGGTCAGTGCTCTCCGATCCCGACGTCCCCGCGATCCGCGTCCAACGGATCGACGATCTCCCCCTGCGCGGTGAGTGTGCCCTGGGCCAGCCGGGTCACCCGTGGGGGCACCGGCGGCTCCAGGCCGGCCACCACACGCAGACCGGAGAGGACGTCATCGGGCCGAACGGCGGGCGTTACCTGCCGTACGACAAGGTCGATTATCGCACACGGTACCGCAACGGCCCCGGAAGGTAGGTCCGGCTCATCTGTCACCGCGCACCGGGACACCGCCGCCCGGGCGTCGAAACTGCGGCGGCCCTGCTTGGTCATGCGCTCCACCAGCACTTCCGGCGCCTCGAGGAACGCGGCGACCGCCTTCTCGGCGGCCACCGTCTCGATCCCCGGCAGTTCCAGGCGCCAGGACGAGGCGTCGATCCGCTCGGCGAGGCTGCCCGCACCGGCGATCACCGCGTCCAGCACGTCCAGCCCCGGGGAGAGCGCGGCGTCCAGCGCGACCCGCAGCTCCTGCGGGTCGACCGGGGCCTGCAGGCCGATCTCCAGGTACTCCGCCTCGCTGCCGACCCCGGTCGGAGCAGCACTGGCGTAGGAGATCTTCGGGTGCGGGGTGAAACCCTGCGAGAAGGCGATCGGTACGGCGGCACGGCGCAGCGCCCGTTCGAACGCGCGAGCGAAGTCACGGTGTGAGGTGAAACGCAGTGGGCCACGTTTCGCGTACCGGATCCGGATCCGCTGGACGACCGGGGCCTGGCCGCCGACGGGCTGGTTCTTCGGGGGAATCGTCGATCTCCTAAGCGGGAACCCGCAGATTGGTCACGGGAGTCAGGGGAAGCAGCTTCTTGCCGGTGGGGCCGATCTGGATCTCGGTGTCCATCGACGGGCAGACGCCACAGTCGAAACACGGGGTCCAGCGGCAGTCGTCCTGCTCGTACTCGCTCTTGGAGTCCTGCCAGTCCTGCCAGAGCCAGTCCTTGTCGAGGCCGGAGTCCAGGTGGTCCCAGGGCAGGACCTCCTGCTCCTCGCGCTCGCGGGTGGTGAACCAGTCCAGGTCCACCCCGAACGCGGGCAGCACCTCGGCGCTGGACTCGACCCAGCGGGCGTAGGAGAAGTGCTCGGACCAGCCGTCGAACCGGGCGCCGTTCTCCCAGGCCCGGCGGATGACGTGGCCGACCCGGCGGTCGCCGCGGGACAGCAGGCCTTCGATCAGTGAGGGCTCGCCGTCGTGGTAGCGGAAACCGATCGCCCGGCCGAGCGAGCGGTCGCTGTTGATCGCGTTCTTGAGCAGCTTGAGGCGGCCGTCGATGACCTCCGGCCGGTCCATCGGCGCCCACTGGAACGGAGTGTGCGGTTTCGGCACGAAACCGCCGATCGACACGGTGCAGCGGATGTCCTTGGTGCCCGCCGCCTCGCGACCGGCCCGGATCACCTCGTGCGCCATGTCGGCGATCTCCAGGACGTCCTCGTCGGTCTCGCTGGGCAGGCCACACATGAAGTACAACTTCACCTGCCGCCAACCGTTCGAGTACGCCGTGACGACGGTCCTGATCAGGTCCTCCTTGGTCACCATCTTGTTGATGACCTTGCGGATCCGTTCCGAGCCGCCCTCGGGGGCGAAGGTGAGACCGGTGCGCCGCCCGTTGCGCGACAGCTCCTGCGCCAGGTCGATGTTGAACGCGTCGACCCGGGTGGACGGCAGCGACAGCGACACGTTGGTGTCGGCGTACTGCTCGGCCAGGCCGGAGCACATGTCACCGATCTCGGAGTGGTCGGCGCTGGAGAGCGAGAGCAGCCCGACCTCGCTGTAACCGGAGAACTCCAGGCCCTCTTTGATCATCTGGCCGACCGTGGTGATCGACCGCTCCCGCACCGGGCGGGTGATCATGCCAGCCTGGCAGAACCGGCAGCCCCGGGTGCAGCCGCGGAAGATCTCCACGGCATAGCGCTCGTGCACCGTCTCCGCCAGCGGGACCAGGGGCTTCTTCGGGTACGGCCACGCGTCCAGGTCCATCGTGGTGCGCTTGGAGACCCGGAACGGCACGTCCGGCCGGTTCGGCACGACACGCTGGATCCGGCCGTCGGGCAGGTAGTCCACGTCGTAGAACCGGGGCACGTAGATGCTCTCGGTCCGGGCCAGGCGCAGCAGGATCTCGTCGCGCCCGCCGGGACGGCCCTCGGCCTTCCACTCCCGGATGATCCCGGTGATCTCCAGGACCGCCTCCTCGCCGTCACCGAGCACGGCGGCGTCGATGAAGTCGGCGATCGGCTCCGGGTTGAAGCTGGCGTGCCCGCCGGCCAGCACGATCGGGTGTGTCTCGTCCCGGTCGGCGCTGTCCAGCGGGATACCGGCCAGGTCCAGAGCGCTGAGCATGTTCGTGTAACCCAGCTCGGTGGCGAACGAGATCCCGAACACGTCGAACGCCTTCACCGGCCGGTGCGCGTCGACGGTGAACTGCGGGACACCGTTCGCCTTCATCAGCGCCTCGAGGTCCGGCCAGACCGAATAGGTCCGCTCGGCGAGCACGCCCTCCTGCTCGTTGAGCACCTCGTAGAGGATCTGGACGCCCTGGTTGGGCAGGCCTACCTCATAGGCGTCCGGGTACATCAGCGCCCACCGGACGGTGGTGTCGTCCCAGTCCTTGACGACGGCACCCAGCTCACCGCCCACATACTGGATCGGTTTGCTGACCAGAGGGAGGAGCTGCTCGAGCTGCGGGAAGACGGAACTCACGCTCATGGGAGCCCAGCGTACGCGAGGCCGGTAGAGGCTAACGGCCCAGTTCCGCCGCCGCCTTGTCCAGGTCCGTCGTCAGCAGGTCGGCACGGAACGCGCAGAGCTGCAGGGTCATCCGGGCCGGGCCTCGTTCGCCGACGACCAGGCGGATCGGTTTCCCCCGGTCGTCCAGGTCACCGACGATGAAGTCCAGCAGCCGCACGCCGGCGCTGTCCAGGAACGAGACCGCGGTCAAGTCGATCACCACCGCGTCGGCGGTGGTCGTGCGCGCCACGATGGCCCGCCCGATGTCGTTGGCGTTGGCCAGGTCGATCTCACCCTTCAGATGGACGAGTTCGGCCACCCCCCGCCGGGAGAAGCTAACCCACTGCTCAGTCATGGTCATCTCCCCGATGCCGACGCATCGTCACCCTCGTCCCTTCGGCGCCCCGTTCGAAGGCCACCTCGTCCATCGACTCGTAGATCAGTTGCAGACCCCGGCCGCGGGCGAAGTCGGTGCCCGGCCCGCGCCACCCGCCCCGGTCGGTCACCCGGATCTCCACGGTCTCCGGGCTGATCGTGGCGGCCACGTCGACCACCCCGAACGGGTCGTCGGAGTAGCCGTGCTCGATCGAGTTGGCCACCGCCTCGGAGCAGGCCAGTAGAACCGCGTTCAGGCAGTCGGTCTCCACCCCGTGCCCGGCCAGCCAGCCGCGCATGTCGGCCCGCAGCAGGGCGATCTGCAGCGGGTCGGCGCCGATCGAGCGTTCCAGCCGCTCCTCGCTGCCGAGCGTCAGGCAGAGCATGCACACGTCGTCACCGTGGTCCTTGCCGACCAGGGTGTCGGCGAGACCCGCGGTCAGGCCCTTGAGCGGTGCGTCGCGCAACCGGGCGTACTCCCGGGCCAGGATCTCGAAACCACGGTCGATGGTGCGGTCCCGGCGCTCGATCAGGCCGTCGGTGTAGAGCAGCAGGCGGCTGCCGGCGGCCAGGCGCATCCGGTGTTCGACCCGGCGGCGGTCGCCGGCCCGGGAACCGATCGGCGCTGACCGAGCCTGCAGCAGGTACTGCGGGGAGCCGGCCGGCTCGTGCAGCAACGGCGGCAGATGACCGGCGCAGGCGTACGCCACCTCACTGCTGAGCAGATCGACCTCGACGTAGACCACGGTGGCCATCCGGGCCGAGTCGACCCGCTCACAGAACCGGTCCAGCCCCTCCAGGAGCCGGGCCGGCCCGTTCTCGGCCGACGCCAGCGCCCGGATCGCGCTGCGCAGCTGACCCATCGTGGTGGCCGCCTCGATACCGCGCCCGACCACGTCGCCGACCACCACGGCCAGCTTGTTCGCGGTGATCAGGAAGGCGTCGTACCAGTCGCCGCCGACCTCCATGTCCAGCGCGGCGGCCTGATAGTGGGTCTCCACCGCGAACCGCGGGTCGGAGCCCGGCACCGAGTCGGCGAGCAGGCTGCGCTGCAGGGTCCGGGCGATGGCCCGTTCCTGCTCGTAGAGCCGGGCGTTCTCCAGGGCCAGGGCGGCCCGGTCGGCCAGGTCGATCAGGAAGTTCCGTTCGGCCTCGGCGCCGCGGCGGTCCGGGGCCATCCGCACGGCCAGGGTGCCGAGCACGTTGCCACGGACGGTGAGCGGCAGGACCGTGCAACCGAGTCCGTCACCGTCGGTCGCGAAGACCGGGGCCGCCGACTTGATCGCCTCGGCCGTCCGGACGTCCAGTCGCGCCTGGTCGGGGGCCGGGCTGCCGTGGTACTCGACCAGTCCGGCCGGGCCCACCTGGAGCCGCACCAGAGCCCAGTCGGCGATCTCCGCGACCATCCGCTCGACCAGCCGGCGGGCTCGTTGCAGCAGCCGGTGCTCGACCTCCATCGACCGCATGGTCCGGGCCATGAACGAGGCCCGTTCCTCACGCCGCCGGACGTCGTCGTAGAGCCGGGCCCGGTCCAGCGCCTGCCCGGCCTGCTGCCCGAGCAACCGGATCACCCGCAGTTCACCGTCGGTGAGGGTGCGTTCCTCGCGGAAACTGAACGCGAGCACCCCCAGCACCGTCAGACCGCCCTCGCCGTCGGCCGGCCCGGTGGTCAGCGGCAGCAGCACCACACTCTTGCGCTCCGAGCGCCGCATCGACTCGGCCAGGTCCGGGAAGTGCTCCTCGGCGTCGGCCACGGTGCCGACCACATGCAGGTCACCGCGCCGGGTCACCTCGGCCACCGCCCGGGTCGACGAGCACGGCATGTCGTCCCAGTTGCCGGTGGTCGGGTCGGTCGAGGCGACCGCGATCAGCTGGTCCCGCTCGGTGTCGACCAGGTAGATGCTGGTGCTGGCGGCTTGGAAGGCCGGTTCCGGGGCGCGCACCACCGCCTCGGCGACCTCGGCCACGGTCGGTGCCGCCGCCAGGTCGGCCACGATCTGCTGCAGCACCCGGACCCGCTGTTCGGACGCTTCGGCCGCCCGCCGGGCGTGCAGCAGCTCCTTCTCGTAGCTGCGCCGCTCGGTCGCGTCGAAGACCATGGTGCGGATGATCCGGGGTGAGCCGGTCGGCCCGCGTTCCAGCACCGAGTTGACCAGGGTGGGCAACCGGCGCCGGTCCGGGCGGACCACCTCCAGCGCTATCTCGTGGACCTCGCCCTGCATCGCCAGCAACGGCGCGTAGTGCGTCTCGTGGTAGATCTGGTCACCCGGAGTCAGCAGGTCGCGGAACCGTTTGTGACCGATCAGGTCGGCCCGGGCATAGCCGGTCCAGGCCAGGAACGTCTCGTTGACCCGGACGATGGTGCCGTCCGGGAGCGTGGTCAGGTACCCGCACGGCGCATGCTCGTACAGGTCCTCGGGATCGTCGTCCCAGGGAAGTCGCAACTCTTGTGTCACGTCCGGCACGCCAGATTCACTCACACCAATGCTCCGCCGATCATGCCCGCCGTCTACAACCAGGCCTTGATCGCGTCAACCGTCTCTTCGGGTGCACTCAGGTTAGGGCAGTGCCCGGTGGCGTTGAGCGCGGTGAAAGTGCTGTCCGGCGTGTGCTTGTGGACGTACTCGCCGACCACGTCGGGCGCGATCACATCGTCCGAACACTGCAGGATGAGCGAGCGGACCCGCAGCTTCGGCAGGTCCTCCCGGTTGTCGGAGAGGAACGTGACCTTGGCGAACTTCTTGGCGATCGCCGGGTCGGTGCGGCAGAAGCTGTTCGTCAGCTCCTCGCCCAGCTCCGGGCGCTCCGGGTTGCCCATGATGACCGGGGCCATCGCGCTCGACCAGCCCAGATAGTTGCTGTCCAGCGACTCCAGCATCTGCTCGATGTCGGACCGCTCGAACCCGCCGACGTAACCGGCGGACTGGTCGTCGATGTACCGCGGGGACGGGCCGACCATCACGATCCCGCCGAACCGGTCCGGTTCCCGGTTCGCGGCCAGCACGCCGATCATCGAACTCACCGAGTGGCCCACGAAGATCACGTCGCGCAGGTCGTGCTCGCGGAGGATCTCCAGGACGTCCTCGGCATATCCCGCCAGAGTCCCGTGCCGGGCGTCCCGGTAAGCCGACAGGTCCGATTTGCCGTTACCGACGTGATCGAAGAGGACGATCCGGTGCGTGTCCTGGAAGGCCGGGGTGACAAAACGCCACATGTTCTGATCGCAGCCGTACCCGTGAGCGAACAACATCGGACGACCATCCATGGCACCCGAGATCGTCACGGCGTTTCTCTGCTTCGTACTCATGTGATCGTGGCGCGCCCGGGCATGCTGCGGCCCGCGGGAGCGCCCCTCCCTTCCTGCACGCGAATGATGTGTCGCACACCCGGATAGTGACCCGGGACACGAACCAGCCCTTTCGAGCCGATCGATGCCGAGTCCGGGTAACCATACGACTCCGGAGCGTTTCGCACGACGCCCACCTTGTCCGCCATTCGTGTCCGCTGTCTCCCACGGGCCACCCCGTCCCACTGGCGCACCCGGCCTAACCTGGGCAAGGAGTCTCATGTCCGGGCACGCGGGAGGAGATCGAATTCATGGCCGACCAGCAACCGGGTGACACCACACCGGTCGCCGGAATGCCCGACCCCACCCGAAACGCCGGATCCGGCGAGGGCGAGCCGCCGACCGCGGATCTGCCCGGGCGGTGGAGCGGGGCCGCGGCGGTTCCCGAGCAGGGTGGGCCGCGCCGCTCACGGTGGTCCCGCGTCAAAGACCGATTGGCTGGTACGGGTGGGCAAGCCGCCGACCTGGACGACCGCACCACGGTCCCCGCCGTCGACCCGTGGGCCGATCAGGACACTCCGGCCTGGCCGGACGTCTACACCACACCACCCGCCGACCCGACCCTCTTCGACGGCCCCGCCGAGCGGACTCTGTTCGAGACGTCCCCGGCGCCCTCGCCCGCCCTGGTGAACCGCACCCCGTTCGGAGCGTCCCCGTCGGCCTCTCCCCCGTCAGCCGAGCGCACGCTCTTCGAGACGTCTCCGGCGCCCTCATCGGGTGGTGCGGCGACCGCCCCGGCCTCGCGGGCGGCCGACTCGGCGCCGCGACCGTCCCTGCTGGATCGGGTCCGGCGCGAGACGGAACGGCTACGGAAGGAGACCTTGGCCGCCGCGCGCGAGCCGGTCAATCCGGCACCGGTACCGCCGCCACCACCGCCGTATCAGCCCGTCGGCCCGGCTCCCGGTACCTACCCGCCACCGGCCGGAGGCACCGGCCTGCCGCCGCTGGTCCGGCCGAAATGGCAGGTGTGGGGGCAGCAGGCCGCCGCGAGCAGCAGGGAAGCCGCGGCTGCGGCCCCCGAGCGACTCCGTTCCTGGGGACAGCAGGCCACCGAAATGGGCCGGCAAGTCGCGGACAAGGGCCGCCAGCTCGCGGACCCAGGTCGCCAGAGCGCGGACCACAGCCGGCAAGTCGCAGACCCGAGTCGCCAGAGCGGGCACGTCGCAGATCCGAAGCGGCCGAGCGGGCAGGGCGCGGACCCGAGGCGGCATGCCGCCGACCAGAGCCGGCAAGTAGCGGACCCGAGGCGGCCGGGCGCCGGCCAAGGGCAGCAGGTCGCCGCCGGTGTGCCCGGGAAGCTGCGGGCGTGGCGGCGTAAGGCTGCTCCGGAGGCCGCCGCGCCGCCACGGATCCCGGTCCAGTCACGGCCGGGCGCGCGACCCTGGACGCCCACCCCGCCGAAGCCCCGGCGCCGGTTCCGGCGGTTGCGGCGGCTCGTTCTGGTGGTGACGGTGGTGATCGCGCTGTTCACGGTCGGGCCGTACGTTCAGCCGCACATCCCGGTGCTGAACCAGTATCCGGTGACGGCGATCCTGCCGGACGGCTTCGCCGACCTGACGCTGCGGGACACCTCGGCCGGGCGGCAGGCCGCGCAGAAGCTGGCCGAACAGTTGCAGGAGGCGGGAGCCGGCAGCGACACGTTCGCCGGGATCTACGGCGACGGGAAGGGCAAACGGGTCACCGTCTTCGGTGTGACCGGGTTGCGCCTGACCCCGGGTTCCGACGTGGAGGCCCAACTCGGCCGGCTGTCCGACTCGCTGAAGCTGAAGAACGTGCAGTCCTACGACACCGGCGTGTTCGGCGTGCACCAGCGATGCGGAACCGGCCGCCTGGACGGCACATCGGTGGTCGCCTGCAGCTGGGCCGACCATGGCAGCCTGGCCACGGTCCTGCTCACCCGCCGTTCCCTGGAGGAGAGCGCCGACCTGGTGTCCCGCCTGCGCAGCACGGTCCTGACCACCTCAGCCTCCCTGACCCCACTCGTCTGAAACGACCAGCCCGGCGAGTTCAGGCACACCCCAGCCCTCGACCGACCGCGTCGCGTTGCGTGGTGAGCTGGGGTGCGATCCGAACCGCAACTCACCACACGTCCACTGCCGCACCACTGCGTGCTGAGCTGGGGTTCGGATCGAACCGCAACTCACCACGCGGGTGTGGGTTCGGGGCTTGGTGGAGGCGGGGCACCAGGCCGGGGCACCGCATTCGGCCCGGCGGTCGCGGGGCGGCCTTGACCGGCCGCTCTCCTCGCGTGGTCGGTGCGGGAGGTGCGGATTCGGCGGGAGTGCCTACTCGTACGAGATCAGCTGGATTTCTCTTCGCGTTTGGGGGCGTACCGCGGGATGTACTCCTGGCCGGTGAGGCGCTGGATGTCGGTCATCACCTGGTCGGTCAGCTCGCGGAGGGAGTGCCGGTCGTCGGAGCGCCCGGTCGTCTCGATCGGCTTGCCGAACTTGATGCTGATCACGTCGCGCATCGGGCTCGGGTAGAGCTGGCCGATGGGCTGGACCTTCTCGGTGCCCTGCACGCCGACCGGGATGATCGGGACACCGGCGGCGACCGCGAGCCGGGCCACGCCGGTGCGGCCGCGGTAGAGCCGGCCGTCGGGTGAGCGGGTGCCCTCGGGGTAGACGGCGACCAGGTCACCGCCGCGCAGCGCGGGGATCGCGGCGTCGAAGGCGGTGAGGGCGGCGCGGCCACCGGCACGCTCGACCCGGATGGCGCCGACCCCGGCCATCACCTGGCGGAAGAGGAATCCCTTGACCCCGGTACCGGTGAAATAGTCGGCTTTGGCCCAGAACGCCAGGTGCCGGTCGACCACTGCGGCGAGGAAGAGTTCGTCAGCGACCGAGAGGTGGTTGCTGGCGAAGATCGCGCCACCGGTGAGCGGGACGTGCTCGATGCCTTCGACGTGCGGCTGCCAGCCGGCCATCAGAACCTTGCCGAGCGTGAGCTTGCCGAACGAGTAGAGCAGCGGCAACTTCGTCCTCCGGGACGCGGTGGGGCGGGGTGGGGTGGTGGTGTTGTGAGGTTAGCTGACAGTCGCGGCGAGGAGTCTAGTGCCGTCTGACCGGCCCGGACACCCGCCCACCCTTGGCGAACATCCGGGCCGACCCGAAGTGTCAGACTGCCGAAACGGTCACCGTGACCTGTTCCCCGTCGCCGACCTCACCGGTGAAGCCGCCGGAGAGATCGGCGAACTCCACTGTCGTGGCGAGCGTCTCACCCGCGACGAACTCCCGGTACGCCTCGACCGCGGCCCGGACCGTCGCCGGCACCGACAGCACCAGCGTGATCCGGTCGCTGACGTCGAGGTCGGCGTCCCGGCGGGCCTGCTGAACGACGCGGATCACGTCGCGGGCCAGGCCTTCGGTGGCCAGTTCCGGGGTGACCGCCGTGTCGAGGACCACGACACCGCCACCGGCCGGCAGCGGCGCGGAGTTCTCCACGTCGCTGGCGACCAGCTTCAGCTCGTACTCGCCCTCGGCGAGGGTCACGCCGGCCGCGACCGGAGCGCCGTCGACGAGCTGCCAGTCACCGGACTTGACCGCCTTGATGACCTGCTGGACCTGCTTGCCGACCCGAGGACCGAGAGCCCGCGGTACGACGGTGAGGACCTGCCGGCAGTACGCGGCGACGTCGTCGGTGAAGACCACGTCCTTGACGTTGACCTCGTCCTTGAGCAGGTCACCGAGTCCGGTCAGCTTGTTGCCGTCGGCCGTCGCCACGGTGAGCGCGGCCAGCGGCAGCCGGACCCGCAGGCCCTTCGCCTTGCGCAGCGACAGGGCCGCCGAGGCGACGTCGCGGATCGCGTCCATCGACGCGACCAGTTCGTGGTCGGCCGGGAACGTGTCCGCCGACGGCCAGTCGGTCAGGTGCACCGAACGACCGCCGGTCAGGCCGCGCCAGATCTCCTCAGCCGTCAGCGGCGCGAGCGGCGCCACCACCCGGGTGAGGGTCTCCAGCACGGTGGCCAGGGTGTCGAAGGCGTCCTCGTCACCGGCCCAGAAACGGTCCCGGGAGCGGCGCACGTACCAGTTGGTGAGCGCGTCGAGGTAGCTCCTGATGGAAGCCGCCGCACCCGAGATGTCGTATTCATCCATCTGCCGTTGGACGTCTTCGACAAGCTCGCGCGTCTTCGCCAGGACGTACCGATCGAGAAGGTGTGTCGAATCCGTCCGGAGTTTCGCCTGATAGCCGGAGGCGTTGGCGTAGAGGCTGAAGAAGTACCAGACGTTCCAGAGCGGCAGCAGCACCTGGCGCACCGAGTCCCGGATCGCCGGTTCGGTCACCGGCATGTCGCCGCCCCGGAGCACCGGGGAGGACATCAGCATCCAGCGCATGGCGTCCGAGCCGTACGTGTCGAACACCCGGTACACGTCCGGATAGTTCCGCAGCGACTTGGACATCTTGCGACCGTCCTCGCCCAGCAGGATGCCGTGGCTCAGGCAGTTGCGGAACGCGGGCCGGTCGAACAGTGCCGTGGCCAGCACGTGCATGGTGTAGAACCAGCCGCGGGTCTGCCCGATGTACTCGACGATGAAGTCGCCCGGGTAGTGGTCCTCGAACCAGTCCTTGTTCTCGAACGGGTAGTGCACCTGGGCGAACGGCATCGAACCGGACTCGAACCAGCAGTCCAGCACCTCCGGAACCCGGCGCATGGTGGACTGCCCGGTCGGGTCGTCCGGGTTGGGCCGGGTCAGCTCGTCGACGTGCGGCCGGTGCAGATCCGCCACCCGCACCCCGAAGTCGCGCTCCAGCTCGTCGTAGGAGCCGTAGACGTCGACCCGCGGGTACTGCGGGTCGTCCGACTTCCACACCGGGATCGGCGAGCCCCAGAACCGGTTACGGGAGATCGACCAGTCGCGGGCGTTCGCCAGCCACTTGCCGAACGAGCCGTCCTTGATGTG
The DNA here is from genome assembly GCF_900104725.1 of Actinoplanes derwentensis. Taxonomy (NCBI): domain Bacteria; kingdom Bacillati; phylum Actinomycetota; class Actinomycetes; order Micromonosporales; family Micromonosporaceae; genus Actinoplanes; species Actinoplanes derwentensis. Next base: position 6,236,183 of record NZ_LT629758.1, read on the forward strand.
CGCCGGAGTCCAGTTGATCTCCTGGTTCAGCTCGACCATCCGGTCCCGGAACGTGCTCACCGCCACGAACCAGGACGACACCGCCTTGTAGACGAGCGGGGTGTCACAGCGCCAGCAGTGCGGGTACGAGTGGACGTAGGCGTCGTGGCGCAGCACCACGCCTCGCTCCTTCAGGGCGGCGATCACCGGCTTGTTCGCGTCGAAGACCTGCAGGCCCTCGAAGTCGGGGACCAGCGAGGTGAACCGGGTGTGCTCGTCGACGGTCACCAGGGTCGGGATGCCGGCGGCGTTGCAGGCGTTCTGGTCGTCCTCACCGAAGGCCGGGGCCATGTGGACGACACCGGTGCCGTCCTCGGTGGTCACGAAGTCGGCGCCGAGCACCTGGAAGGCGTTCTCCCCGGCCTGCTCGACGAGGAAGCCGAACAGCGGGGTGTACCTCTTGCCGACCAGATCAGACCCCTGCACGGTACCGACCTGCTCGTAGCCCTCCAACTCCTTCGCGTAGGCACCGACCCGCCCGGCTCCCACGATGAGCTTTTGACCTGATTCGTCGGACATGACGGCATATTCGATGTCCGGGCCGACGGCGAGGGCCAGGTTCGACGGCAGCGTCCACGGGGTGGTCGTCCACACCGCGATGTCCTCACCGGTGTCCAGGCGGAACCGGACGGTCAGCGCCGGGTCGGTGCGATCCCGGTAGACGTCGTCCATCCGGGTCTCGGTGTTCGACAGCGGGGTCTCACAGCGCCAGCAGTACGCCAGGACGCGGAAACCCTCGTACACCAGGCCCTTCTCATGCAGCGTCTTGAACGCCCACATGACCGACTCCATGTACGCCGGGTCGAGGGTCTTGTAGTCGTTCTCGAAGTCCACCCACCGGGCCTGACGGGTGACGTACCGCTCCCAGTCCTTGGTGTAGGCGAGCACCGAAGCCCGGCAGGCCTCGTTGAACTTCTCCACACCCAGGTCGAGGATCTGCGCCTTGCTGGTGATGCCGAGCTGCTTCTCGGTCTCCACCTCGGCGGGCATGCCGTGGGTGTCCCAGCCGAACCGGCGCTCCACGTGCTTGCCACGCATCGCCTGGTAACGCGGGACCAGGTCCTTCACATAACCGGTGAAGAGGTGCCCGTAGTGCGGCAGCCCGTTGGCGAACGGCGGGCCGTCGTAGAAGACGTACTCGTTCGAGCCGTTCTCGCCGGCCGGGCGCTGCTCGACGGACGCCTCGAAGGTCTTGTCGGCCGCCCAATGGTCCAGGACGGCACGCTCGACCGCCGGAAGATCCGGACTTGCCGGTACGCCGGTGGCGTCGGTGTGTTTCGGGTAGGCCATGGTGTTCCCCTCAAGCAGTTCACATGACGTGACTGCGAGGACGAGCCGGTTTCAGCCCGCGGTACCACCTCGCTTGGCGGTTCGTGGAGACCCGCCCGCTCATTCCCGGATGACCTGCGCGGTCCGGTCCGCCCGGTTCTACTAGGGCACCGTGTGCCCGTTCTTCCGGAGGCTCCCCGGTGATGGCCGGTTCAAAGCCTGCGTGCCGTCAACGATACCGGCCCGGTTTAGATTCCCTCGACCGCATTAACCGGGCGGCCGCTGTGCCGCCCGGTGCGATCGGACCAGATCTCAGGAAGCCGTCAGGCCTTGGGGAACCAGAGGGCCAGCTCACGCTCGGCGCTCTCCGGCGAGTCGGAGGCGTGCACCAGGTTCTCCCGGTTGGAGAGAGCCAGGTCACCACGGATCGTGCCGGCCGCCGCCTTCCGGCCGTCGGTCGCGCCGATCATGGCCCGGACCACGTCGATGACCGTGTCACCGGAGAGGACCACGGCGGCCAGCGGGCCACTCGTCATGAAATCCTTCAACGGCGGGTAGAAGGCCTTGTCGACGTGCTCGGCGTAGTGCGCGTCGGCCAGCGAGCCGTCCATCGTGCGCAACTCCAGCGCCTCGACGGTCAGACCCTTACGCTCGAAACGGGACAGAATCTCGCCGAGCAGTCCGCGGCGGACCGCGTCAGGCTTGATGAGCACGAGCGAACGTTCGGTGGTGCTGGACAACGCAGTTCCTCCGTTGCAAGGGGACAGGGCCGACACGCGGGGAGTTCAGCCTATCGGTACCAGGAACGGCGCGAGCAGCGATGTCCGCACTGGCGCACTTTCGCGGACGCACCGCCGGGTCATAACCTGACGGGAACTACCGGGAGGTCCACAGTGGCGAACCAGACCGGCCGGCCTATCGCACCGGCACGCCGACTGGTGTCGGCGATCATGGCCACGCTGGCGGTCTTCGTGATCGTCTTCGGGCTGGGTATGGCGAGTTTTCCGGTCGCCATATTCGGGCTCGTCGTGCTCGGCCTAGCCGTGGGCGTCGCCTTCATGAACGTGTCACGCCGTGGCGGCCGCGCCACCGTGGCCGGCACCGCCGAGGTCAACTCGATCACGCCGCCCCCGCCCGCCGGAGCCTACGGCCGCGCCACCATCGAACTGGTGGTCGTCGCACCCGGGCTCGGCGCCTTCGAGACGATGATCCGCGAGTCCCGGGTCCCGGTCGACAGATGGCCACTGCCCGGCACCACCGTGCCGATCACCGTCGACGTCGACGACACCCGCCGCGTCCGGGTCAACTGGAAGGACGCGCCCGGCCGCCCCGAAGGCGGCGACCCGCCACCGCCGCAGCAGTCCACCGCCCGCGCGGACGCCGCCGACCTGGACGACGAGCTGCTGGGCAGCGTCGACCCGGCCCCCTGGGAGGGCCGCCACGACTGGGACGTCGACGGCGACGGCATCTCCCCGTCCCGCGGTGGCGGCGGCACCACGACATACGCCCGCCGCACCGCCGCGCCCGTCGTGGTCCGCGACACACCCGCCGGGACCATAGTCGAAGGCCACGTAGTCGACACCGAGGAGGAGCCGCCGCCGCTCCCCCGCCGGGCCGGCAGCGCCCAGCGCTTCGACCAGCCCCCGCCCACCGACCGGGACGAGCAGTTCACCACCCCGCCGCCCCGTGACCTGGCCGACGACCTGTTCAGCACCCCACCGACCCACACGTTCAACGACGACTTGTTCAGCACGCCGCCCACCCACACCTTCAACGACGACGGCCCCACCCCCGACTTCGACGACCGGCGCACTCCCCCACCCACCCGCGACTTCGACGACGACCGGCTCAGCCCTCCGCCCGCTCACGACTTCGACGACGACCGGGCCACCCCTCCGTCAGGTCGCGACTTCCAGGACGACCGGGCCACCGCGCAGCCGCCCCGCGACCTCGACGACGACCGGCTCACCACCAGCCCGGCCCGCACCTCGTCACCGGACTACGACCGGCTCACCGCCTCGCCACCGGATGACGACCGGCTCCGTGCCTCGTCACCGGGCGACGACCGTTTCGCCGCGCGGACACCTGATCCGGATGACCATCCGTTCACCGAGCGGCGGCCGGCGGATGACGACCGGCGCACGGCTCGTTCCCGTCCGGCACGCCCGGCCAGCCCGGACGCGTGGAGCGCGGTGCCCTCGGAGTCCCCGTTCACCTCGACGAGCACACCCACCTCCCCGGCCCGAGGCGGGAACCCTTCCACGGCCTACCCACCGTCGCCGTCGACCGGCCCGACAGCGGCAGCCGCATCCGGCCCGTCCGGCACCGCCACCAGCCGCCCGGCCCGCCCCCGGCCCAGCCCTCGCCGACGGTCGACCCCACCAACCACCGACACCCCTTTGGGTACGCCCCCAGAGCCCTCCACCACCCCCACCCCCGCCACGAGCAACACAACCACGGCCACCGAGAACGCGGCCACCGCGACCACGGCCACCGCGACGACGCTGCCGCAGACCACGACGGCACCCCCGGCCCAGCGCATTCCGGACGACTCCCGCCACAATCCCGCAGCCGACCACGACGCAGCCATCGACCTGGACCTGGACGGCCCACCGGCCGCCTCAGCCTCGGCGACCAACTCAGCCCCGGCGGCCGCCACCGATTCCCGCTCGACGGCCACCGCTCCGCCCCAGCGCACCGGCCCAGACGTCGTGTCCCCCATGGGTTCCGCCCCGGCCACCAGGGAACGCCCCGAGCCCGAGCCCACCGGCTCCACCCCCGCCACCGATCGCATCGCCCCGGTGTCACCGGCAGCCGATCGGACCAACCCGGTGTCACCGGCAGCCCCGTCGCTTCACCGGGCCACCGATTCGGCTTCACCCGCCGCCCCGGTGTCACCGGCACCGTCGGGCCGCCCGCGCCCCACCACCGGCCCGGCCGGAACCGCGGCACCGGCCCCGGCTTCGACCAGCGGGCCGAAGCGCTCCCGGTCCACCGGCCCGACCGATCCGGTGTCACCCGCGGCCCGATCGCCCCGGCCTATCGGGGAGACTCCGCCACCGCCACCGGCCGCCCGTCCGGCTGGTGCTCCCGCGCCGCCGCCCGCGCCGGTCGCCCGCCCGAGTCACGCGGCCCCGCCGCCACCTGCCGGACGTACCGCTCGCCCGTCTGCCTCCTCGGCCCGCCCGCCGGTCTCCCCGGTTGGCCCGCCGACCGCCACGTCCCGTCCGGCAGCCGGCCCTTCTCCGGAGCAGCCCGACCAGCAGGCCTGGTCACGGCCCACCCGGAGCGCCCCGGTCCCACCGCAGGCGTCCCGTCCGGCCCCGGCACCCCATCAGGCACCGGCTCCCCGCCCGGCCCGCGAGGACGACCGCTGGGCACCGCCGGTCCCGGAACGCCTGGCGCCCCGGCAGACCTCACGGCAGGCCCCGCCCTCGGACACCGCACAACCGGAGTCACCGCCCGAAAGCACCACGTTCAGCTCGCTCTCCTCCCCCAGCGACTCCACGGAGCCACTGGTCAGACCGTCCCGGTCTACGGAGGCCCCGGCTAGGCCGTCCCAGTTCACAGACGCCCCGACACAACCGACCCAGCCCACAGACGCCTCAACTCAGCCGTCCCGGTCCACGGACGCCTCAGCTCAGGCGGCCCAGTCCGCAGGGGTCCCGGCCGAGCCGTCTCGGTCCACGGGGATCCCGGCCGAGCCGTCCCGTGCCGAGACCCCTTGGGCACCGCCCGTCGACCGCTCCGCGACCTCGGCCCACGGTTCGGCCCCGGTGACCCCGGTACCGCCGAACGTCGAAGCCCGGCCACTGGGCAGCCGCACCCGCTTCTTCCTCCAGCCAGGGGACGAGACGCCACCGGACGACGACTTCCTACGTGACGACGAGCCGCGTGATGCAACCCCGCGCGGCGACGCCCCGCAACAGGCCACCGGAACGCAATCCGGCAGCGGAACGCGGCAGGGTGGCGCTTTCCAGTCGGGTGGTGTGGCGGGGACACGTCCTGAGCCGACTCCCGCGTCGGTCCGGCCGGAACCGCGCCCGGGCCGCACGTCTTCGTCGGCACCGACACCGGTCGGCTCGCCGCCCGCAGCCCCAGTGCCGGACCGGCCGTTCCCAAGTGCCCCACCGCCCGCAACCCCACAGGTCGCAGCCCACCCGGCCGCAGTCCAGCCGACCGCATCACCGCCGCCCGCGGACCCGCACTCCGACCAGCCCTGGGCTGGGCACGGCGACAAGGCCCGGCCCGCCGACCGGGTGTGGATCACCGATGACGATGACAAGCCGCGCCCAGACCAGATCGACATCCCCTTGGATCGGGACTTCCCGATCGGCGGCGATCTGTCCTTCACCGGAACCCGCGAACCGGCCAAGGCCACGACACCGACACCGACACCGACACCGACACCGACACCGACACCGACACCGGTGAACCGTGAGAGCACCCCGAGCGTCATCACGCCCGAGACCACTACCTCGGGCGTGTCGATCCACCAGGCACCCGCAAACCCGGCACCCACAACCCAGCAGCCCGCGAACCAGGCACCCGCGAACCAGGCACCCGAGACTCCGGCGTCCGCCGAACCGGTAGAGCCTGAGCCGGCACCCGGGACACCGCAGCCGTCAGCGCTTCGGGACGGCATCATCGGGGTGGCGGTGGGCCGGGCCGCGGTCTCGCCCGGCGCCTTCGCGACCACGCATCTGGAAGATGCCGAAGAGGACGACCAGCGACGCCCGCCGAGCGGCCCGTGGGGTGACTTCAGCCGCCGCGAGCCGGACGAACACGCGGGCGACGTGATCACCGCCTACCCCAGCGCGCGACCCGGCCCGGCCGGTGCGATCCACGGGGTGGGTATCACGGTGCTGGTAACCGATCTGAACCGGTCGACCCGGTTCTACCGGGACATCCTCGGCTTCCACGAGATCGACAACGGCGACGGCAGTGCGGTGCTCGCCTCCGGGGACACCCGGCTGGTGCTGCGAACCGTGCACAGCCTGACGTCGGAGGCGGGCCGCCTGATCTACCTGAACCTGGAGGTCGGTGACATCGAGGCGGTGCACGCCGAACTGCGGGACAAGGGTGTCAAGTTCGTCCACTCACCGCGCCCGGTGAACCGTGGTGACCGGCTGGAGTTGTGGTCGGCGACGTTCCGCGACCCGGACAACCACAACATCGCCATCACCCAGTGGCGGGCCATCCACTGACCGGAAGATCCCGGGCGGCCCGACACGGCCGCCCGGGGTTCAGCCGAGGATGCTGCGGCGGACGTGCAGGGCGTACACCCACGCCAGCCCGAAGATCACGCCGACCGCCGCGAGGGTCCAGTGCAGGAACCCTCCGGCGAGCAGCAGCACCTGAACACCGGAGCCGGCGGCCCAGGCCCAGTTCCGTTTCATCATCCCGGTCAGGATCGCCGCCACCACGGTCAGCACGACGACCGCGATGATCGGCGGGCCGCTGCGATCACCGGCGAGCATCTTCAGCGGCGCGATCATGAGCAGGAGCACGATCACTTCGAACCCGAGTGTGGCCGCGCCCAGACCCCGTACCGCCGCCTCGGGATTTTTAAGACCGGAAGGCTTGGACTCGGTCATCGCTTGAGCAGTTTCCGTGCGTCGGCGACGGTCACCACCGAGCCGGTGATCAGCACTCCGACGCCACTGAGTTCACCGGACGAGTCGTCTTCGGCGAGGAACACGGCCTCGGCGATGGCGTCCGGCATCGTGTCGCTGACGGTGACCCGGTCCTCGCCGAAGATCTCGACGGCGAGTTCCCCGAGTTGCTCGGCGGGCATCGACCGGGACGAACTGTTCCGGGTGACGACGATCCGGGCGACGGTCGGTTCGAGCAGTTCGAGAAGCCCGGTGACGTCCTTGTCGCCGAGTACCGCCATCACGGCCACCAGGTGCCGGAAGCCGAATTCCTCTTCCAGCGCGGCCACCGTGGCGGTCATCCCGTGCGGGTTGTGCGCGGTGTCGAGGAGGATGGCCGGGGCGCTGCGGACCCGTTCCAGCCGGCCCGGCGAGTCGGCGTTGGCGAACCCTTCCCGGATCAGCTCGATCTCGAGTTGCTTGTCCGGCCCGGCACCGAGGAACGCCTCGACGGCGGCGAGCGCGAGGACGGCGTTCTGTGCCTGGTGAGCGCCGAACAGCGGCAGGAAGACCTCTTCGTAGACACCGCCGAGGCCACGGAGGACCAGCACCTGCCCGCCGACCGCCTGGGTGCGCTCGACAACCCCGAACTCGCTGCCTTCCCGGGCCAGGGTGGCACCCATGGAGGCGCAGCGTTCCCGGATGGGCCGCAGGGCGTCCTCGTCCTGGAGCGCGGTGACCACCGTGGCACCCTGGTGAATGATGCCGACCTTGTGCCAGGCGATGTCCTCGATGGTGTCGCCGAGCCACTCGGTGTGGTCGAGACCGATCGGGGTGAGCACGCAGACGCCGGCTTCGATGACGTTGGTGGCGTCCTCCTCCCCACCGAGCCCGACTTCGACGACCGCGATGTCCACGGGCGCGTCGGCGAACGCCGCGTACGCCATGGCCGTGGTCATGTCGAAGTAGGTCAGCGGTTCGGGGTGCCGGTCGTCGACCAGGTCGGCCAGCGGAACCACGTCGTTGTACGTGTCGACGAACCGTTCCTCGGACACCGGGTCACCGTCGAGGCTGATGCGTTCCCGGATGCTCTCCAGGTGCGGGCTGGTGTACCGCCCGGTGTGCAGCCCGTGGGCGTTCAGCAGCGCGTCGATCATCCGGGCCGTGCTGGTCTTGCCGTTCGTCCCGGTCAGGTGGATCGCCGGGTAAGCCCGCTGCGGGCTGCCCAGCATGTCCATCAGGTCCCGGATCTTCTGCATGTCGAAGATCATGCGGGTGAAGCCGCGCTTCTCCAGCGCGGCTTCCACTTCGGCGTATTCGCTGGTCATGCGGCCGGCAGAGCGTCAAGGGCGGCAGCGATCCGAACCAGGTCGGCCTCAGCCGTGGCCAGCCGGTCCTTGATCTTCGCGACCACCTGTTCCGGGGCCTTGCCGACGAAGGCCTCGTTGCCGAGCTTGGCCCGGCACTGGGTCGCCTCCTTCTCGGCGCCCGCCTTGTCCTTCTCCAGCCGGGCCCGTTCGGCCGCCACGTCGATGGTGCCGCGGGTGTCCAGGTCGACGGTGATGCTGCCGGTCACCGCGAGGGTGGCGGTGGCGGCGAAGTCGTCGCCGGGCGCGTCGAGCCGGGCCAGCGATCGGATCAGCGCCTCGTGCGCGCTGATCCCGACGTTGCCCAGGCCGGTGAGCGCGGCGGTGACCCGCTGGCCCGGTTTGAGTCCCTGGTCGGCACGGAACCGGCGAACCTCGGTGACCACCTTCTGCAGGGCGGCCAGCTCGTCCTCGGCGGCGTCGTCGATGAGCGCCTGGTCCACCGTGGGCCAGGCCGACTTCATCACGGTCTCGCCGCCGGTGAGGGCGATCCACAGTTCCTCGGTGACGAACGGGATGACCGGGTGCAGCAGCCGCAGCAGCTGGTCGAGCACGTGCCCCAGGACGCGCTGGGTGGTCGGGCTTCCGGCGGCGAGGACCGGCTTGCTCAATTCCAGGTACCAGTCACAGACGTCGTCCCACGCGAAGTGGTAGAGGGCGTCACAGACCTTCGCGTACTCGTACGCCGCGAAGTAACCGTCCACCTCGGCGGTGACGTGCTGCAGGCGGGACAGGATCCACTTGTCGATCGCGGACAGCTCCGACTCCGCCGGCAGGTCGCCGACGGTGGTGGCCCCGTTCATCAGCGCGAACCGGGTCGCGTTCCACAGCTTGTTGCAGAAGTTGCGCGACCCCTGGCACCACTCTTCACTGATCGGCACGTCGGAGCCGGGGTTGGCGCCGCGAGCGAGCGTGAAGCGGGTGGCGTCGGCGCCGTACCGCTCGATCCAGTCGAGCGGGTCGACCACGTTGCCGAACGACTTCGACATCTTCTTGCCGAACTGGTCCCGCACCATGCCGTGCAGGTTGATCACGTCGAACGGCTGCCTGCCGTCCATCGCGTACAACCCGAACATCATCATCCGGGCCACCCAGAAGAACAGAATGTCGTAGCCGGTCACCAGCACACTGGTCGGGTAGAACTTCTCCAGCTCGGCGGTCTTCTCCGGCCAGCCCAGCGTGGAGAACGGCCACAGCCCGGAGGAGAACCAGGTGTCGAGGACGTCCTCGTCCTGGTGCCAGCCCTCACCGGTGGGCGCCTGCTCGTCGGGGCCGACACACACGATCTGGCCCTCAGGTCCGTACCAGACCGGGATCCGGTGCCCCCACCACAGCTGCCGCGAGATGCACCAGTCGTGCATGTTGTCGACCCACGCGAAGTAGCGCTTGGACAGCTCGGCCGGCTCGATCGCGACCCGGCCGTCCCGGACCGCGTCACCGGCCGCCTTCGCCAGCGGTTTGGTGTTGACGAACCACTGCAGCGACAGCCGCGGCTCCACCGTCGTCTTGCACCGCGAACAGTGCCCGACCGAATGCAGGTAGGGCCGCTTCTCCGCGACGATCCGGCCTTCCTCCCGCAGCGCGGCGACGATCGCCGGCCGGGCTTCGTACCGGTCCAGGCCCTGGAACGGGCCGGGCACCGTGATGACCGCACGCTCGTCCATGATCGCCGGGCTGGGAAGGTTGTGCCGCTGGCCGATCTCGAAGTCGTTCGGGTCGTGCGCCGGCGTCACCTTCACCGCGCCGGTGCCGAACGACGGGTCGACGTGCTCGTCCGCCACGATCGGAATGCGCCGGCCGGTCAGCGGCAGCTCCACCTCGGTGCCGACCAGGTGCTTGTACCGCTCGTCGTCGGGGTGCACGGCCACCGCGGTGTCACCGAGCATCGTCTCGGCACGCGTGGTGGCGACGACGATCGCGTTGTCACCCTCCCCGTACCGGATCGAGACCAGCTCGCCCTCGTCATCGGTGTGCTCGACCTCGATGTCACTGAGCGCGGTGAGGCACCGCGGGCACCAGTTGATGATCCGGTTGGCCCGGTAGATCAGCCCGTCGTCGAACATCTTCTTGAAGATCGTCTGCACCGCGCGGGACAGACCCTCGTCCATCGTGAAACGCTCACGCGTCCAGTCGACGGAGTCGCCGAGCCGCCGCATCTGCGCCAGGATCGCGCCGCCGGACTCGGCCTTCCACTCCCAGACCCGCTCGACGAACTTCTCCCGGCCCAGGTCGTGCCGGGACAGCTGCTGGGACGCGAGCTGCCGCTCGACGACGTTCTGCGTGGCGATGCCGGCGTGGTCCATGCCCGGCAGCCACAGCACCTCGTAGCCCTGCAGCCGCTTGAGCCGCACCAGGACATCCTGGATGGTGTGGTCGAGGGCGTGCCCCACGTGCAGCGAGCCGGTCACGTTCGGCGGCGGGATCACGATCGTGAACGGCGGCTTGTCACTCTTCGGGTCCGCGGTGAAGTAACCCTCCGATACCCACCGCTCGTACCGCCGCTGCTCTACCTCGCCCGGCTGGTACTGAGCGGAGAGTCCACCGGTGGGCCGGCTGTCGGGAGTACGGGCTCTGGTCTCATCGGTCACCCGACAAGTCTACGGATCCGTTCCGAGCACCACGAATTCGCACCTCCCCGGGAGGAAGCGATCGCACCCGGCCACTGTTCGGGCAGCATCGGGCGACACCGCCGGGATAGCTGGCGCGGGATAGGCTCGACGGATGTCGGATCGCGGCCAGCAGGCGCCCACCCCCACCGGTCCCACTCCCAGCGCGGACACGCCCGACCAGGCGCCGGTGGATCACAGCCCCGCCGCCGGTGACGTCCCGTTCGAGATCACCGCCGACGACGGTCACTCAGCGTTCCGGCTCACCGATGCGGAGAGCAACGATCCCACCGAGACGGCCGGCAACCGCAAGGTCCGCACGGTCGTCCTGAGTTCGCTGCTGGCGGTGGCTCTGGCCGGCGCCGGCACCATCGGCTGGTTCGGCTGGACGGTGAACTCGGAACGCCACACCACCCTCTCCACCCCCACCAAGATCGGCGCGCTGACCCTGAACGACAGCGAAGAGGCCACCGCCACCGCCGACTACCTGCAGACGGCCCTGTCCGCCGAGATCACCATGGACAAGGCGGTCGGCGCGGTCTACACGGCCGGCGACGACAAGTCGGTCCTCTTCTTCGGCGGCACCACTCTGCTGTGGTCCCCGGAAAGCGACTTGGATTCAGCGTTCACCCTGGTAAGCGACGACCAGAGCGCGATCACCGGCCTCAAGGAAGTCGACGCCGGCGATTTCGGCGGCACGATGAAATGCGGCATCGCCAAATCCAGCGACGGCGACCTGGCAGTCTGCGGCTGGGCCGACCACGGAAGCCTGGCCTTGGCGATGTTCACCAACCGCACCGATTCCGAAGCAGCCCCCTTGATGCGCGAACTGCGAAACGCAATCCAAACCAGATCCTGATTCGGTACGCCTACACCTCCCACAACCGCACCCCCAAGTCCCCGGCTGCGCCGCTACCGACGTCTTCCCCGACGCCCACAACAGCCCCCGGCCGCCCGAGCGGCATTTCCCCAAGGCCACTCCTGATCCCCTCAGGCCCCGATCCCAACAACCGCTCACCAGCAGCCGATCCTCAGCAGTCGACTCCCAGGGCACTGATGACCCACGGCACTGACCTCAAACCGCCGCTCAGACGCATCCAGACCGGCCCAGCTCGCCACTACCGCGATCCCCGGCTCAAGTCCCGAAACGGGCTCCAGTCCCGAACCGCATTCCGTCCCGGAAATGCAGAAAAGGCCCACCCGGTCACCCGGGTGGGCCTTTCCATACGTTTGAGTCCGGCGGCGTCCTACTCTCCCACACCCTCACGAGTGCAGTACCATCGGCGCTGGAGGGCTTAGCTACCGGGTTCGGAATGTAACCGGGCGTTTCCCCTCCGCTATGACCACCGAAACAGCCATCAGCGAAACATCAACCAGCAACCCGAGGACCGGACTTCTCCGGATCGGGGTGGTTGTTCGTTTGCTGTGAATCACACAGTGGACGCTAAGCACAAAATTTAGGGTGGTTAAGCCCTCGGCCTATTAGTACCGGTCAACTCAACACGTTACCGTGCTTACATCTCCGGCCTATCAACCCAGTAGTCTAGCTGGGAGCCTTACCCACTCAAGGTGGTGGGATACCTCATCTCGAAGCAGGCTTCCCGCTTAGATGCTTTCAGCGGTTATCCCTTCCGAACGTAGCCAACCAGCCATGCTCCTGGCGGAACAACTGGCACACCAGAGGTTCGTCCGTCCCGGTCCTCTCGTACTAGGGACAGCCCTTCTCAAGTATCCAACGCGCACGGCGGATAGGGACCGAACTGTCTCACGACGTTCTAAACCCAGCTCGCGTACCGCTTTAATGGGCGAACAGCCCAACCCTTGGGACCTGCTACAGCCCCAGGATGCGACGAGCCGACATCGAGGTGCCAAACCATCCCGTCGATATGGACTCTTGGGGAAGATCAGCCTGTTATCCCCGGGGTACCTTTTATCCGTTGAGCGACACCGCTTCCACTCGCAAGTGCCGGATCACTAGTCCCGACTTTCGTCCCTGCTCGACCCGTCAGTCTCACAGTCAAGCTCCCTTGTGCACTTACACTCAACACCTGATTGCCAACCAGGCTGAGGGAACCTTTGGGCGCCTCCGTTACCCTTTAGGAGGCAACCGCCCCAGTTAAACTACCCACCAGACACTGTCCCTCGACCCGATCAGGGCCGCAAGTTAGATACCCAAACCCAACAGAGTGGTATTTCAACATTGCCTCCACCCGAACTGGCGTCCGAGCTTCACCGGCTCCCACCTATCCTACACAATTAAATTCAGATACCAATGTCAAGCTATAGTAAAGGTCCCGGGGTCTTTCCGTCCTGCCGCGCGTAACGAGCATCTTTACTCGTACTGCAATTTCGCCGGGCCTGTGGTTGAGACAGTGGGGAAGTCGTTACGCCATTCGTGCAGGTCGGAACTTACCCGACAAGGAATTTCGCTACCTTAGGATGGTTATAGTTACCACCGCCGTTTACTGGCGCTTAAGTTCTCCGCCTCGCCCTCACGGGCTAACAGGTCCCCTTAACGTTCCAGCACCGGGCAGGCGTCAGTCCATATACATCGTCTTACGACTTGGCATGGACCTGTGTTTTTAGTAAACAGTCGCTTCCCCCTGCTCTCTGCGGCCATACCACGCTCCACCAGCAAGTGGCTTCACGCGTCCGGCCCCCCTTCTCCCTAAGTTACGGGGGCAATTTGCCGAGTTCCTTAACCACAGTTCACCCGTCGCCTTGGTATTCTCTACCTGACCACCTGTGTCGGTTTAGGGTACGGGCCGCTCAAAGCTCGCTAGAGGCTTTTCTCGGCAGCATAGGATCAATGACTTCACCAGAACGGCTCGGCATCACGTCTCAGACTATATGCACCGCGGATTTGCCTACGGTACGTCCTACACGCTTACCCCGGCACAACCACCGGCCGGGATCATCTACCTTCCTGCGTCACCCCATCGC